>CAYREE010000101.1:8468-8682 GCA_964423225.1 uncultured archaeon | reverse complement strand
CCTCGATTATTCAAACCACTTCTAACAAATGTTTGTTCTTATGACTGCAAGTATTGTGAGAATTCATGTCATGTAAGAAAACATCGATTAACATTATCAAAAAATGAGGTCATAATATCATTCATCCGGTTATTGGATTCGGGTATCGTAAATGGTTTATTCCTCACCTCTGGGATGGGGGCAGACGTGGATGAAACCAGTCAGAAGATGGTCG
>CAYREE010000101.1:0-8458 GCA_964423225.1 uncultured archaeon | reverse complement strand
AAAGACCTAAGACAAAAACATGGATATGATGGATATATCCATTTTAAAGTCCTCCCAGGGACTTCGAAAGACATAATAGTGCAAGCTCGTGAATATGCTGACCGAATGTCTGTGAATATAGAAGCACCTAATCAAGGAAGATTAGCAGAATTAACAAGTATTAAAGACTATAAGAATGATATTATCAAACGTCAAAAATGGATTAAGAAGATTAATCCAAGATCAGGGCAGACAACACAAATGATAATAGGGGCCTCCGATGAATCTGATTTAGAGATTTTAGATACTTCACGATATGAATATGATAAACTGGGCTTAGCAGAAGTCTATTATAGTGGGTTTACCCCATTTGAAAATACTCCATTATCTGATCGTCCATCAGAATCCGTATCACGTGAAAATAGACTTTATAAGGCTGATAGGTTATTGAGGGATTATAATATTAACTTGAATCAAATCGAAGATATCATGGATAATGGATTTTTACCTAAAGGCGACCCTAAAATCCATATAGCTGACACTATTATTGATGCTCCAGTGGATGTTAATGAAGCAGAATTCGAAGAATTGATAAATGTTCCAGGTATAGGCCATACGGATCATGATCCTGAGGGAGCTTAAATCGATTACTAAGAATAAACAGTTGGATTATGCTGGAGTCATTCTAAATAAAGCTCGTCCTTACCTCAAGATAGATGGTAAAAGTCAGAAGAAAATCAGTGAATATAAATAATTATTATACGCCGATTCTCATAGGATAAACCGGGTGATTGGCAATGTTCATGAAAAAAACAGTTTTAATCATAATCTCAATCTTATTCTTATCAACATTCTGCTCTTCTAAACAACAGGGTCCTGCCTGGGAACAGAAATTGAATCCAGGCAAGCCTACTGGAAACATTCCAGAAGTAAATACTGATGAACCACCTCCTGAAGGCGATTACCATACAACCGGCGTCTATGAGGATTCTGAGAGAAAATCTGCTTTAGTCTTAATACTTGATAATGTTGGTAAAGAAGAATGTGTTGACGGATCCGGTGGTGGTGAGGACCGTGTGGCAGAAGCAGTTTCCAGAAATTGGTTTAACGACCATGATGACACTGGTTATGACAAGTATCTATTGATAGAGGATCCTGGTATGGCTGGTTGCGATGAGGATATTGATCCTGATTGGCCAGTCTCTGATGATGATCTTGCTAGAAGAGAGATAGCCACTCATCTGCAGAACCTGGGAGATCAAGGATATTTCATGGATATTTTAATCTTTACTCATGGAGGATATAATGGTGGTGAAGGATCGATTGGTGTTGTCGGACGAAATATCGGTCCATCAAACCTTCTAGATTTCGTTGGTACAAGAGATAAGCTGCCGATAAGGATGGTATATCAGATGAATTGTTTTAGCTCTCTGCTAAATGATGAATGGATCGAACTAGGTGCTCAGACAGTAAGCGGTTCAAGATACGTCAATTTCTTACCCACCATTTATACATATGTCTTTGGACATGGTCAAGAAGGCTGGTTCGAAGGTGATTCATATTATTACTCAGTATATGATAACATGTATCAGCAGGAAGGTCCTCTTACAGCGAATGTTGTTGCACTTGTTTATACAGTTACGGGTATTAAGGATATGATGGAGGAAGATCCGTTTAATGAATGGATTAGTCATTATGGAAATCAAATGAATTCTCCTTGTGTTTCATATGATGCATGTCCTGAATTAAGCCAGCAGGAGGAAGTCGACGTAATATACTGGAGTAGCAAACCCCTGTTTGAGGGGGATAGCAGCATAACTATAAACAGTCCATTCGAGGGTAGTAAAAACGTGTGTGGTGGATGTCCTGAGATTTATCATAAACATTCTCTCAGATCTGATAATGACAGTTGTCCTGATGTATGTGATAATTGTCCAAATGATGATAACGATGATCAGATGGATAGTGATTCAGATAATATCGGTGATGAATGCGATAATTGTCCTGATGTCAATAATCCAAAACAGGTGGATAAGGACCAGGATGGAGTAGGAGATGTCTGTGAGAAACCGGATCTCTCATTGATCGTGGAATATGATAGCTATACTGAAGACACATTGAATGATGGAGATAAAAAGTTATCCTGGGTTATGACGACAAAAGTGAGGAATACTGGATCGAAAGAAGTAGAAGAAGGAGTAGATTTAAAAGTAACTTGGACACAAGGGGTTGTTACTGAATCTAGTGAAGATCCAAGTAATGTTAAATCATTATTGAATGTGAAGAAAATAGGATCTGGTAATAAGGTGAAGGTCATTTTAAATCCAGACTTATCAAGTGATGAAGATGATGAGGGCTTAGTTATGTCTGCAGTCATACTCAAGCCAATAGAGCGTACAGAGACAATAACCTTGAAGAATGGGCTACCTGAAGGTTCTGAAGTTGAGTTCAGCCAACAATCATTTACTGTTACTCTTGATGAAGGTGTTGAATGTGCTGAAGTAATCCACAATATCGTATTAGAAGAGACTCCTGAAGTGGATGAGACTGATGAATCAAACAATAAGTATATTGAAGCTTATAATACGATGAAAAACTGTGTGGAGGTCCTGGAGATTTCGCCCGAACAAATCACTGAAGGCATAATCGGTCCAACACTTGCCAATGATCCTGGAAAATACAAGGAGTGGGAGAAAGATGTTGTTGAAGCGGGTATGGATCAAGTATATGAACATTTGGATAAGATCGGCCCTGATGGAGGATTGATAGATATGGGAACATTAGTATTAAATATTCCTCAAGGATCTTTGGATCGGGTTATTCCATTCAATGTTAAACAGGTTCAAGCAAAGAATTTCAAGGGGATCACTAGTGTAGGAGATACATTCCAGATACAATCATCTAAAAACACGAGATTCAATACACCGGTCACACTCACATTGGGCTATGATGAGGGAAAAATACCTGAAGGAGTATCAGAGACTGATCTATCACTCCTTCATCACAACAAGGGGATATGGAATGCGCTACCCTCTCAAGTAAACCAGGAGTTAAACACCGTTTCTGCATCAGTCAACAGCTTCTCATTGTTTACAGTTGGAATACTTGGAAAACCAATGACAAGAAGAGAAATTCAAAGGATCATAAAAACATCCGAGAAGGATACAGGCAAGAAAAAAAGGCCAATGATAAACAAGTCTATGAGAGATAAGATAAGGCCGAAGGATTGGGAAGGTCAAAAGAGGTTGGCGAATAAAACACTACCTAAAAGGACTGGACCCAGGAGTGTTATTGGGGCTGACCATTCTTTTATCAAACCCCACATCAAAAAGGGTGATAAATTCATTGGTATTAGAGAAATCAAGTTTCAGGGGAAATCCTCATATAATCTAAGGAAAACAAGGAGGGGACGGTTTCTTGGATTAATACCTGTAGATGTTAATGTAAACACGATAATTGACAATCAGACAGGTCAAATACTCCATGAAAAAAAGCCCTGGTGGAGCATCTTCTTATCCGGCTTATGATCGTCTAATCTGTCAGACTTAATCCAGCATCTATTGCATAATCGTAGACTTCAAGATAATCTTCTTTAGATAGATGTTTATCGATCACATCCATATTTATAGCCTTGTATTCAGGCCTGTATTGATCCATTATATTAACTCTCACACTGTCTCCTAAATTTTCTGCGATCCAGTCGATTATCGGTTTGCTACAGCATTCGATGTGTCCTGGCATGATTAGGTGGCGGATTAAAATATCTGCTTGTTTTGAAGCTAATATATGGTTTCGAGAAATGATGTCAAAGTATCCTGAAACTCCACTTAAAGTTTTTCCACAATCATTATTCCCAAACTTAAAATCTGTAAGGTAGAGATCTATCACCCCTTCTAATAATCCCATGGAGTGTTCGGTAAGATACATATTGCTATTGAAGATCTGAGGTATGCTATAATCTAGGATGGAGAGTATTTCTAGAATATATGCTATATTAGGTGTTGGATCCCCGCCAACCCAATTGACATTCAAACCCTTTGTATTTTTTATGGATTCACATATATCTTGTGGTGGTATGTATTCTCCTTGCATTGGATTTTGGCTAATATCCCAGTTTTGACAAAAAACACAGTTAAAAGTACATCCAGAGAAAAAGATGGTATAACTTGGTATTATCTCAGGTTCTTCTCCAAGATGTATGAACTTACTTGATATCAAGGGTTCAATAACACCACAAACACCTTTCTCACCGATTGTTCTATTGGCCCCACATTTTCTTTCACATAAAGAGCATGATTCTAGGACTTTTCTGGCATCTTTTACTCTTTGATCTAACAACTTGTTTTTAATGAATCTAGCTTTTTCAAATCCATTTATTATATCAAAATAATTAGAGAATACTCGTTGTGCTTCGTTTTTTAACATGATAATTCTTTTAATGAGTGATCCTAAATCCTTCGTATTTATTTGTTTGCCTCCCCCATTCGATAATAATATCATCGACGTGAGAGTAACCAGGATTATCCCTGCAAAAATTGATTAAATAATCTAATTTATCTTTAGATCCTTCAGCAAACACTTCGACAGTTCCATTATGAGTGTTTCTAACCCAACCATTCAATCCTAGGTCAACAGCTTTATCACGTGTGTTAGCTCTATAGAAAACCCCTTGCACACTACCGTGTATTATCATGTGAAGACTCTGTAATTCCATATAATGATTAATAAACGTAAATCATATTAATACTCGATGAAAGCCAAGGCTATTTGTGGTGGAGCAGCAACTATAATCGCAGCTTTTGCCACGGGTAAAGGCGGTGCATATGGAATAGACCTTAATATTAAGGCTAGTGTAGAGCTTACAGATAAGAAGAAGATAGAGGTTATTGATAAAGATAATCCTGATGAACCAACAACTCTAGTAAAATATTGTGCTCAAAACACTCTAAAAAAATTCAATGTACAGAAGGGTGCTAAAATCATTATAGAATCGGATATTCCAACTGCATCCGGACTAAAATCAAGTAGTGCGTTGGCAAATGTTGTCTGTCTTGCGACCCTAGGTGCAATAGCAAAAATAAAAGGTAGGATACGAAAAAAGAAGATTATTAAAGGTCACTACACTCAACAAATAGAGATCGAGGGAAAAGAAGTAACCTTGGAAGAAATTGTCAATATAGGAGTGGATGCTGCCTTCAAAGCAAAAACAACTGTTACTGGTGCCTACGATGATGCTACTGCCGCCATATATGGCGGATTTACACTTACTGATAATCTCAATAGAAAACTTGTTCACAGGGGTGAAATGGAGGATTTGAAAGTTGTCGTTTATTCACCAGATAAAAAATCATATTCTGGAAAAGTCGATTTGAAAAAACACAAGGCTTTTGCAAAAGAAGTAGATATGATATGGAATCAAGCGCTTGCAGGACAGTTATACAGTGCAATAACATTAAATGGACTGGTCAACAGCTCAGTTTTCGGATATGATCCTGGTATAGCGTATCTTGCGATGAATGCTGGTGCAATTGCATGTGGTTTATCTGGTAAAGGCCCTTCAGTAGTTGCTTTGACTAGAGGTTCCACAAAGAAGATCAGAAAAGCATGGAGTGGACTTGACGGAAGGATAATCGAATGTAAGACCAATAATGAATGTGCGAGGCTGGTCTGATAATGGCTGTTAAAACTAGTTACATCAATTTAAAGACAAAGGCGGATGGTGGCATGTCCGATATCACTGGAGAAGTTCAAAAAGCTGTTAGCGATTCTGGGCTTACGAGCGGGATAGCTGTTGTATTTGCTGGAGGTTCAACCGGGGCTTTAAGCACTGTTGAATATGAACCTGGTTTATTGAAGGATATTCCTGATGCATTAGAGAGGATCGCTTCAAAAGACCTTGATTATGCACATCATCAGACCTGGCATGACGATAATGGCAGGGGACATGTTAGAGCGACATTGATCGGGCCTGATATCACTGTTCCGTTTGTTGATGGATCATTGTATCTGGGTAATTGGCAGCAGATTTGTTTCATTGAATGTGATACACGTGATAGAGATAGGAAACTACTTGTACAGATTATTGGTGAATGATTATCTTATCTCCCAGTCCCTTCCTGCTAGTGGATAGGTTGTTAATTTAACGGTTATCTTCATATCATCGGCGTGACATATGAAGTCGCATATTGATGCTATGGAAGAATCGATCCTGGAGTCTTCTTCCCCCTCATTTAATGATAGTATGACTGTTGATTTTTTGCTTGAAATATATGTTATCAGATTGTTGACAAATGCCATTACCTTATTGTCTGTTGAGAACCTAAATAATCCGGAGACAGTGTCTATTATTATAACACATTTTTCAAATTTTTCACTTATTTCAGTTAATTTGACCAGTAGATATGGGAGATCGCTAGAATCAACAAATGAAACATTATCCATGGATGCATCATTATCTCGTAGGTTGCTTCCAAACATGTCAATTATGTGGATTTGTTTTGAGTGTTTATCCCAAAATTCAGAGTCATCTTGGAAGTCGGTTAATATTTCCTTTATTTTTATTGGTGGTAGACGGGTTGTAACCCAGATAATATTATTGCCACTTTCAATCAATAGTTTCGAATAATCATATAATACTACTTCTCTTCCTCCACCCGGCGGTCCGTAGAGTAGAAAGCTTTTTCCACTTCTAAAACGTTCATCACTAATTTTTTCTAATGCTTCTCTGAAAGAGTTCAAGGCAAAAATCTTTTTTATTTCTTTTGTACTGAGCTTGAATTCCTTTTGTTCATCACTCATAGTATATACTATAGCATATGCTTATTTAAAAAAATTTTAATGCTGTTTCAACAGCTTTTTCATGTTCTGAAAATTTTATCATATCTAATTTAGGGTCTGATTTAGAGATATCCTGTATTTTCCCGGCTATACCCCCACTATCTGTGACTGCTATTACTGGTCGATTATAATTTAATGCCATGGCAATCTCTGAAAGTGTTCCGCTACTACCATTAATTGCAATGACTATGTCTGCAGACGATACGACAAGTGAATTTCTAGCATATCCGAATCCTGTAGGGATTATCACATCAAGATAATCATTAGCATCCTTTCCATCTAAGGAGGGTAGAATTCCTATAGTAAAGCCTCCTGCTTCTTTTGCACCTTTGCATGAGGCTTCCATCACCCCGGACCGCCCCCCGCTAATGAGTATGCATTCGTTTTCAGCTATATTTCTACCGATAGTATAAGCTATTTTCTCTATCTTCTCAGGTAATATTCCATCTAGGCCGATTACAGCAATCTTTTTCTTCATCTTTTTCTACCGCCGATTTTTGAGAAATATTCGAGTATATTCTTGTCGATTAAATCGATTCCATCTCTTATGAAGACTATTCTATAACATATGCTTTTCAGTCCTTTTTCAATTTTTTCCCCAGCATATACATCTGTTATATCGATATTTGTTATATTCTCATCATATGCCATTAATAGGTCACTGATAAATTCTTGATCTGCTTTTTCAGGGATTAAAATGGAATAATCTCGTGTTATTGTACCTATTTTCTCTGATTTATAGGATATTCGTTCTTTTTTGGTTAGTACACTAATGTTTGAAATTTTAAAGATTTTATCTTTTCCGTTGATCGATAGTATAACTTCCTCACCTGTTACTTTTTTTAGTATTCCCAAGTGTTTTTTCCTTGAGTAATTATGTTCAATGCAAACCTCATTATTAATTGATTTTTTTAATTCAGCAAGTTCTGATACCAGTGATGAAATCGCTTTATCGGAGCGTCCCATTGATTGGTCTACATCATCAAAGTGCTTTGCCGCATCCACCATCAATTTCACAAAACCTTTTTCATCATTATTTTTAATTGTTTCTGCTAGTAAACCTGAAGTTTTGATGAATGTCTTATGGATTTCCCTTATTCTTGGATTTTGTAGTTGGATTTCAGCATATAAATGGGGGTCTTGTCCGATGATGCGTCCGATCATATCTAGCATCAACCCATATATTGGTGAGGCGAATTGTCTGGATCTTTTAATATCAAAATTAAGTTCATGAAATGTTTTTCCTAAACTAATATATGCAAAATGAGTTAGTCCTTGAACAACAGCCATTACACTATCATGTTCTTCTGGCGTTGATTCAATAACCCTTGCATGATGAGACAATAGCAAATCCTTTAACCATAAATACCATTTTTCGCCCCTAACTTTTGTGAGGACAAAAACTTGACCATCAATCGATCCTACCCTAGGCCCGAATATCGGGTGTGTACCAACTACCTCAACTGCATCATCTGTTTTTACAGCCATTAATCTACAGGGCATTTCTTTAATGGATGTAAGATCCATGATAAGTGAGCCTTTAGATATGAATGGGGCTACTTGATCGATAACCTTACTAGTTAATGCTATTGGCACGGTTATAATAACGACATCAGCATCTTTTACAGCCTTGATATTATCC
>CAYREE010000100.1:0-8743 GCA_964423225.1 uncultured archaeon | reverse complement strand
CAGATGGTTTTTTAATGAGATTAGTTTAATTAATTTACATGGATACTATTGGGAGAGTTTTCTCTATACTGTTTTCCATAGGATTCATATTCTTCTCAATAGATGTGTTAACCTCAAGGGATGCTTCTTTTAATTCAATATTTATTTTTGTTATTGTCCCGCTTCTTATCGTAATTGGTGTTACATTGAAAAACCGGGGTAAAAACGATAAACAAGAAGGATAGAAGAATGGGTAGAATACCATATCTAGTAAATGCTTTTTTTGGAATTATTGTCGGCTTATTCATAGTATATACGATGGGTATATATCCGATGACTAAGGGGAATTTCAATAGTGACAATACCAGTTGGCTGATAGCAGGGATAATCTCAATAGCATTCGGATACTATCAATATAAGAAATATAAGTCAGCTGATTAACACACCATAATAAAATAAAAGTTTATCCTGAATAGTATATATAATGGGTAAAAGACTATCTGAAGATAAAAGAAGATTATTAACGAATCTTACCCTGCTTCTTGTCACAATCCTGGTTTTTCTCTTGGCTTCCGAGATAACAATTCGAGTATTAGGAGTAATCAACGGCATTGATTACAGGCTGTATATGAAAGAATTAAGAAATTCCAAGCGATTACCTCCAGAGATATATATGACTGACTCAGGATTAGTAAGATTAAAACCGAACACCCAGGTATTAGCGACAACATCTGACTTCTCCATTATCTACAAGACAAACAATCATGGATTACGGGATAAAGACTATGAGTATAGAAAACCCGTGGGAAAGACTAGGATCCTGGCTTTTGGCGATAGCATCACCTTCGGAGAAGGAGTCGAGTACGGGGAAAGGTTCACTGATATACCCGAAGCAAATAATCCCGGATTAGAGATAATCAACCTTGGAGTTCCAGGATATGGACTTGATCAAGAACTAATGTTATTAGAACGTGAAGGCTTGAAATATTCCCCGGATCACGTGATCATATTCATCAACCAGATAGATACACAGAGATATTCAACAAACATCATACAAAACAACAGCATCATATTAGAAAAAGCAGTTCAAAAAAAGCCGGTAAGCAATGCAGACACAATATATTTAGAGAAAGACAATGGATTCAGCCAAGAAGATGAGGGATTAATACTACAAAACTCAATTTTCCTAAATTACATCTACTATAACATCCAACTATATCTTCTGAAAAACCATTTAGAAAAATATGATAAGGATCTATGGAACACTATTAACAATAGTCAGACCGATCAGCTTAATGGAGATATGGTAAAAAACAGGACTATCCTCATCCTAGAGAAATTCATTGAAATAACAGAAAAAGAAGATATAAGACTCATAATCATCAACATAGACCCGCATACAAGATTGAATTATATAATGGAAATTGATGAAAACATTCAATATCATGATCTAAGCCAAGAATTAAAAGAAGAAAGTAAAAAATATGATTTAACATTCAAGTATGACCCCCATTTCAACAAAAAAACACACAGATATATTGGAGACAGGCTAATCCAGATAATATCTGAGATTAAAGCAAACTAGAAGCATTCAACTAAACCATAGAGTCCTTTTTAGTTTTCAAAGATAAATAGTTAGGAAATACCCAGTATTATTATTTCTACATGGGTGTGTGGTAGTGGTTGAATATGCCAAGACGTGATGATATACAGAAGGTTTTAGTAATTGGATCCGGCCCGATCGTTATAGGGCAAGCATGTGAATTCGATTATTCTGGGACGCAGGCCTGCAAGGCCTTGAGAGAAGAGGGTTATGAAGTTGTTCTTGTCAACAGTAATCCTGCAACGATTATGACTGATCCGGGTATGGCAGAAAGCACTTATATCGAGCCATTGACGATCGAGTATCTTGAAAAGATTATAAAGAAGGAAAAGCCAGACGCTATTCTACCTAATCTTGGCGGTCAGACCGGTTTGAATCTTTCTTCACAGCTTTCAAAGAAGGGTATCCTGAAGAAGTATGATGTCAAGCTTATTGGAGTTTCAGCTGATGCTATCGAACGCGGGGAAGACCGTGAAATCTTTAAGGAGACGATGAAAAAACTCGGCATCCAAATGCCGAGGGGTGTTGTCATCCATACTGTTGAAGAAGCTATAGATGTCGCCAAGGAACTGTGTTATCCAGTGATCCTTCGTCCAGCCTATACGATGGGAGGTACTGGTGGAGGTATCGCATACAATGTCGAGGAACTTAGGAAGATAGTTTCTGGTGGGCTTTCTGCCAGCATTGTAGGACAAGTCCTTGTTGAAGAGTCTGTTTTAGGCTGGGAGGAGCTAGAATTAGAGGTTGTAAGAGATGCGAAAGGCAATAAGATTACTGTATGTTTCATAGAGAATGTAGATCCTATGGGAGTGCATACAGGAGACAGCTTCTGCGTCGCACCCATGCTATCAGTACCTAAAAAACTACAAGACAAGCTTCAAGACCTATCATATAAGATCGTTGATGCTATCGGAGTCCTAGGCGGATGTAACATCCAGTTCGCACACAATAAACAAGATGGTAGAATCGTAATCATAGAGATCAATCCACGCACATCAAGAAGTTCAGCATTAGCAAGTAAGGCTACAGGATTTCCGATCGCAAGGATTTCCACAAAGCTTGCGACAGGGATAACAATGGATGAGATCCCCTACTGGAGGCTTGAAACCCTAGATCAATACGAGCCATGGGGAGAATACGTTGTCGTAAAATTCGCTCGCTGGGCATTTGAGAAATTCCCACAGGCAGAAGACCGGCTTGGAACCCAGATGAAGTCTGTTGGAGAAGTTATGAGCATAGGAAAGAACTTCAAAGAAGCATTCCACAAGGCTATACGAAGCCTTGAAATAAAGAGGTATGGGCTCGGATTAAGAAAAGAGCTTGAAGGACTGTCACTTGACGAGTTGCGAGAAAAGCTTGCTTATCCAACGAGCGAGAGAGTATTCATAATCTATGATGCGTTGAGGAAGGGTATGACTGTCTCCGAGCTATATGAACTCACGCATATCGGCGAATGGTTCCTAGAGGAGATCAAGGGGCTTGTAGAAACCGAGGAAGAATTGAAGAAATACGCTGGAAAAGAACTTCCAGGAAAAATGCTGGAAAAAGCAAAGAAAGAAGGCTTTTCAGACCGATATCTAGGAGAATTATTAGCAACCACAGAGGAAAAGATCCGTAAGAAGCGTATTGACATGAAATTAATACATGCATATGAGCCAGTACCAGTAAGCGGTGCGGATGGAGCCTATTATTTCTCAACATATAATGCAGAAGATACTGTCCCAGTATCCAAGAATAAGAAGGTTATGATACTTGGAGGCGGTCCAAACAGGATTGGACAGGGCATAGAATTCGACTATACATGTGTTCACGCAACCTTTGCACTACGGGACGAGGGCGTTGAATCTATCCTCGTCAACTGTAACCCGGAAACCGTGTCCACAGACTATGATACAGCCGACAAACTCTACTTCGAACCCTTGACCGTCGAAGACGTGTTGAGTATATGGGAGAAAGAAAAACCCATTGGAGCAATAGTACAGTTTGGAGGGCAAACACCCTTGAATATCGCAGACGAACTTAGGAAGGCTGGAGTGACTATCCTTGGTACAAGCACCGACAGCATCCAGTTGGCTGAAGATCGGAGGAAATTCAGGGATGTTATCGAGCGGCTTGGCATACCACAACCTGAAAGCGATACAGCAACATCATTAGAAGAAGCGATAAAGATTGCGAAAAGGATTGGATATCCACTGATGGTCAGACCCTCATTCGTATTAGGAGGTAGGGGAATGCAGATAATCTATGACGATGAGATGCTTAAGGAATACGCCAAGAATGCGATAGATGTCACACCTGAATACCCCATGCTAATCGACCGATTCCTAGATCAAGCTCTTGAAGTCGAAGTAGATGCGATAAGCGATGGAAAAGACGTGCATATCCCATCTGTAATGGAGCATATCGAACTAGCAGGAACACACTCAGGAGACAGCGCATGCATGATACCACCACAGAATATAGATGAGAAACACATGAAGGAAATCAAAGAATACACAGTAAAGATAGCAAAAGAACTAAAGGTTCAAGGACTAATGAACATACAATATGCGATAGCCGATGATAAAGTGTATATACTCGAGGCTAATCCACGAGCATCAAGGACCGTGCCATTAGTAAGCAAGGTAATGGGCATATCAATGGCAAAAATCGCAACCCAACTAATGCTAGGCAGCAAACTATCCGACGTCAAACCAAAGGAAACAAAAAAAGTAAAGCATATAGGCGTAAAGGAATCAGTCTTCCCATTCGACAAATTCCAGGGAGTAGATCCATTATTAGGACCAGAAATGAAATCAACTGGAGAAGTCATGGGATTAGACACAAAATTCGGACTATCATTCTTTAAAGCCCAGGAAGCCGCGGGAATGAGACTGCCAATAGAAGGCACAGTACTAGTCTCAACAGCAGATACAGACAAAAAGTTCGTAAAAGACATAGCCTTAAAACTATCAGAACTTGGCTTCAACATACTTGCAACCAAGGGAACAAAAGAATTCCTAGATAAAAATAAAGTACCAAGCACACTAATCCTAAAAGACATTGAAGGCCGACCCAACATATCAGACGCGATAAAAAGCGGGCAGATACAGATGATCATAAATACTCCGCCAGTCGGCAAGGCTGGGAAGAGCGCGTATCTTAGGAAGGCTGCAATCAAATATAGGATTCCCTACATAACGACGATGGCTGCGTCAAAAGCCGCTGTCGAGGGGATAATGACGACTAAGAAAGGGGATATTGGTATAAAGTCGCTCCAAGACCATCATAATGTTTGATCGATTAAGTGGGTAATAAGGGTTTACTCGACTTCATTTGTTAGAGTTTATTACAATATTCCTCCTAATTAAGATCTAATATGGCGTCTTTAACTGCAAACGATTTACAAACAATACGCGCATCTAATATCCAGGAAAAAATTGTTTTTTCCGTGGATCTTAAAGGCGATTTTAAAGATATTAGAATATCATCGGGTCGAAGCCTTGGAGATCCTGAACGACAGGCTTTGGATGCCCTTGAACAAAAGCTTACAGAGGATAGTCAATTCTCAAGAAGTCTTTCCCCTCTAGCCAGAAGGATGCTGGGAGCCGTAATCCCAACATTAAAGGCGGGTTTAGATCCTATGGGGAACTTCAGTCACATCAGCTTTAGACAACCGATTAGTCAAGATGAAATAAAAGCATTAACTGCTGCAGTGGACGAGGAAACTAGGAAAAGCACTCAAGCCCAATCAGATATGCTAAAGATTGTTTTAAAAGGCACAGAGTTTGATTTAAAGCATAGTGAACCTGGAATTGATGATTTAATGGATGCTGGTAATTTACTCTTCACTAAGATAGGAGTGGATGATATGCGTGCAAGGTTAGGGCATGCTAAAAACAGGTTATGTGAAGATAGGGCCAGGGATTTAACTTTTGACACTGCTATTGAATCGTTGATGGTGTTTTTTGAATTTGGGGAAAAATTATAGGATCTTATCGATAATACGTCTTATATCTTTCCGGGAACTCTTTCGGACATGTTTTACCAACTCCAACTACCAAACCCATTTGAGTATCGCTTATAATCTTAAAGAAAGCGTATCCATCAACTGAATTATCATAGGGTTCATAAAGAGTATAGCAATGCTGGGTCGAGATTTTTACAGGATCCTTGTTTGTCGGATTCTCTCGTTTAATCCAATAACGCTTGTTATTAACGTAGCCCAATGATATTCCACCCGCAGAATTCTTATAGATGAATAAGGGGGATGTATACATCCCCTCCCGGACAGGTCTCATACCTTCAGAAATATTATCAGATAAATACCATATTCCAGACAATGTGCCACGAACATCCCGTGAAGCACTACCACAACTAGACGTCTGGCCAGCAGCACTAGCTCCATAAAGCACTTCATACTCCATCTGCATGTGCCGTGGATAGTATTTGAACGGGCAGGAGGCAGTACGGTATCTTTCACCCATATAATCAATATTATAACGAGCCTGATTCACATACTGGTTTGTATTATTCAAATCATAGAGGAAAACATCCCAGTTATGGATCTCTGAGCCCCCTGCAATCCCGATCATCTCACCCTCCTTAAAAGAAATCTGGGGTAACAACCATATCTCCCCTTGAGTATGATTTAAACCTACTTCATCCTTCAATCTATCTGATACATCTGTTAAAGCCGAGAACTTCAATCTAATATTAGGGGTAATCGAAAACAACAAGGTCCAAGACGGATCCTGGCCTTCAAAACCATAGTATGAATATGAATCCAGTTTCATATCCACTGGCGCAAAAACCTTCATCATCATTGAAGGATTCCCAAAGCCTTTAGGCCGTATAACCTCGACCATAGCCAGATTATTGGCTTCTGCCTCCATCCATCCTCCAGGAAGCTCGCCGAGAGGTACGATATATTCAACCTTATCTAGTTCAAACATGTGATGTGTGAATACAGGGATGGTGGAAGTGGTAGATGATTCTTCTGTATCTAGTTCTAATCCGAATTCTTTATAGCAATTATCTTCTAGGGATTCGTAATTCTTGCGTGGATTCATATCACAGATGGAACTATCGTTTAAACCAAGGGCAGTATATAATAGACAATTCTCGCGATATTCGGTTAGATCGCATAATTCCGGGGTATTATAGTCTACAGCTACTTGCGCAAAGCATTTCTGTCTCTTCCAACTTACGTTACGGTGGACATACTGGCTGATATTCCCACATTCTACAAGTCTAGTTGCCACATTATCCTCCCGATCCCTAAGCGGTGGGATGGAAGAGGTAGTGGGACTTAATGTCGTCGTAGTCTCTAAAGTCGTTGATGGTAAGGGTAATGCATAACACTTGTCCTTTCCGCAACGACATTTTACTAGCGGACTAGGACAAGGCTTCTCAAATTCGGTAGGCGATATAGACTGATAAATGCATATGTCACCACAAGCAAAACAGTCATCATCCGAATCGCAGAACTGCTCGTTAGTTGCTGTATCAATACATCCAGAAACCAGTAGGAAGAAGAATATGAAAAAATGATGCCACATATATACTTATTTATTATCGAGATTGATATTTGCCTTGATTATAATTTAGTAGGTGAATCCTATGAGTAAACCAGTATTTTTTAGGATTTCACAATGGAAAAAATCAGGGTTTATTGTATTATCGGACTAGCCATCTTTCTTATAACCAATGTATCAGCAGTCAAGATCAACCGGGTATGGATGGAAGAGGATAAAATAAGAGATGATACGGCAACAGTAACAGACAGATAC
This sequence comes from uncultured archaeon, assembly GCA_964423225.1. Classification (GTDB taxonomy): domain Archaea; phylum Altiarchaeota; class Altiarchaeia; order IMC4; family SCGC-AAA252-I15; genus CAYREE01. Next base: position 1,390 of record CAYREE010000100.1, on the reverse strand, counting down.
GGGAATGTTAAGATTGTAGAGTATCTCACCTACAACCTATGGGTCGAAGTATTAAACGACAATGGCGAAGTCATAGGGCATGGTGAAGCCGACGTGTCCAAACAAGTTAAAAATGATAGAGGTGAGTGGAAGCGCTCAGGAAACCTAGCCCAATACTGTTATAAAGATCCCCAGGGAAACGAAGATTGTGATAGGATTTATTATAAGACCAGTATTGGTTTCATAAAAGAGATTGCCAAGACCGAGGGATATCTATACGAGATCCGGGTAACCGCTAAAAAAAACACGGTATCATTTACAAAGGATGAGTCGTTTACAATAGGTAATTATATTCCAGGTAAACCAGACCTTGTTATAACAGAGATTGAAGTAGTACCACATCTTGTGGAAGAGATAGGTGGATACGAGGTACCGGCAATAAAATTCCTATTGAAAATAGATAATAATGGAAGAAAAAAAGCATTTCTAAAAAACAATGAAGGATTTTTTTCACAGATAGAGATCTGGATGAACAATGAGCCATACGGATCCCAGAGCATGATAGATGCTGGAGGACCCATAAACCTAGAGACTCTAGGAGCGGGAGATGGAAGAGTATACGAGATAAAGTACTGGGAACAAGGAAAATTCAACCTTCTGAAACATGGAAAAAATGTATTCCGATTCCATGTAGACTACTCCAATAACGGGATCGGGATCGTCAAAGAAGACGACGAAAACAACAATGAATATGAACTCAACTACAATTTCAAAGCCTGTTACGACACTGAAGATGGAGACTCTGCATATAAGCGAGGTACAGTAGAATTATACGGGATGAAAAAGAAGGATTCCTGCAGACAAGGCAATATTGAAGAATACTTTTGTATTGATGATTATCATGTCGGATTCGGCATAAGGAAATGCGGTCAGGAATGCGTGGACGGAGCCTGCGTATACGGTCCAAAATGCAGGGATACAGACGGTAATAACCCACACACCCAGGGGATCATCGAAGGATATTCAGGAGAAGAACGAGATACTTATTATACACATGATGAGACTTGCATAAACCCAGGATCAGTAAAAGAATTCCAATGTATTGGAAAAGACATGGCAACAAAAGAAGTGAACTGTCACTATGGCTGCAAAGACGGTAGATGCAAACACTTCCTAGAGACAGTTGACGACATTAAACCACCAAAAGACTATAAAAGCACAATTGAATGCAGTGAAAAAAAATGCTCTCCAGGAATCGAGGGATGCTTGAAAAACAAGCAGATAATCACAAAGAAATGCGAGATCAATATTAAGGCGGATAAAGGATGCGCAAAATATGATGTCATTCAGACAAGCTATGCGGATGGGCCATGTATTGTAGACATAGAATGTATTAACGGATGTCGTATCG
>CAYREE010000099.1:0-8749 GCA_964423225.1 uncultured archaeon | reverse complement strand
AATAAGGATTAAACGAAGATTAAGTGAGTTTAAAGAAGAAGAAAATGTTTCTATTTCAATAGATCCAAGTTATCAGAAAATGCCACACCCAAGATTTCAGGGAAGATCAGGGAAAGTAACAGGCAAACAAGGTAGATCATACTTTGTAGAGATAAGAGACGGAAGCAAGACAAAACAGATATTAGTACAACCAGAACACTTGAAGAGAGTGGGGTGAATTAAAATGGATGTCCTAGATGAAAAACCAGTCACACTGGTAGAGGTCGAAGCAATACTGAAGAAAAAGGATAAACAATACAAAGACGAAGAATTCGAATTATCATACGAGCAAAAAAGAGCATTAGAACACGCCTCGAAATTCGCAAGACTCTCAAAAAAAGATACAAAAGAGATTACAAGCAAACTAAAAGAATTGGATCTGGGATTAGGCCCGGATAGAGTTGCGAAGATAATAGACATATTACCTGAGTCAACAGATGATGTAAGAGCAATCTTTGCCAAAGAACGATTCAAGTATACTGAAGAAGACATTAAGCAGATAACTAACATCATAGCGCAATATCGTTAGGGGTGGTAATCGTGAAAAGAGACGAGTATGTCAGAATACTAGATTATTTGCCAAAAGGGAAAGCTGAAGTACCTCCCCATAAACGCAAACCGCTAGCACAAGCTGTTGGAGACCAGTTTTTTTCTCTTCTAGAGCTCAGTCCAAAGGGAGATATAACACTAGAGCAAGGTGTAAAAGAATATATCGGCGAAGGATCAAGGGAAAAGATAGACCATATTGAAAGAAGGATAAAATACGAGTGGCTTACACCAACCGCTAAATCAGAGCTTCCAGTAGTGATAAAAGAAATAGTATTGCAGAACGAAGAGAAATTCGTGGAATTCTACAATACTGCAGGTACCATTAGCACAAGACAACACAAGCTCGAATGCCTGCCTAAAATAGGAAAGAGACATAGAGAAGAGATACTCTTAGAACGAGACATAGAAAAATTCAAAGACTTTGAAGACATGCAGTCAAGACTTAAAAACATCCCTGACCCAGTGAATGTCATAGTCGAAAAGATAGTAGAAGAACTTAAAGGAGAGAGTAAATACTATCTCTTCGTGCCTTTATTCGACGATACTAGAAGAAGATAAAGTGGCAGAAGTGATACAATGGATGAAAGTGAAACAATAGGGAAAGACGACAACATAGTGTTCATAGGGAAAAAAGGAGTGATGAGCTACGTACTAGCAGTTGTGACACAATTCAACAACCAAGCAGGTGAAGTAGTCATAAAAGCAAGGGGAAGAGCGATAAGTAGAGCTGTTGATGTTGCCGAAATCATACGACAAAGATTCATAACCGATTCTAAAGTACAAGACATCAAGATTTCAACAGAAGAGATCCAGGGCGATGAAGGACCCATCAAGGTATCAGCAATAGAGATAACCCTGAGTAAATAACACTTATTTCACCACCCAAGGAATTATTATGCTACCAATATGCAATATCTGCGCGAAGACTGGAGTACTATGTAGCGCCTGCGAAACCAAACTAGACGAAGAAAAGATAACTGAGATAGACGTAGAATTTGCACGAATGCTGTATGAACGATTCGAAGGAAAAATTGGATTCAAACGAGCAATAGACACTGAAGATTTTATCGTTATCCTCACAGAACGTGAAAACGTCGGGAAGATAATAGGTAAGAGCGGAGCAATAATAAAAAAAATGGGAAAGGATATGGGAAAGGAAATACGAGTGGTCGGGATTGGCGATATGAAAGACATGATATATGACTTTATAGCTCCAGCAAGAGTAAAAGGCATAAATGAAGTCTTTAAACCAGATAATATTACAGGATACAAGGTTAGGATAGATGCTAGAGACAAGGATAAGCTAAGGATAGATCTTGGATCAATGAGTAAAGTGATATCATCACTGACAGAAAAAGATATAGAACTAAGTTTCGAGTGAAAACCACAGTTTTCGAATACTTAAATACACCTTCAATAATATTGGATACGATGAGAACACACTATTCAAACGAACTCACATTAGAAGACGAGGGAAAAGACATCGAACTTGCAGGATGGGTGCATGATATAAGAGATCTAGGAAAACTGAAATTCCTTCTAGTAAGAGATAGGGGCGGAATAATACAGATAACAGCAAAAAAAGGCGAAACATCTGACGAAATAATTGATTCCATTAAAGGCCTATCAAAAGAAACGGTCATAAAAGTTTCAGGGACTGTCAAATCTAATGATAGAGCACCTAACGGACTCGAAATAAATCCAAAGATTATCCAGACTATCGCAGAATCAATAACACCCTTACCACTCGACGTTACTGGAAAAGTGGATGCAGACATAGATACTCGTATAAACAACCGGTTCATGGATGTTAGAAAGCCAGAAGTACAAGCCGTGTTTAAGATAAGGGCTAAAATACAGGAAGCATACCGGGAATTCTTCCTGGATAGGGGATTTTATGAGATTAATCCGCCAACCATTATCGCAGCAGCAAGCGAGGGAGGTACGAACCTATTCCCGATCACATACTTTGAAAGAGAAGCATTCCTTGCGCAAAGCCCCCAGTTATATAAACAAATGATGATGTGCACGGGACTAGACAGGATATTCATAACACAGCCCGTTTTCCGGGCTGAACCACACAATACGCCAAGACATCTGAACGAGATATTCCAGATGGATATTGAAAAAGCCTTCATAGAAGATGAAGAAGGAGTCATAGAAGAGCTTGAAGGCGTTGTACAATATATAATGAAGAAGGTTGTGGAAGAATGCGATGCCGAACTAGAATTATTAGATAGGAAAACCGATGTTACAATCCCAAAACTACCATTTAAAAGAGTGACATATGACGAATGCATAGATATCGTATCAAAACACGATATAAAACTAGAATGGGGCGACGACCTCACACCAGAAGCTGAAAAGACATTGAACAAAGTCATGAAAAACCAGCCATTCCTAATAAAACACTGGCCCACCGCAATAAGAGCATTCTACTCTAGGCCTCTTGACGATAGACCTGAAGTATGCGGAGCATTCGACCTTGATTATATGGGTATGGAGATGAGTTCAGGGGCCCAGCGGATACACGATCACGACCAACTAGTCGAAGCATTGAAGAAAAAAGACTTAGATCCAGACAACTTTGAATTCTACTTAAAAGCCTTCAGATACGGTATGCCACCCCATGGAGGATGGAGTATCGGAGCGGAAAGGATAGCCCAAGCAATAACAGGAATGAAGAATATACGGGAAGTAGTCCTATATCCAAGAGACAGGACAAGAGTCGAACCATAAAAAAAGTATAGTTCATAATAGATAATTCATGGAACATAATCCAAATCGACAAGTAGGATTTGACATAACATTCCTCACACTACTTTCACTGACAATAATAATAATCGGTGCAACTAGCATCAAAGAGAAATCAGTTACTGTCGACGAACCATATTATATTGGCCTGGGATACTACCTATATAAAACTGGAAACTATAAGATAGACCCATTAGTCGGCCATCCTCCAATATCATATTATGTGAACAGTATCCCATTATATATCCTAGATCTGGCAGGATACATGCCCGACGATAACCTGTTTAAAATAAATGAGACGCGCACATACTACCACCCAAACTATCATGACCAGATGATTAGAGACTGTTTCTTCTGCTATCGGGAAAAATATGGCTACAAACTCCTCTACGATGAAGCCTACAAAAAACTAGACCTACTCTACTATTCAAGGATAAGCATGATGATCCTTTTGATCATAGCATGCATCTACATGTATTTAATAGCAAAAAAATACTATCCACCAAATGTTGCTGCAATCATCACACTTCTTTTCTCATTGAATCCAAACATATTAGCTCATGCAAGGCTTATTACAACAGACATAACTCCAGTAGCATTCAATCTAGTATCATTATATTATTTCATAAATTTCATGGAAAAGAAAAAGGTTAAAAATGCAGTCCTTGCAGGAATTGGCCTTGGATTAGCATTAACATCAAAGATCTCAAGTATCTATCTTATCCCAGTATACTTGATCATATTGGCTTTCGAGACATTAAGAGATGGGAAACCCATCAAACCAACAATAAAATACTGTGTATTGATACTGATCCTAGTCATCATAACAATTAATACGGTATACGGATGGAAAGGCATTAACGTCGACTACTATAAAGAATACAAACCTGCTGAAGGATACTATCTCTCACACCTAATAAGCAAGATGACACTAAACCTACCAATACCAGTCTCATATTTCTACCTCAATCAATTCGAGGCAATGGACCATAGGATGAAATACGTGATATATCAAGGCCATTTAAAAGAACAGTCACGGATGTATGGAAGCCTCTCGTTCCGGATAGAATACTGGCTTACAACAATAATATCTAAAACACCTGAAGGCATCCTACTATTGGCTTTAATAGGCATTTATTATTTCTTCATAATCCAGGGAAAGGATAATAGACAGACAACACGAGTGAAAAAACTAAGGGAATATCTTCTAATACACATGAGTATAATTGCAATAATCATAGTACAATACGATATAACAATAGGGATAAGAATCATCTTATTCATCCTTCCAATAATCTACTTGATATTAGCCGAAGTAATATCATACTTACTATCAACCAACAAAAACACAAAGAAGTTAGCATACGTCATAGTAATAATATCAATAATGCCAACAATCATATATCACCCCCATTATATACCATACTTCAATCAACTGATAGGTGGGCCTGAAAACGCTTATAAATACTTTTCTGACTCGAATCTGGACTGGGGTCAGGAGCTTTCAGGGATAAAGAGATACATTGATGAGAAAAAATTAGGGCAAGTAAAGATGGCATATTATGGAAGTGGTCTTGTCGATGGATACGATATCGATTATTATTCCCTGCCACACAACCATGTTGAAGGAATGGCAGTGAAAAAATATGAGAAATGTGTGCCTACAAGCGGTACGATAATAATCAGTTCCGCTATTTTAAAGGGACAAGTATGTGATGCGTCCTGTTATTCTTGGCTTGAAAACTTCGAACCAATATCAAATATCGGATATTCCATCCAAGTATATGAAATAGATGAAAAAGATTTAACAATGTTAATAGAATAAAAAAAAATATCTTAAGATGCAACCTTTAATCGAATTAAAAGGGGCTAAAAAGCAGATTAACAAAAAGATTCATAGATTCGAATTCAATCTAAAAAAGGGTGTTGGAAGGGACTTTCTATTCCTAACGATATTACTAACAACAATCTACATACTTGGAATCACAAGTATCACTGAAAAATCTGTGGTATACGATGAACCAAGCTATCTTGGACTTGGATACTATATTATAAAAACCCAGAATTTCATGACAGACATAATAATCAGCCATCCCCCATTATCATATTATATAAACAGTATACCATTCTACATTCTCGATATAACCGGGAACCTACCTGAAGAGAACGTTTTCAGTACTACGGAAAAAGCAATCCTTTGTTATAGGGATAAGAAATCCGTGGATTGTTTCGATTGTCAGTATCTAAAATACGCCCATAAATTCCTTTATTCAGATGATTACAAAGGATTCAACATATTATATTTTTCCCGTATCACCATGCTCACCCTATTATTACTAACCTGCCTGTATTTCTACGTATTTACAAAAAAATATTTCGGATTTGAAACATCATGCATCTTAACAACATTACTTGCATTTAATCCAAACATACTCGCCCATTCCAGATTAGTAACAATAGACATCACAGCCCTTTGCTTTAACTTTATATCATTTTATTACTTTGTTGGATTCATAGAGAAGAAAAACCTAAAAAACGCAGTTAAAACAGGTTTAAGCCTTGGATTAGCATTGATAACAAAAGTTACTAACTGGTATCTGATAGCAGTCTATGTCTATCTTCTATTGATAATAGCACTCTTAACTCAACGTGGAATAAAGGTGATAAAAAAGAGGGATAAACCAATATTTATCACCAAAGACCTCGTGAGTATCATAATAATACTATCAATCACCATCTTTGTGATAAACTCCGCATACTTTTTCAATGAGATAACCTACGACTCATTTACAAGATATGGATTACTCGATGAATATATCGGATCAAACTTCATAAAAAATATTGCATATAAGATTCCAATACCGATATCCGACTACTATATATTCCTGCTAGACACCATGCAACACAGGAGCACATCAAACAGATACACATCCCATCTAAAAAATTATATTAATTCAAATCAGGACAATAAGTTTAGAATACAATACTGGACAACAACCATCCTCATAAAAACACCGGAAGCTTCATTAATACTCGGGATAATCAGCATACTCGTATATATACACATTATAACATCCAAGATTACAACAATAAATGATCAGAGGAAAAAACTATTATTTTACATCATCATCAACATTTCAATCTTCTTGATAATCCTAATAAAAGTGAAGATACTCATAGGCATACGACTCATACTACTCATCTTCCCATACATATTCCTATTATTTGGCGAACCGATAAGATACTTGCTAAGTTACAACAACAAAACCAGGATAATAATCTACATCCTAACCATAGCATCAATAATGCCTGCCGCAATATATCACCCCCACTATATCTCATATTTCAACCAATTGATAGGAGGGCCTGAAAACGGATATAAATACCTCACAGATTCAGATATTGATTGGGGGCAAGACATAAAAGGTTTGAAGAAATACATGGATGAAAATGAAATAAAAACAATTAAGCTATCATATTGGGGTAGAGAAGAGCTCTCTGAAACAGATCTAAACTTCGAACCCTTACCGTTTTGCGCCAAATATAACGGGGGAACATACCCTACAGGGATAAAATGCGGGCCAGTAACAGGTAGGATAGCAATAAGCGTAAATAACCTAATAGGTCGCTTTAACGATCCATTCTGCTATGTTTGGCTACAAAGATATGAACCCGACGAATATATCGGATACTCAATACTCATATATAATCTAACAGAAGAGAAGATAATGACTGGACTATAGACTAAACAACCTTTAGATAAATACCATTAAAATCCTCTGAGACAGTATAATCCATGATTAATACATCCATCTCAAAGTCATTAAGGAAATTGTCAGATATAATCACCGGGTTTTTTTCATAAACTCGTTGTACTATGTCGTATTCATATCCAGTAAGCAGTCTATACGTTAAGAATGCGTTTGACCTCGAATTAACCTGGGGATTAAGAGAATACCAGAAATAGTCTATATCCCTCCTAAAAAGATTGAACTCATTATCCCCATCATATACATAATCATCTACCCGAGTGTTTCTGAGTACATATCCCATCAGATCAACCTGTTCCTGATTAGTAAAGTATGCAATATTTTTCATATGAGTGCCAATGACGACCAAGGACGAAATCACAAGCAGTATTGCTAAAACACGTCCATGTTTATTAAAAACCTGTCTTAAAGCAATCGCAGATACTATTGATACAAGCGGGATAGTAGGCAAATGATAATGACTATATGGTACCGACGTAAAAAAGGAAGAACCTAATAACCAGAGAGATAATAAACCAATAATTTTTTCATCCCTCCCCCTAAGATAAAAAACCAGTCCGATAATATAGAAAACCCAATAAAAAAAGTTCCTGATAAATGAATCCAATAAAAACCTGAAAGGAGAAAAGGAAAACGTATAAAAAAAGTTTATAGTCCAGTTATATAGGATATACTCTTTAAACGACCAGTAAAAACTAATTAGAAAAAGAGAGAGGATAGAGGGTAATGCAAAAACTGATAGATATAAGAAAAAATCTTTTCGAACCATATGACCCCTATAGACTTCAATCATCGAAAGGAAAAAAAGAGATACTATTAACACAATAGCTTTCTGCAAAAACAAAAAAGAGATGAAAAGTGATACTGAAGAATAAATAAGGTTTTTGTAATTCTTACCAGACATATAATTAAGCCAGAAATAAAGCCCAACCAAACCAAACAAGGACTGGACAACATCAGGACGTATTTCAATAACCTTTTTAGTGAAAATAAAAGTTGTTGAAAGTAAGAGGCAGCTTAATAAAGCGACTTTTACACCAAAAGACTTCTTTGCAATAAGATAGGTTATCCCAAGAATCAATAAAAAAAAACAAAACATGACAAACCGAAGCAGATATAAAATATTCACAGACTCGCCAACAATTACGATCATTGGGACTAAAAAATAATAGAATAACGGGTGATGATGCTGAAAAAAATCAATATATATCCGCTCACCATTAAGGATCTTCCAGGATGAATGAATCGACTCAATCTCATCATGATCAAAAACCGAGATAATCGAAAAAAAGAACATGACAAAAATTGAGATAATCAAGAGGATACGAATCACATGATCAACACCAAACTTAGACGGCATCTTAACCATTTTATCTCTTAATACATTTAAACGATAAGAACCAGCCAGTATAGATATTACGACCATTTAATCCAACCAATGAGAATAGCCTAATCCCCATCAATACTGGCAATCTTAATAAAATCCTGTTTAATGGCGAGAAAATCCTTGCAAACAAGTTGAAAGGCGTTGGAAGATGCACAATTGACCCGGTCTCAACAACATCAAATCCCGCATCTTCAAGCAATGGTATGACTTCACTCTTAAAAAAGCATTTCTCCTGATTATATCCAAATAA
>CAYREE010000098.1:0-8763 GCA_964423225.1 uncultured archaeon | reverse complement strand
AAGATTTGTGACAAACCTGATTCCACAACCACATTGATATGATCCTGCTATCGGTCCATGCGATTCTTGATCGTAATGATATGCTGTCCCATCCCAGATTGCTTTAACGAGTTCTCCATCATTCACAAGCAAGTCTATCCCATGTTTATTTGGTTCTGGTCGTATTCCATAACATGTCGAGTCTTTAACATTTATCGGTGTTCCAAGAGTGTTTACAGGCCAGATGAAGAACCATGGTTGTGGGCACATGTAGCAGTCACATCCGCCTACACCACTCGTATATTCGCATAACAGTGCGCTTGCATTGGTGGAGAAGAATAATGCTAATGACAACATGAAAAAGACTGTCAGATAAATGTGTCTCATTACTCGCATATGCATTAATATATATTATATTATAATTATTTATATTCAAGAATTCATTGAATTTATGCTAGAATTTATGTGATAGAATATTATGCTTCTTCCCGTGCTATTAGCTTATTTAATAATGTTGATTTTGATAGGTCTTCCTGGATTAACAGCCCGATAAATTTTCCTGATTTTGTGACTATGACAACATCATTTGATAATAGTGCCTTCATGTTCTTCTCAGCATCCATCTTGGATTCCATTAAAGCCACTTCTCGTCGAGTATAATTTAATATCCTATCGCCCAGCTTGTCTGTGTCGATCTCTTTCAGGTCTTCAATATCAAGGATTCCTTTTAAGACGCCTATCGCATCTACTACAGGATAATATCTTTGGTTCGGTCTTGCGATAAGTCTTATGAATTCTGATATTGTTAGCCTATCATTTACATATGACAAGTCTTTTTCAGTGATCTCGCCTATTGAAGTATTCCGGAATGCTTTTCTTAATCCTATGAACTTTAATTCGTTGGGCCCAACCGAGAAGAGGAAGAATCCAATTAGTATCCACCAGAAATTACCAATAATCAATCCTGCTATCATGAAGAATATGAAAATGATCTGGCCGATCATTAGTGCAATCCTTGTTGCCTGTATATAGTCGATCCATAGTGCTAGTATGGATCTTAATACTCTTCCCCCATCCATTGGGAATGCTGGTAGCATATTGAATGAGCCTAGAAGCAGATTCATCCATATGAGGAGGCTTAATGTGTTTTCAACATTAAAGAAGAATATTCCCCCTTCCATACCTCCTATGAGACTGCTGTATGCTATTAGCCCATATCCTGAGGCATATAATAGGATAATGCATATGCCTGCCATAAAAAAATTGAATAATGGACCGACCATTGATACTCGTAATTCTAGCATTGGATCTTCTGGCAGTTCTATTGTGGCAAGGCCTCCTATGGGTAGTAGTGTGATCTTTGGAACTGGGATGCCTGACAGTTTTGCGGTTATTGAGTGTGCTAATTCATGGGCTAATACAATCGTGAATATCAGTCCTAAAAATAAGAAGTTTGTTATCCCAGCAGCTAGGAATAGGGAGAAGAATATTATGAATGTCAGGTGGAGTTCGATTGATATTCCCATTACGCGAAATATCGGGTATGACCAACGCATTTTATGTTTATCCCCGCTGGATGGCTGTTACTCCAGTACGTGCAACCTCTTTTATCCCCATTTGTCTCATAAGACTTAAGAATGCATCTATTTTTTTGCTGTCTCCCACGATCTCTACCGAGATTGTTTTCTGACTTACATCAACTACATTGCTTCTGAATACGTCTGCATATCTGATTATCTGGCTCTTATGCTGTTCGTCTGGAGCATTCACTTTTACTATGCATAGTTCTCTTGCCACAGCTTCCTCTTTGTTAATGTCTGTTACTTTAATTACATTGGGTAGTTTGTTCATTTGTTTTAATATCTGTTCTAAAACATTCTCATTCCCAGTGGTCACAATAGTCATACGGGCTATCTCTAAATGGTCTGTAGAACCTACGGTAATACTTTCGATATTAAATTTCCTTCGTGCAAAAAGCGATGCTATCCTCTGTAAGACCCCTGGCTTATGTTCTACAAGGGCTGTGAGAATATGTTTTTCCTCTTTTGTCATCCTATAATATAATATACGTTGATTTAAAAAGTCAAACATCCATCTATTACTTCCATGCGTAATGATAATTATCCGGAAAAGGGTGAATATGTTCTAGGTAAGGTTAAGAACATTTTTAAGCAGGGTGCGTTCATCGAACTTGAAGAATATGGGCATAAGAAGGGTATGTTGCACCTGTCTGAGATTTCTTTGAAATGGGTAAGGAATATCCGGGATTATGTTAAAGAGGGTCAGAAAGTCGTATTAGCAGTTCTTAGAGTCGATCCTAATCGGGGTCATATTGACCTTTCTTTGAGACGTGTGTCTGATTCTGCTAGGAAGAAGAAGCTTCAGGATGTCAAGCAGAAACAGAGGTCAAAAAAGCTTTTAGAGCTCTTTTCAGAAGAGGTTGGAGGTGATTTAGCAGAGATCGAGAAAAAAGTTGGTACTGTATTAGAGGTGAAATATGGTAGTGTCTATGCTGGATTAGAGATGATTCTATCGGATTCAAAGACTGTTGAAGATCTGGATATCTCCACGAAATGGAGGGAGAGTCTTGTCGAACTTATCACTAAGAGCATTAAATCACCCTTTGTCGAGATCACAGGGTATGTGGAACTTAAGAGTTATGACTCTGAGGGGGTTGGTATGATCAAAAAATCCTTATCAGAGATCGGTAAGCATACACCGAATAATTGCGAGATATCTCTTTCATATGTTTCTGCCCCACTCTACTCTGTGAAGGTTAAGGCTCCTGACTATAAGACTGCTGAGAAGGCATTGAAAAAGTCTGTAGAACAAGGGATTAAGTATCTTGAAAGCAAGCATGGAGATGGCATCTTTCATAGGGAGATGCCTAAAGTAAAATAGTCTTTTTCTTTATAAACCGAGGATTTTCCCAGGATTATCTACAACCATCTTTTTCAGATCATTTAAGCTTATCTCATGTTCTGACAAGAGTTTTATCATTTCTGTCATACATTGACTTGAACTTGGATTGCCTATCTGTCCACCATCCGATGTTAATACGCATTGGTCGATTCCAATATCCTTAATGTATTCTGCTTGTTTTTCAAGTGGATAATCATTTGTATTATCCCTGTCCAAATACATTATGTAGCAGTATTCGATGAAGGCTCCCTTGTCTGCTAATTTTTTCTGGACACCAATTGGCATAGCAATATCCTTTTGCAATGGATGAGTCACGATTACTCTTATTCCCCTATCCAGTGCCTCTAGCGAGATTCTCTCAGCTTCCTGCCAGTTTATATGTCCTGTAGCTAGGATACATCCCATTTCCTGTATTACGTCCAGTACGAGATTAGCCTTTCTTATTGGCCGGTTTGCCCAGTTTGTGACTTTAATAGCCTTTAAATCAGTCTTTGGTCTTGGTTTGAATGATGGATCTTTCACCCATTCTGGGGGTATTTCATACTCGCTTTTATTGTTTATCAAATGGTTTTCAGCGTGTATTGTGGGAAACCATACTATTATCGGCATTTCCTTAGACATCATTGCAGACGCATATATTGCAGATGGATTGAAGCCTCCCATAAAATAATTTAGGGTTATTGATCCGATGAGTGTAATATCTTTTTGATCGTGTTGAGACTCTGTGATATACGTCATTGTTGGAAAGCTATGGGCTTTCAAAGCGATCCCCCGGATCTTACCAGTCTCTTCTTTCACTAAGTCTTCTACATTAAATCTTCTAGGGAGTATGTCAGGTCCTATATGGAAGTGTAGGTCATAAGCTTTTTTTACAATATCCCTAATATTCTTGGATTCATCCACTCATATCACCCATAATTCTACTGTCTAAATGGTTTTTTACGATCAATCCACCATTTTTTATCACATATGGTATGTGTGGGTGAGAGTTTAATGTCTCAAGCAGAGTCTTTCTGTTTAACACATTTAGGTCAGCGACACATCCCTCAGACAATCCATAGTCAAGGCCCATTATTTTTGCGCCGTTAATTGTTGCAATATCAAATAGTTTTTGGGGAGCATTTATCCCAGTCATCCTGGTTGATGCTGCTAGGACATGCATTTCTCTTAGCATGCTGCAATTTCCAAGGGGGTAGAATATATCTCTAATATTATCTGTTCCCATCGCTACATTCACTCCTTGCTCTATAAGCTCTTTGACTCGTGTGATGCTATTTGAGGCTCTTGAATGGATGTCTTCCGGCAGGTTGAATCCGGTCATCAAGTTTGCGCTGGGTGTTACAATAACATTGATCTTAGCATCTTTAACGAGTTTTATTGTTTCCTCTGCTATCTTGTCATCTACTGCGGATAATGATATGCAGTGTGTTGCAGATACTCGCCCAATCCATTTATTCTCAATCGTCTTCTCAGCAAGGATTGGCAGCATGAAATCTTGAGGATTATTCGATTCATCTATCTGGATATCCAGATCACAATCGTGTTTTTTTGCGATATCAAAGAGAATGTCAAGATGCTGCAATTGCCCTTCTTGATCTTTTTCTACTAATGGCAATCCTCCAAGAAGGTCGGCTTCATTTTCTAATGCGTCATTAAGAAGGTCTTCAACCCCTTTTTTCAATACTCCTTCCTGAGGAAAAGCGCATAATTGCAGTGTAACATTGTTCTCCAACTGTTCTCTAAGCTCTAAAAGAGCTTTTAAGCATTTTAATCCTACTGTAGCATCTATGTCGACATGGCTTCTTATCGCTGTTATCCCATTTTGGACCATCTCTTTTACGACTTGTTCTGCACGGTCTAAGATTTCATCTACAGCATAGTTTTTCTTATATTTTCTCAATAGTTCACGGTTTTCTTCAAGGCTTTTACCATAGTCTGCCTGAGCTATCTTTGACAATAAATCTGCTTTATCCAAGTGGGTGTGAATGTTTACAAAGCCTGGGATAGTCATTAATCCCTTAGCATCTATACAGTTTTCACAGTCAATGGTATTGCCCGTGTATTCTATTAGACCGTCCTTGAAACCAATATCTGTTTTTTTTAAAGAATCAGATGTAACCGTATTTTTTACTGCAAAATCTAGGATATTTCTCTCAACCACCATCCTAGATAATTCATTGGTAGAGGTAATATAAATAAACGATAACCTAATCTATTAAGGAATTAGGTGATTTGATGTTTCAAAATCGTGTATGCCATTTTTTTATCGTAGTCATGATCTATCTTTCTGGATGTATTTGTCAGACTGGAGTGGATGATGATACAACGGTACCAACGACTATAGTGACCCTTTGTCCAAAACCCTATTTGAAAGTAGGATCCGACTGCTGTCTGGATAAGAATATGAATGGTGTCTGTGATTCTGACGAGATTCCAGCGACAACTAATGCAATTGAGTCAGCGACAACAACGTTAAGCAATCAGGTTTCAACCCTTCCAAGACAAGTCACTCCAGACAGGCCTGCTGTCACACTACCACCTTCGACAACAACCACTACTGTATCCATCACAACTACAACTGCCGAACCCACTTGTAGTGATGGAGTATTGAATCAGGATGAGAAGCATGTGGATTGTGGGGGAAAGTGTTCGACGGCTTGTGATGTCCTAAGGCTTGTAAGTGGATGGAAGGAATATATGGGCTACAAGTTCCGGCTTGAGGAGATCAAGACACAGAACAAGCAGACTAACTACTATATCCATGTGAAGACGCCAGATGGATTGTCTGCAGAACATCTATATGTGAATACTGGCGAAAGCTATATCGACCATCTGAGATTCAAAGCCATCAATTATCCGGAGGATACTCCAGAGATTGCTGTCAGGCTTAATGTTGATGATCTTTCAACAATCCCTTCTGATGCAACGCTCTTATCAATCGGTGGAACATCATGTCCTACATATATGACTGATAATGTACCCCTTAAAGACGTAGATTTGTGTTGTAGATCATATAACAGCTATAAAGTCTGTCTTAAATCCAGGCAGGAATCAAAAGTATTGATTCAGGCCCCTGACTATTCCACAGGAAAACTCGACTTATTCCATATGAAGAACCGATATTTTGATAATGCTCTGACTATTAGTGTATTTGATCCTAGTGTTGATAGGAAATATTTCATACCTGGCGGATACATGCTCGTCTATATTAAACCTGTGGGGTAGTCTTCGATGCCAAAACCAATACCCCCTACTTTAAGGCAGCGCAACAGATACATGGTCTTTAAGATTCTCTCAGACTCTACTTATGATCGGAAACAGGTTGTTAATGCAATATGGGATAATATGCTTCGGTTATATGGTGAATCAGGAGTGTCTGAGACATCATTATGGATGATGGACTGGGATGAGAAAAAATCACGAGGAATAATAAAAGTCAATCACAAGAGTGTGGGACTGGTAAGGGCTGGCCTCACCCTAGTAAAGGAAGTAAATGGAAAAAAGGCTTTATTACAGGTTCTTACAATTTCTGGAACACTGAAAAAAGCAAGGTGTTTTCAATAGGAATTACCCTCAATCATTACAAGACACTCTATTCTGCGTATGTCTCATTACATTCATATGACATGGTTTCGTTCTTTATGAGGCTGCATAGGTTGGGGTTTATTAGGCCTAAGTCTATGTGTTGGAGAATGCATCTGTCTTTCAAAGTGGTGTTTCTCATACTGAAGCATTCTAGTGGATCTGCCTTCTTGTCCTTTAAGTAGTCGTACAAGCATTTGTCTTTTATCCTTGACGTACTGATACTCTTGCAATAGTTTAGATTGTCCCATCTGAATGCGATCATTCTATAGCAGTATTCTTTATCTGTTAGAACATCGATGCCGTTACAGTATTCGGGATTGTCAATGATTCTTGCATAGCATTTTAAAACATGGTTTTTCTCTGATATATCATCGCATATAGTCTCGTCATCCTCGTCTTTTGCAACCTTGTATAAACACGCATCCTTCAGGGTTTTGTTCTCCATGGTATCGCAGCCGAGCACTCCGGCAGGGATCGTTGTCGTTGTCGTGGTTATCTCTAGCAAGGCTTTATAGTCTATTGTCGTAGTTGTCGTTGTCACCGTGGTGGGTGTTGTTTTCACAGTTGAGTCGACTGGCTTTTTTACAGCCTCTAATGTAGTGGATGTCTCCTCAATTACTTCTCCTGTCTCTCCTGTAAAATAACTTAAACATCCCGTAGACAATAATACCAGTAATATGGTTGCAATATGTGTCTTCATCATGACTAAAAAAATAGTATTTCTCTATTATTAAACGAATATTGAATATATTCTGGGTTTAATAGTTTAGTGGTCCCGCTGGGATTTGAACCCAGATTAGAACCTACGGTTCCAATACCTCCCTTTGAGAAAACTGATTTATATCTTTTTGATGATTTCTTGACAGATTCTTTCATAAGACAGCACCTGTAGAAGTTATGGACGTTAGGTTAAAAAAGAATTGTTCAGTTTTTTATCAACTATTCCAGCAAGTAGAAACAATACAAGACCTCCTGACCCACAAGTCTGAAAAATAGTTGCTTCAGGGGGATAAAAATAATTCATACTATCTTCATGGCTGGGGCTGGTCTGGTTAAGGATGCTTGGAAGGATATACAAGACAAATGCTATTATGGTAGTAACAGCCGCGAATAAAATAAAAATAGTTTTAGGATCCTTGAAGAATAAAGAGCCAACTAACAATGCAATCACCTGTAGATTCCTAGAAGGGGATCATATGTTTTCCTTCGTTTCTTTGTTGTCTTCTTTTTAGGGGATTTTGTTTTCTTAGTCTTCTTTTTAGTCTTTCTCTTTTTTGGTTTTGAGGATAAACCCCCGCCCAAATCAATAGTAGGATAACCCCATTCATCCTCTTTTTTAGGAGTGGATTTCTTCTTGGGTTTCTTTTTTGGTTTGCTCTTTGTCTTGGGTTTAACACCATACTTTTCTTTTAATTTCTTACGGGCTTGGGCCATTGTTCCTGTGCCTTTAATTTTGTTACAGCTTGAGCAGAGTAATTGTTTGTTTGTCATTGCTTCAGATCCGTATTCTTTCCAGGGGATAATGTGATCTAACTCAAGATGCCGTATACCAAAGGTTTCTCCACAGAGTTTGCATTTCCCCTTCTGTCGTTTATAGAGTTTATCTTGGATATTCTTTTTCTCCTTGGGAGTGGGTTTCTTATATTCTTTTGGTCGTAGGAAAAAATTAGTTGCTCTATCAATTAATCCTAGATCAACCATCTTTCACTCATCTCCTCTGCTCTTACGGAAGTCTTCTTCAGCTTCGAGTTCTGCCATTTTATTCAAATATGCATCTGCTTGATCAGGTGTATAATCATCAAATTTCCCTTTAGCGGGTTCAGTCATTGCTTTTAGACCAAATAATAATCCTGCAATGATGGAAATTCCCATAATAGTCCCCAATTCTTTTGCTGAATTACCGATAAATAGTATTCCACAGATAGTACCCGCTATTGATATAAATATAAACCAGATTAGACCCGAAGTAACTCTATTCTTAATTGTATTTTTCATGAACACCACCCGTTATGGTATGTGTTTGAAAAATGTAAAAAAATATTGGTTACTTTTTGTTAGTTAAAAGGAGGAAATTTTAAGAAAATTAACCCTTTTTGATCCCGTTTATAATACGGACGCGGGACCACATGTAAAATAATCTTCTATAGAATGAGAATTCTTTAGTTACAGTGGTATTGATGTGGTGGGATATACATAAGACCCCAAAAATTGGACAAGTTGAACATTGGACCAAAAGTTTGGCCGCGGAACTTTTTCTGCGGTAGGGAGTCTTTTGTA
>CAYREE010000097.1:0-8843 GCA_964423225.1 uncultured archaeon | reverse complement strand
GGAAATGAGACTGTTATGAAATAGCATGATCTCATAGGATCTTTCATCTTGTCTATATTCGGGTCGAAGATACTGAATACATAATGCATCCATTTTACTGTTTTAGAAAGTATGCTCATTGCTTTATCACTGATCTTCTCAGACACTTTTATCTCAAGTAGTGCGAAGGCGACACCTCCATATAATACTGCTGCAAGAACGAAGATATTATTCAATATGAGCATGTTCAATCCACTATCCATGAATTTCATAGCCCTCCATATAGTAAAGTTTATAATGAAGTTGTTATCTCCACCGATATATGTTATATACGTCCCTGCAAGGCCCCCTAAAATGAATATCACTATAAAACGTAAGAACTTCATATTGTAACTCCCCAATATATGAAATATACTCCTATAAAAGATATTATCACTGCTAATATACCTCTTATTTTGTCTAATAATACTCCTGACAACAAGTTCTTCCTTCCTTGATGGACTAATGCTGCAACAAGTGTGAAATATCCAATATCTGCTATCCAGTGGCCGACAACTATGGTTACTGCTCCCATGTATCCCGCAGTTTTTATCCCTGTGATCAGCATTGCCACTCCTGCTGTAGCCCACCATATGGGAAATCCTGGATTGAATGCACTGAAAAACATTCCTAATAGCACGATGTTTCCTGTCTTTTCGATTTTAACATCATTCAGATTCCATCTGTTTGTTTTAAGTTTTACACCCATGCATACAAGTGCGATACCCCCTATTATCCCGACTGTTTTCACAAATAAATTGGAGGTCATAATGCTTGATAAACCTAGTGCAATTAATGCTAATAGTATGACTTCAACGAAGATGTGGCCTATAATCACGAGGGGCCCTGCTTTCAATCCTTTTTTTAGGGATTCGGCGATCGTATATATTAGAAGTGGGCCTGGAAGCATTGCGCCTGATAGTCCGATGACGAATCCGATAAGAAGTAGATAGGTGAGTTCTATCATGTTAGTACCATCCATGCTTCGAGTTCTTTTTTTTCTCAGAAGTACCCCAGTCAACTACTTTCATGCCCTTGGTTATCTCATCCGGATTATTACGGCTATTAGCCTTTGTTAGGACTTTTAATGGATTTGATGAAACCGCGGATATGCATTCCTTTTCTTTTAGGCCAATAAGATGTCCAATAGATGAAAGACCTTTTGGATCACGGAGTCCGTATTTATCACTTGCGCAGCTTGCTATCACGTAATTAACATTATATTTTTTACATAGGAAGATATTGAATCTTATACGGTTGAGTAATCGCGCCCTGTTTAATCCCTTGGATTCTAGTATATTCTTGAAATTGATTTGGTATGTAATGTTGTTTTCACTCATGGATTTGGCAATTACGCTATCCAAGCCTGATGATGGGTGTTTTACTGCATCGTTCTGGCTGTATTTTTCAGGGTCTTGGATAAGGTCTATTTCAACGGATTCTGATGCTTCTCTATAGAATTTTTGGTTGTCGCCGATTGCAGTGATGAGATCGTTTTTCTCTAATAATTTTCTCGCATTCTTCCTTGGTTCCTTTGTTACGATCCCGACTTTGAAATATCTTATACTCTTATTGCTGTCCACCGGGTTTCCTGTGAATCCTATCGCATCCCAGCCTAGATCTTTTAGAAGATTTATCTTTTCTTGATTATATGCTCCTGTATTCAAATCAATGTACTTTTGCATCTTGAATCATATCCTCTATCATCTGGATAGCATTCTCTTTTTTTGCAGGGTATGCTGCTATCTTGAATTTTAAATGTACTGGGTCTTTTGAGTCAATGACGTAGTTTCCATCTGTTAACTCGCGTTTAGATAGTCTGATGTAGAATATGCAGTCATCACTCATATGGCTTTGAAGCGCTTCGTTTACTTCTTTAATGTCATAGTCGTCTAGGTTACATACTATCTTGTTTAATAGGTTTTCAGCTTTTTTCTTTTCTAGTTTTGCCTTGAGTGTGATGAGTTTATGTGTGAATACTTCTCCCTCGTCTTCAGGCTCTAATACTTCTTTTACGATCTGGGTTTTCTCTGGGAGTATGGAGGCAAGCATCGTAGTCATGGAAGCTTGATCAACTTCTTTTGAAAACATACTAATCTCTACGTAATGTATTTTCACAGTATATCATATCTGTAGAAGACCCTTAATTAAATAGTATGGGATACGGGGTATCATCCACTTCTTGAATTCCTTGTAAGTCTCTTTTCCTGCCTGTATTCTTGCGAAATGGTCCATAAACACATCGTCTGTGAAAAGGATGCGGGTTGACAATGGCTTTGCTGTGAAGAATGCTTTCATAGCCTTGTTCGCCCTCCTGAATTCATGTCCGAATTCCTCCAGACATCTGACGGTATATGATTCTAGACATGGTTTTTTAAAATCACATTTTTCATATGAATGAGTTATTGCTTCCGCTGCTATCTTGCCTGATCTTATTGAATAGTATATTCCTTCGCCTGAGAAGGGTTCAGCAAATCCTGCAGCATCTCCAACGAGTATGATCCTGTCTGATACTACCTGTCTTTTATCTGATCCTAATGGTATGAGATGCGCATGTTTCTCCATCTCTTCATTCTTTAGTCCAAGCCTCTCAATGTATCTGTCAAAATGCATTCGTGGATTGGTGATCTTATCCAACATCCCTCCAAATCCAACCGACAAATGCTCTTTCTTAGGAAATACCCATCCATAACCCCAGAAGTCCAGGTCAATATATGATTCGGCAAAACCTCCTCGTCCCATTACCTCGTTTTCACCGATCATTACTTCTGCTTCGTATGTTAGTGCAACATCATTGCCTTTGAATCTTGGTCTAACACTCTTTGCTACAATACTATTTACTCCATCCGCTCCTACAACGATAGGTGTTGTAACCGTTTTTTCTCCAATCATGACCTGACATGAGTCATCGGATACTGTAACCTCGCTAACTTTCTCTCCCTCTCGTAATTCTGCTCCTTCGTCAACTGCTTTTTGTGCCAGGAGTTCGTCGAACTGGCCACGATCGACCATGGTGATGAGAGGTTCTCTTTTATCAGTGTTCTTGTATCTCATGGATTTTTCCTTATGGAAGAGTCTAATTTCCTGGACTTGGCGTTCGATTACCTTTTTAGGGATCTCGAAGTCTAATTCATGGATTATTCTTGATGTTAGTCCTCCACCGCATGGTTTGTATCTAGGATGTTTTTCTTTTTCTAGAAGAAGCGTATGCAATCCTAGTTTTGCACATTCTCGGGCGCAAGTTGAGCCTGATGGCCCGGCACCTACCACAACAACGTCGTAATCCATACTCACCTATAATCTTATGCAGAACAATAAAAAATACAAAAATTTCTAATATTATAGTCGTATAGTCTATATTATATAATATTCTATTATATATTACTGATTATCTGTTGTTTTGCTATTTTAATCTGTCATATTAAATTGTTTATCGTGGACAAACAAATCCAGTTGGATCCAAATGATTATAAGATCGCTTATTTTACATTTGAAATCGGTTTATCAGCTGAAATCCCAACTTATGCTGGCGGGCTTGGAATTCTTGCAGGCGACACGGTAAAATCATTTGCAGACATGGGTTTCCCAGTAGTCGCGATCACTCTGTTAAATGAGAAGGGATACTTTTACCAGGAGATTGACGATGAAGGCAATCAGATCGAAGTCCCTGTGGAATGGGATTATAGAAAGCACATGCATTTAATGCCTGGCAGAGTCATAGTCCATTTAGATGGCCGTGATATTATCGTACAGGCCTGGGTACATCATGTCGAGGGAATAACTGGCGATATTGTACCTGTCATATTCTTAGATACTAATATCGGTGAGAACCATGAGGAAGACCGTAAACTAACACAGTTCCTATATGGTGGAGACCATCAATACCGGATGAAGCAGGAGGCAATCATTGGGATCGCAGGTGTCCGCATTCTAATCGAACTCGGATTCGAGAATATCGAAGGCTATCATATGAATGACGGCCATTCAGCATTTCTAACACTTGAATTAATGAAACATCATGATCAGGATCTTGAGACAGTCAGGGATCTATGCGTATTTACGACTCATACTCCCATCCCGGCTGGACACGACAGGTTTGATATAGAAGCTGTTGAAAGAGTATTTGGGGATTATATCGGGGAGATAGATCCTGAAGATGAGACGATAATAGATCATGAAGGTCTATTCAACATGACTCTTTTAGCATTGAAGCATTCGAAATATGTTAATGGTGTTGCAAAAAAACATGGTGAAGTCACCCGGGAAATGTTTCCGGAATATGAGATCGACGCGATCACGAATGGAATTCATGTTGGTACCTGGGTTTGCTATCCTATGTCGAAAGTATTTGATGAATACATGCCTTCCTGGCGGAACGATCCATACACTCTCCGGGGAGCATTGACGATCCCGAGAGAAAAATTATGGAAGGCCCACCAATCAGCTAAGAAGAAGCTATTAGACTTTGTGAACTACCATTATAAGACTGATCTGAATATCAAGACATTGACGATTGGTTTTGCACGTCGTGCAACATCATATAAGCGTGCGGATCTGCTATTCAAAGATATTGACCGACTTCTGAAGATAGTTGAGGATACTGGTAAGATTCAAATCATCTTTGGTGGCAAAGCACATCCAAAGGATACGGATGGTAAAAAGCTGATCAAAGAGATACATGACATTAGCAAAGAATTAAAAGATAAGATAACTATAGTCTACCTGAAAAACTATGATATCTATAGTGCTAAACTACTTGTTGCAGGAGTTGATGTCTGGCTAAACACACCTTTAAGGCCTCTTGAAGCATCAGGCACGTCAGGTATGAAGGCGGCTGTGAACGGTGTTTTAAATTTCTCTGTGATGGATGGATGGTGGATTGAAGGATATATTAAAAATTTTACTGGCTGGAAAATCGGCCCTATGCCTGGTGTAGAAACCGATGAGAAGGAGAATAACCTGGATATGGAAGACCTCTATATAAAGCTGGAAAAAGGCATCATACCCACTTACTATAATAACCGTAAGAAATGGGAGGATATGATGGCCTGTAATATCGCATTGAATGGAAGCTTCTTCAATACTCACCGAATGGTAAGCCAATACGTTATGAAAGCATACTTTATCTAGTTTATCTTGCTTCCAGCCTTTACTTTCTTGTCTGGTGTTAGTATTATTGGTTTTCCTTTGTCGTCTGCGGCAAGGAGCATTCCCTTTGACTCGACACCCCTGATCTTCGCTGGCTTTAGGTTGGCAACGACTATGATTTGACGGCCGATTAGTTCGTCTTTACTGTATGATTCTTTTATGCCTGCGACTATCTCTCTTTCCCCTAGTTCTCCCACATCGATCTTTAATAATAATAGTTTGTCTGCATTGGGATGGTCATTGACTTCCTTGATTGTTGCTGTTCTCAAATCGACTTTTCCGAAATCATCGTATGCTAATTCACTCACTTCACTCACCTCTTTTTTACCATCGACTGGAAGGTACTTTTTCCTGACATGTTCAAGCTTATCATCATCTATCTTGGAATATAATGCTTTGACCTCGCCTATCTTATGCTTCTTCTTTACTGTTAGTTCTCCTGCATGATGCCAGTCTTGTTCACGGGCAGATCCTTCTAATCCAAGCATATCCCATACTTTCTCGGATGAGAATGGGAGGAATGGTTCCATCAAGTCTGCTAGTGTCTTGACAAGATTTGCACAGACATATAATGTCGTCTCATTATCGCCTTTCCATGGTTCTTTCGCCTGGAAATACTTGTTTCCTTCCTGGGCCAGGCTCATCAATTCACTTAATGCATTTATGAAGTTCAATCCTTCGATCAGGTCTCCGATGTCTCTTGGCTTCCTCTTCATCATCTCTAAAAGCTCTTCTTCAAGGTCTCCGAATTCCCCTGGTTTGGGTACGATCCCATGGTTCTTAGACTTGATGAATGTTAGAGTCCTGTTTATGAAATTTCCTAGCGTGGCTATGAGCTCATTATTCACTCTCTCCTGAAGGCTTTTCAGTGAAAAATCGCTGTCACTATGTTGTGGAGTGATCGATATAAGATAATATCTTAATACATCTGGCTCGAACTCTTCTAATAGATCATGTAGCCATAATACCCAGCCGCGGCTGGTACTCATCTTCTTACCCTCAAGATTCAAGTACTCGTTGCTGGCTATCTGCCAGGGCAGGTTAAACCCTCCGTCAGCCATGAGTGTTGCAGGCCATATGATCGTGTGGAATGGTATGTTATCCTTTGCCATGAAGTGGATTATTCTAGAGTCTTCGCCTTGCCAGTATTTCCTCCATTCATCAGGTTTCCCCTCTTTGATCGCCCATTCTTTTGTAGAGCTGATGTAACCGATAGGTGCGTCAAACCAGACATACAATACTTTTCCATCTGACTTTGGGAGCGGTACAGGTATACCCCACTTCAAGTCTCTTGTGATCGCTCTATCCTCTAATCCCTCCTTAATCCAGCCGAGAGCGAAATTCCTTGCGTTAGGTGGCCAATGAGTATTCTCTTTTATCCACTCCTCTAGTTTCCCCTCGAAATCGCTTAGTTTGAAGAACCAGTGGTCTGTATCCTTCATCTCAGGAGTTTCACTGCAGATAGTACAGTACGGATTCTTTAATTCATGTGGTTCAAGTTGTTTGCTGCATGCCTCGCACTGGTCACCACGCTCATCTTCTGAACCACAGTTTGGACAAGTTCCCCTGACATATCTATCAGGAAGGAACCTGTCGCATTGTTCACAGTAGGGTCTTAAAACAGTCTTCTTGTATATATGACCCCTATCATTTACTCGCGTGAAAATATCCTGTGAAGTCTTGTGATGTATGTCCCTCGCAGTTCCAGAGTAATTATTGAAATCCACTCCAAGGCCAGCGAAAGCTTCCTTATGCATCTTCCGATACTTGTCGACAACTTTTCTAGGACTGCTATCTTCTTGTTCTGCAGTAACTGATATCGGAGTACCATGCTCGTCGCTACCACAGATATAGATGACGTCATCGCCTAAGAGCTTGTGATATCTTGTATAAACGTCTGCAGGCACATACGCGCCTATAGCATGTCCAATATGTATGGGACCATTTGCATACGGCAATGCGGCCGTAACCAGGATGCGTTGCTTACCTGCCATGGGATAGAATTATAGCCTTCCAGAACATAAAAGTCAAGGATAATACTTTAAAACACCTATAATAGGCTATGCAGGATGTCTTACAAACCTCTGGTCAGAAGATGCCTGGTCCTATGGGTTTGGATACTGCACTCCCTGAAGTGTTAAGTAATTTCACTGTCTGTCGTGATCCTAAACAGACGATTGGGAAGCTTCATGAAAGACATGGGGATTCTTTAGTTAGGGCTGTCCAGGGATTTCAAGCCGGGCTTAAAGAACCTTTTTACGGAGACGGCTATTATGTCATGTATAAGGACGTCTGGTGGTTTGGTAATTATAAGAGACCTGCTGATTACCTAGTCTTAGTGCAAAAAGTGCCGTCGCTTGCAGATGATGGTGGTGACTTCGACTACGAGGATGCGATGGTACTCCAATATGAGGGTCAGAGGATAACTGAGATACAGGGGAAGCATGGTGTAAAACCTAAGACATTTGATGGGAAGACTGCTCAGGAACTGCTTGTTGAACGCTATCTAAAGGCTGCTAAGCCATTATATGATCTGGGTGTTGAGACTGTATTGAGTGTGAGTCCGGAAAAGCAGGAACACTTGTCTTTGTATCTTGATCCAGACCATAAGTATCACCCTGATGATTTATCACGTTTGGCTGGTGGTGACCGGCTACGACATGGCTTGTTATTTTTCAAAACAGGTCTTGGTAGAGTTTTTTCAGTTAGGAAAACTGAGACTACATTTGCAGTAGACGAATGGTTGCTCTATGCAGATAATGGTGTAGTTAAAGTTAGGAGAGACCGTGATAAAGTCGGAATATCTCTGAAAGGGGATGGAGAAGACATGGATTTATGTCCCAACATTCCATTATCAATCGTTTATCGTGATAATGATGGCGTACCCTTTTACGAGATTCAATCACCGACTGAGACTCAGATGTTGAGGGTGAGAGACAAGTATTTTGATTCAAAACCATTTAGAACGAGTGATGATCCAAGGCAGATGGATTATCGGCTCAAACCTGATCGTAGGCGGATGAAGGAAATATTTTCTATGGTGTGAAGCAGCAGCAGTGTGATTGCATCGTGCTATGGCATTTTTCTTTTCCTGCGTATACTCCATTTGAGTATGACTCGCATTTTGCCTGGCTTTCATAGCATTCGCCTTTCACATAGTTTCTTCCTAGACAGTATTGCAGACAGGATAGTGTTGTGGTTGTAGTTGATGTTGTGGCGACTGTTGTTGACGTTGTTATTGGAGTGCATACTACATTACATTTGCAGTTGTCTAAGTCGAGCGAGCAGTCTTCAACATTCTCATTGCACATGGCAAGACAGTTGGCGTTGCACATACTCTGGGATAAATCACACTCCTTCACAGTGGTCGTAGTCCGTATTGTCGATGTTGTTGTCGTCGTCTTAACTGATGTTGTCGTTGTGAAGAATGGGAGGTCATCACCACCCACATAAACGCTATTCGTCGTACTTGTCGTATCTTTGATGGTTGTTGCGGTTGTAGATGATTCAACACCCTCAATAGTAGTTGTTGGGACTGTCTGTCCTAGTGTTGTTGTAGCTGACATTAATGTTGTGGTTGTTATTATCGTTGTTGTTGGTATAGTCGTGTCAACCGTGGTCGTTGTCTTAATAGTGGTTGTGGCACCGACCTTTATTGATAAATCTTCTTGAAGAGT
>CAYREE010000096.1:0-8943 GCA_964423225.1 uncultured archaeon | reverse complement strand
CGATTGTGCTTGCTGTACGGAATAATAATCCGGAGACTATTAAGATTTCGAGTTTCAAGGTTGATGGGACGGAGATAATGGGCGATTCTCTAACCCTTCAGACAGGAAAAAGAAAAACTATATGTGGGTCCATCCCTTCTGGAACAGGTCAGTATTTCAAGGAGATAGAAGCCACTTATACGAATATGCAGTATGATACAACATTCACTATCAAAGGCAGTAAAGAAATCGTAGGTTTACATATGACTAATTCCCTACCCTGTGATGCAACTACTTCGACCAGCACGACATCAACCACTACTACAACCCTACCAACAGCATGTCTAAAAGTAGGCGTTGATGAAGGAACAGGATGGGTAGATCAGGATTATAATACAGTAACTGGTACTGAAAGCGCTTCAGACTATTATGGATATGATACAACTTATCTTGCAAGCAGCAAAGTCCCGTTTATGATCTCTAATTCAGTATTATATTTCCTATATGAGAATCCTATAGGAACATATTACTTGTTCGTTGTTTTGGACATACCAAATGATGGTTCAGGAGGAACGTACAATATTAGAACATCATTTGACGCTTCATCAAAGATGATAATGCAAGATGATCCTGGAGAACCACTAAACGCTTTAGGGGTTGATTTCTTCTGGGCATCATGTTGTACTGATGGTATAGTTTTCACTGCAAACGAGCTTGAGCCAGGAAATATTGGATGTATGGAACTGGAAGTTGATTCTTCTACAGGCATAAATCAAATAAATGTTGTTGACGATACAACAACAAAACCATTAACCTCTAACATAGATACGGCGAAAATCAGGTTCTGTAGGGTGTGCTAGCAGAAACCAGTGAGGATATATTAACCGCTGTCCTTATTTTAATATGCTTCCCAACAGATTCACAATACTATTCGGGTTAGGTGTAATCCTACTACTAGGCCTAATGTATTTTGTAGGATTTGTAGACGTTGTAAAAGACCTAGCCCAGATAGACGCAAAATATTTCATCCTACTTCTTGGAGTTCAAGTATTCATGATGGTATTATGGGCAATCAAATGGAGTATCGTATTACGACATACAAAAGCATCATTCAAAAAAATCCTTCCAGTATCATTTATCGGATATCTAATGAATAATATCACTCCAGTATCAATGGCAGGTGGAGAACCAGTCAGAGCATATATGCTTAGTCAAGTAGATGATATTTCAACTGAAGACTCAGCTGCAAGTGTAATCGTAGACTTGTTCCTCGAAGTATTTCCCTTACTCATCATGATATTATTCGGGATTGGATTCGCATTCTTCTATAATATCGGACACGGAATCGCCCTACTACTCGCAGTCGCCGGTTTATTCGTATTATTCACACTATTCGTGATCATACTCCTTTTCGTCAATGAAAAAGTATCACTTAAAATGATAGAATACACGATTAACTTCGTAGAAAAAATCCCAGTATCTTATCTAAGAAACCATGCGAAAGAAGCCAAGACCCGGATAGACGATATTATAACAAATTTCATGAACGCGATGCGGACAACGATGACTGACTACCGTATCCTAACCGCAGGAATAATAATCTCCTCAATAACACAGGCGATGTGGGTCGTCCGACTATACATAATATTCAAGATGATAGGATTCGACCTACCAATAGACGTTTTAATCATCGGACGAATAACCGTGGCAGCAGTATCATTCGCAAGTATAATCCCTGGAGGCCTTGCGATATGGGAGGGAGTAGGCACATGGATATATGCGATTCTTGGAGTGCCAGCACCATCTGCGATGGCAGCCAACCTTATTGAGAGGATGTTCAGCTACTGGATTGGATCCCTTATCGGAATGTTTGCAGCAGTAAGCCTAGGAGTATCACATATAATCAAGAAATACATAAGCTAACACAATCAAATTTTTAAACCAAGCTGACTTATAATATAGGGTTGCAATACAACCCGTCTTAGCGTAGTTTGGTTCAACGCGGCCGCCTGTAGTCGGAATATGCCCATATCAAGGGTATGCGGCCATACCAGCCGTAAGCGGCAGATCCTCGGTTCAAATCCGAGAGACGGGACAATCAATTTTTCACACATAAGCCCCGGTAGTGTAGCGGCCTATCATGCGAGACTGTCGATCTCGCGACCCGGATTCAAATTCCGGCCGGGGCGCTTGCCTCTTCTGAAGCAAACATTCTCTTGGATAAGATCAGTGAATTATGTGAGAAATTCAGGGGAAAAAATCAGACTGAAAAAAGAAATAAAAATCGAACAATACTTATAGTCTAGATTTTAACTTGATCCCATGTTTTTTTTGTTTGTTCAAGGGTTTTCTGAACAATAATCCATCCCTTATCTCCTTCAGTAAATGCATCTCCTCGCCCAAGTTTATCATCACCCATTTCACGCTCATAAATACTCCCCTGCATATGAAGGTCAGTAGCAATTGATCCTTTTGCTCTGTCTCTAAGTCCTGCAATGCAATGCTTTGTACGTTCATATGCAATATGTGACCAATTTACAGCAGCTGCCTCTGCATATTCTGGCATTTTCCTGCCAAGGTCAGTGTATCTTTGCATAAGCGCTGAAAGGGTTCTGATACCCACTCTTGATCTAAGATTTTCAACATTTCCCCCAATTTTGGGATTGCCTATCCCGCTATCCCAGATTCTTGTCATCTCCATAGCAACCCTCTCACCTGATGTAGGCTGCATTTGTTTATCTTTTAATTGGTCTACTGCAGTTTTTTCGGCATCTGCTCTAACCTTTTCTTCAACCCTATCCCATACCCTAATTGTTGCTGAACCAACAGTTCCCACAATATCAGGAATACCTTCAACTCCAGCCAAGGCTTCCCCGTCAAATTTGTGAGTCCCAATCTGGATTTCATGTTCTTTTGCAATTTCAGTTACATCATATCCACGATCGATTAGAAACTTCAGGCTGTTCATGGTGACGGAATGGATTTCACCCATCATCTCACATGCCGTATTAGGGTTTTCCCCTCTACTCATCACTATGGCTTCCGGAACAAGCTCACTTATCCCAAATCTACTTCTAAGCGCCTTAACCTGGCCTTGAGCCCAATCAGCTTTGCTTGAAATCCCCTCCCATAAAGGTTGATCTAGTTTTTTATCTCCAGACACAAGAGGTTCATTTACCTGCTGCCCATGCTTTTGCGGTTGTTGAGAACCCATAATATTACTTTATGGGATTGATTACTTTATTAGTTCTAAAAATTTTTTGAATAATTGAAAATAGTGACGTTTAGTAAAAACAGCCAATAGACTCAAACTAATTGAAAAAATTGTCATTTTAGATGAAGTGTGTTTAAATAGGCATCTGAGGGTGAGTTAATTTCCTTTTTCTAATCCGTGTATTAATCCTCCTTGGCCTTTCACCGGGAGTTGGTAAGATTTCAAGTTTCTCCTCCCACAGGTCCGGTGGGCTCAACCAATCCGGATTTATTTCCCTGTTGATGGCGTCCACAGTCCTTATGAGCCTGCGAGGATTTCTGAATATGAAATCAAGTGTTGGTTCAAGAGATTGTGGCAGCTCTTTATCTGTCCGAGACCTCTCCCATAAAACCCGTGATTGACTGGAAACACCACGCACATCTCCCTTGAGGGCCGCGGTTATAAGCCACTCGACCCTGGTCTTGTCCTTTTGTTTTTGACTGTCTTCAAAAAGCTGGGTTGCAAGGGCTTTTCTCGCCTGCTCAGCTGAAAGAAATTTCCTTATGTCTCCTTGGCTATCCAGATTCGGCCCTGGGCTAAGCCTGTCGATAAGCTCTGAAATCCAGTCTTTCTGGGCATCATCACGCAGGCAATATCTTTCCGGCTGCTCATGTAATAGTGCAACAGGGATTACCCTACCGGGATGGACTTTACCCTCCCATACATAGTTGGCCTCCAATGACCTGTAGGAATTTGGGCTTTGGGAATGCATGTACTCCTCAAGCATTTGTCTATCATCTATACGTTCAAGCACATCGTGAAAGACTCCATCGAGATATCCTATCCTGGCATCCCCCGTTCTCTTATTCGCCTCGTCCACTACATTATATCCGAAGTCGCGCACCCTCCTAAGAAACCTTGCAGAGTCGACATCGTCCCTTTTTTCGGCAGCCTCAAGAAGCTTTGAACCCATTTGTGTGAAAAAGCCCTCGGCAACAGCAGGAAAACCTCTATCTTTTTCGCCAGTGATGAGGGAATTATAATCCTCGTGTTGGGGGCTTTCCCCTGTGAGCGTTATGAGTCTGTATTTCAATCCACTTTCGCTGTGTCTTTCGAGTGCGGCCATGTGCTTTTCCTCAGTCATTTTTATGTTCTCATCAGCGCCACCCCATTTTATCTCATACACGGTGTCGCCAATCCTGTAATCCGCGCGCATCCCATACCAGCCCTTTGACTCATCCACTTGGAGGCAGTACTGGGGTATGACAGTCTGTTCAGGGTTGGAATATGAAAGATAAACTCCCATGAGCTGCTCGAAAGCATCGCCCTTGACGAATTTTGTCAAATTCGAGCGTTTTTCCCTGATTCTGTTGGAAGAGGACTTCCTTGTCCTTTTCCGCTTTCGAAAAGGAGCTGGCGTCCCATGGCTAAAATAAGATCTGAAACCTGATTCCCCCGTCTGTTCAGGCAGTATTTTCTGACTTAAGAGAACATCGGTCACGTTCCTTCTTGTAACTGTTAACCCTGTCGGCCATATGCCTACGGCCGCAAGCCTACTCTTGGCGAATTTAGTCGTGTTATGTGTGTTCCTCGGATTGTCAGCATACATGTCCTCCACAGACTGCCACTTCCTCCTCAGATCTGTACTGAGGTTCTCTCTAGCCTGCTCGGAGCCGACGATACCAGGGTTGAAATACTTGCTCTTGGAGTTAGGGTACACAAATTCGGGAAGCATAGGGGATATCATACCTAAGTTGACAAGCTCCTTCGCACAGGTCAGGCTCGACGATTTACCTCCTTCAATTTTAGAGCCTGGGATTGTTGAAAGCGCACTTATGAGGGCGGTCCAACAGGGGTAGTCCTTACAGGTGTTATTTTGGACCTTCTCATGCTTGATGTCATCAAGTTCCTCAATACCCCTCCTATCGAGGTAGACTCCTATGTTATGCTTCATCCTCTTCATCGCTCCCGCCTCGTCTGTTCCCGCCGCCATGAACCTGTAGTCTAGATGCCTAGATACCCTACCCATGATCATATCTCTAAAGCCCATAGGTGCCCTCCAGTCCACAATGCCATGTCTTATGCATGCAGTGGCTATGTCAGAACCCAACGGGGGGACGCCGAATGCTGACCCTAAACTTCTCGATAGCTTTATTGAATCCAGTGTAGTCTTATCCTCATCTTTGAAGTGGTTGCGGACATAATCTTGGAAGACCTTCCTTCGAAGCGGAATCAGAGCCGTCAGTCCGCCTTCTGCATCATATAGATCCCTTTTATAAAATGTCCCTCTGAATTGAATTATGAACCTATCCAAGTCCTCAGGAGTATTAATGTATTCTGCAAGCGCCTCTGATGTGGGCTCAGGCCCCTTACCGGCAGCTAACTCTGCCTTCAGATCATCAAAACCCTTCAACCTAATCCCCTTCAGACCGAATGCCTTATCAGACGCATGTGCCATACATTAGAGATAGGGATAGACAGGTATTTATCTCCTAGACACTGAAAAATATATGATACATTATAATTCATCGATAGATATTCATAAACTAACGAAGGTAGTACCGCATAAGCTAACGTCCGGCCGGGACGATCTTGCCCGAAATTTTCTTTTGTTTTTTGGTACTATAACATAATTTATTTTTTGGGGTATGTTTTCCTGTAATTTAGGAATACGAATCCAGCAAATATTTTCATGTTTTTCTTTGGGATTAATCAGGGGGGAAGAATAAGTTTGCCGAAGAGGTGACTTGACCAATGTGTCTCACGTCTTTCAAAATAGATGATTTTCTATTAACTTTAATGTAAGAATTAAAGATAAATGGATAAGCTTAACCCAGCATACCGTTTCTGTTTAGGAGATTCAAGAAGTATTTATGTGCCCTTTTTCAATAGCTTTCCGTGAAACTCCAGTTTTTTGGTGCAACAGGGTTTGTTACAGGAAGCTGTCACCTGCTATCATTCGGAGAGTATAAAATACTGTTGGATTGCGGCATGTTTCAAGGGAGGGAAGGAAAAAAGAGCCATCAAGATTTTGCCTTCAATCCCCAAGATATCGATGCAGTGTTGTTATCACATGCACATCTTGATCATAGTGGATTGCTCCCCAAGCTAGTAAAAAAGGGATTTTCCGGCAATATCTATTGCACGTCACCCACAAAAGACTTGACGAAAGTGGTGATGGAAGACTCTGGGAAAATCCAAGAATTCGAAACAAAATGGGATAATAAGCGGTTACGAAAAGAGGGCAAACCCTTGAGAAAGCCTTTGTATACCGTTAAAGATGCCAAGAAGACGATCCCCTTTTTAAAAGGGGTGGAATACAACCAGATGATCAATCCCCTGCCCGGCCTTAATGTGGTGTTTAGAAATGCAGGCCACATATTGGGGAGTGCGATCATTGAAGTGTTCGCTGAGGGAAAGAAATTGGTATTCTCTGGTGACCTGGGGCAGATGCATGCGCCTATTATTGATGATCCATCCTTTATTGAAAAAGCAGATTATGTGATCTGTGAATCCACGTATGGTGGGAGGAACCATGAGACCAAAACCAAAAAACGCCAGCTATTAACCAAAGCAGTCCGAGATGCTGAGAAAAACAAGGGAAAACTCATAATCCCATGCTTTGCAATTGAACGAACCCAAGAAATAATATATTATCTGAATGAATTAATAGAAAAAAAGAAGGTTCCATGCATTCCCATGTTCGTGGACTCTCCAATGAGTATGAAAGCCACGGAAGTTTTTATTAATCATACAGAAAATTATGATGAAGAAGCAAGGGACATGCTTGCTCAAGGAGATAAGCCCTTTGAGTTTGATTGCTTAAAGTTCATCAAATCTTCAGAAGACTCAAAAAGTTTGAATGATATGCAGGGTCCCGCAGTCATCATTGCTTCTTCCGGGATGTGTTCTGGTGGAAGGATCAAGCATCATCTACTCCATCATCTATCGAAAAAATCAACCATCATGTTGTTTGTGGGATTTCAAGCATATGGGACTTTAGGAAGGCGTATTCTTGAAGGTCAGAAGAAAGTGAGGATCTATGGTTGGCGTGTAAAAAATAATGCCGACATCAGGCGGGTAGATGGATTCTCAAGTCATGCTGACCAAACCCAGTTACTAAAATGGATTCACGGATTTAAAACCAAACCCCAACTTATCTTTGTGCATGGAGAAACTGATCAAGCAGAAGCATTAAAAAAGAAGGTGGGAAGAGGTCATGTTGCGAAACTCTATGAAGAAGTCGAACTTTAACTAGTGGTGCAAACGGGTATAAAACCTTTGTGTCTTGAACAAAGGTGTTGCTTGCCGAAGGCGAGACTTGAACAAAGTGTTCGGAAAAGCATACTTTGTCTTTTGGGATTTAAAAGGGTAAAAATAATTCTCTTATACTTGTGGGTTCAATGAAAATTTATCTTCGCATAGCCATACTGACTATGGGGTTTAGCGGTCTGGTTGCCCAGATGTTGCTTTTAAGGGAGCTTTTTGTTGTTTTTTCAGGCAACGAATTCTCTATCGCCATCGTTCTTGCCAACTGGCTCATCCTTGAGGCATTTGGATCTTTCTATCTGGGAAAGAGGGCTGAAAAGACTAAAAAAAAGATAGAAACATTTATCATCATTGCTATTTTGTTCTCATTGTCCTTACTCGTAGCAGTTTATTTGACACGCATCTTGAAGACCATTCTTGGAGTTTCTATAGGTGAGACTGTGGGATTTTTACCAATGCTTTATTCATCTTTTCTCATACTTTTGCCAGTAAGTGTATTTCACGGTGCATTATTTACTTTTAGCTGCAAGCTCTACTCCAAGTTCTCTACCCCTAATGCATCCTCTATTGGCAAGGTCTATGTTTACGAGACAGTTGGAACGATAGCTGGCGGAATATTCTGGACATATCTATTAATTCCATACCTTCACGCATTCCAGATGGCAGCAGGGCTTGCCATATTAAATTTCCTTGTCTGCATTCTTTTGATCGCTCCCTACCGGAAAACCGGCAAACTTCAAAAGACAATTACAGTTATTTCCACTCTGTTTTTGTTTTTAGGAGGTTACTTGGTTTTTGGCGGCGGTGCAGATACGCTTCACCATCTTTCAATAACATCCCAATGGAAAGGCCAGAACATAGTATATTATCAAAACTCCATATATGGCAATATTTGTGTTGCGGAAAATGAGGGACAATACATTTTCTTCCTGGATGGTATCCCACAAATCATAACTCCTATCCCGGATATAGGATATGTCGAACAGTTTGTCCATCTTCCGCTTCTGGCGCATCCTGACCCTGAGAAACTGCTTATCTTAAGCGGTGGGGCTGGCGGCGTAATAAACGAAGTTTTAAAACATCCTTCAGTGGAACTGGTTGAATACGTGGAACTCGACCCACTGCTGCTTGAGCTTATGAGAAAGTTTTCAACGCCGCTAACCGAGGATGAATTAACCGACAGTAAGGTAAGGGTCAATCATGTTGATGGTCGTCTTTATCTTAAAACAACAGAGAATTCGTACGATTTGATTATGGTGGGGATGTCAGACCCGTCCGACCTACAAACAAACAGGTTCTTTACACAAGAGTTCTTTTCTCTGGCAGAAAAGAAACTGAATGAAGATGGCATATTGGTTATCAGTTTGCCTGGCTCTCTGACTTACCTAAACGATGAACTGAAAGATCTTAACAGCTGTGTTTTCAATACACTCAAAAGTGTATTCCCCTATGTCAGAGTATTTCCAGGGGATGGTAAAAATCTTTTCATTTCATCAAATTCT
>CAYREE010000095.1:0-9055 GCA_964423225.1 uncultured archaeon | reverse complement strand
TTGAAGTAGTCACCTTGTCCTTTATCTTGACTTTTACCGGCTCAGATACCACAATAGGATATTTCCCAGAAGATCCCCTGACCTGGCCGCTAGAAGCCATGCCACCACCACTCGCACTAATCTTCTTTGATGCGATATTACGTTTCTCTACAGTATCAATCTTCTCCACGCCAGTCGCAACATCATAGCTTACAGATGTACTTGAGTCAATTTCCGATTGAGATTCAACAACTGACTCTATCAAGAGAGTATCATACTCTTCTTTAGATCCTTCAGAATCCTCAGAGACAACCTTGATCTTATCATAAGCCTGTGATAATCCATCCTCAATAAATTCTACCTCGACTTTCTCGCCATAACAACCGATCTTTCCCTTATAGACCTTGACTTTAGCCTTGACTATCATATCGGTTCCAATAGGCAGCCAATCCACGATACCGATTTTTCCTGCTGCACCGATCTTACCAGAACGGTCATATAGTGAATATCTGACAGGTGGTCCATAATATGTCTCGCATAGTGGCCTGAAGATTCGTCCTCCATATGATGCTGTTAATTCAACGAATTTATTGGAGAACCTATCAGGATAATCAAGTATTTTCCCGATTGTTGTAGATATCGTTTCAGTATCTCCATCATCTGGATCATCATCTATTGGACAAGCTATTACATTCCCGTCACATTTGCATCCAACTGGACAGACAGGCCCAATGCAATCATCGTATTTGATAAGTTTTTTTGTGCATGAATCATACCATCCTTCAGATTGTGAATCAGGATATCTGCATACTTTCTTACAAGTATCGGTTTTCTGAACACATTTACCTTCCTTGCATCCACATTCGGGTGTGAGCAAGGCTATTTCAGGGCACATTCTCTTGCACTCTCTTCGTGGCCCGTCTGTTTTTGGACCGCATTTATAACTGCAGCTGCATGTGTCGAAATATGCTGTGCAGTCACCATCGATCCTGCACTCATTATCATCTTGGCAGTCAAAGTGAATTTGCTCGTCTCTTCCATCTATAACGGTTTTCTCATAGCCGCCACAAGAGCTCTTCCATACGACTACTTCGTCTTTTTTACCGCGTATCGGAGTATCGCATTTTTTTTCTCCAGCACATTTCGCATATTCAGAATAACATGTCTGCTCTTTGACAGATCCCCGGAAATGGCATGTAACAGTCTCCTTTGTAGCTTCTTTTTTACATGCTCCTTCACTACATCCATTCTCACATTCTTTGTTAACATGCCTGATGTCGTTGCTAATACAATAATACTCTTTTAAAGTCTTATCGTCTAGACAATAATCAAGTCCTATCATATCTTCTAAGGCTGTTGTTCCCTGAGTATAGATGTCGATACCATCATCTGTCTCCCTGCATTTCTCTGTTTGTGGACAGTCTTTAGGGCAATTACAATTATTCTCTCCTTCCCCGCATCGTCCGTCTCCACATTTACTGCATATGAAGCTTCCATCCGTGGGCGCGACACATAGTCCATTGCTGCCCCTGGAATTAGAGATTCTCTCCAGGTCTTTACAACAGTAATCATTGTTGAATATACTGCCTTTACCACCTTCTTTAACGCATTCATCATCGTCTTTGCAGTTTTCATATTTGATTAGTTTTCCAGTACATGAATCATACCATCCTTCACTTCTTGTACCATCATGTTTACATACTCTATTACATGTCTTGCATTCTCCGCCGATACAACGGGTCTTTGGACAATAGCAGTCGTCTCCTTCCCTGCATGCACAAACCATTTGCGCGCAATCATCATCAATCCTGCATTCTGGCGTCCTTATCTCAGCACATTTACCATTGACACAACTACATTTTGGTTTAGAATACTCTATTTCTGGGCATGCCATAGCACAGTCGATCCTTGGCCCATCAGTCTTCTTAACACATTGATAACTACAGCTACAGTGTGAGAAGATTAATTCACAGTCTGAATTAGTCCTACATTCTCTTTCAATAGGGATATCAATGTCAACATCTTCTTCGACTTCAATGGTTGTAGAAGGTGCTATATACAATTCAGGTCTTACAGATGCAGTTTTTTTCCCAGAATCTGCATTTACTGGACTAATTAATAGTATCAGTAATATTCCAATCAATAGTGTAGTCCGCATGTTTAATATTTCATTTAAGTTGTTATATAATCTCTCCATTTTTCATTTTTTCCTCCATTTTTAGGGGCGGCACCCCGGGGATTAGCCGGGATGCCTATTTTGTGTGGTGGTTTTAGCATAAGGTTTTCATCCACCTGATAACCACCTGTCTGAAACAACTTAAAAGAAGAAGGTGAAACAAGATGGAACAAGATGGAATACAAAAAGGAAAAAAACCGTTTTAACGCTATTAGTGACGTTTATCAATGAAAAAATACGTATCAATCAACTTTCAGCACACATGATTCTTCCAAGCATAAAAGCTTGTATGGACGACATTCAATGTCGCACAGTTCACCATTGTAATCAATACATTTTTCCTGAAGCAACCGCGCGTATTTACCCGCATATTTCTCGTTCACCGGAGTACCACACATACAATAATCACAGCGTGTAATAACAAGCGCACAATCATCATCACTTATGCAATTTCTATCAGTATCATCGACGGTTATTGAGTAATCAGTCATAGAGAGTGTGTCTGATGGTCCTGAATCCAAGGTTGTAGTAGCAGTAAATGTCGTGGTTGTTTCACCAACAAGAGCATTAATACATCCGCAAAAAAACAAGACTAATACACACGATATAGCAGACTTCATCATTTTTAATAATAATATTCAGTATTCTCTAGTCTTAAAACCCATTTCTTTGTCTAGTTGCCTGGCCATCTTCTGCATCTCCGCAAACATCCGCTCCATATCGTGTTCAACTTCCATGATTGTCTCGTAAAGGCTCGGACGCCTAAGAAAATAGGATCGGCCTTCCTTTCGAATGAGACCAGCATCCCTAAGCCTGTTTAACTGGTGTATTGTAGCAGTACGTGATAATCCAATCTCTTCAGATAACTTTGTGCTACCGATCCTTTCTCCATGAGCCATATGCTTTAACAAATGCTTAAAAGTATCAGAACCAGTTTTTTGCTGGGTATCACTGCAGAATCCAAGAGTTGAACAAAGCCATTCCAAGTCTTCATCAATATCTTGTCTAGGCGGTCTCTCCCTCCGTCTAATAGTGATCCTAAAACCCATTGTCTTATATAATATAAGAGTTTTGAATATATAAATAGTTACTGTTTAGTATTTATATAGATATGTCTAAAACATTTAGACAAAATAATATTTTATTAGAGGTGATGTATGATGTTTCCATATGATAAAAAACCAACTAGAACCCCGTTTCCAAGAGGATTTGATGCCTTAGAGGCTGAATTAATGAGGATCAACCAAGAGATTGACAAAGCATTCTCTGAAGGCAATGGATTCTCTTATGGATTCAGCTCTATGAGCATCAACGGACAACCAGTTCAAAATGATGTGTATTTCCAGCCACAGGACGGTGAAGCCCAACACACACATTGGGAAAATCCAGATCTGAATGCACCGGAACAAAAATATCTGGAAGAAGAACGTGAACCACTAACAGATGTCTTTGAAAACAGTGATTCGACAAGCGTTGTCATAGATCTGCCAGGAGTAGATAAAAAGGATATAAAACTAACATCAGACGACAATATCCTTGAAGTCAAAGTCGAGTCTGGTGAAAGGAAATACCATAAGAAGATCCCTTTGAACCATGTTGTGAAAGATCCTAATGCAGAATACAAGAACGGTGTCCTAGAAATAAAAATTGCAAGAGGGAAACCAAAAGACGTGAAAATCGACTAGGAAACCCCTTTCTTTTCTTTTAATCCTCCACCCAGTAAGTCTTGCAATACTTATAGACAGGGACCGTACACGGCCTCTTATGTTTATACATTAATCCTATCGGAAACCTCCCCACACTCAT
This sequence comes from uncultured archaeon, assembly GCA_964423225.1. Taxonomy (GTDB): domain Archaea; phylum Altiarchaeota; class Altiarchaeia; order IMC4; family SCGC-AAA252-I15; genus CAYREE01. The sequence continues at coordinate 5,094 of CAYREE010000095.1, read as the reverse complement.
AGACTCCCTACATCCTCGTGTAACATTCCCCATCCTCCATCTATCCCTGCCATAACTGTACAGATTAACTGTCTCCTCAGAGGATTCGAAGAAAGTATAGCCTAAGGTTCCAGTATTGACATAACTAACATTATCGAGACTGTTATTCAGGCTTAAGAAGAATACCTCCTCCCCAGGATTATAATATCGGTATACTGGAACTCTATTAGGGGAAGGAGTTATGGGTATGTAACCTTCGATCGCTGTTCTTGTGAAACCATTCATCGTCTGTGAAACAAAAGTCCTTGTTCCAGAGCATGCGTCTGTAGAAACCCAATACTTTCCTTTTACAGTATCATTAAAGAGCCATAATATCGTTGAATTAGCTTCATGATCCCACCGTACCGAGCCCAATGATTCATCCCAAGTCAAATCATACATCGAGAGATTCATTGAAAGATTACTGCATCGGCTAGAACAATTATTATAGACATACCCTAGCTTCCTAATGAGCCGGTATCCAGGATGAGTGATTGCTGCAGAAATAGATGAGCTAATCTTAACATCTTGAAATCCAAGATCCTCATCAGCCAATGCATACATATAAAGAGGAGTCTTATCAGGACCATGATTAGTACTAATATAACCCATTGGCCCTATCCTCATATGCTTGTTTAGATATAGTATGGTCTCTCCACAAGAATCAGTACTTACCATTCGCTCTAGCACACAATCAATATCAGTACAATCAGCACCAACCAATGCACAGAAGAAATCACCTATACCATTAACAAGTGACTCGAAAAACTCTCCAACAGCCTCGAAAAAGTTCACCAATAGATTCCAAGCCTCTTCAAGAAGATCCTCGACCATAGTCCACATAGCGTCCAGACTATCAGCTATCGCAAGCATAAAATTTTCAAAATCAAGTGTGAGATAACTGTCAATAAGTGTATGTAGGTTATCAGCCAACCTCATAGCAGTATTTGTTAAAATCAGTGTAGTCCCACCAATAAACTCATCGGCAGCAGTGAAAAACCCGCCGATTAAAGGTATATTCCCGCCAATATTCCTTAAGAAGAGTTCAGACATTGCTGAAGTGATGAGTGCTGCCCCACCAACATTAAGCTGTATCAAACCCTCAGCGATCTGACCAGGATCAGGTGGCCAAACCCCATCAATAATGTTTTCAGGCCCCATTGCTAGAATACCGATCGAACGAGCCATAGCAAGCTCAGTCCGCATGTCGTCCAAGTCTCCTGAAGGCAACTCACTGTTTGATACAGCGATATAAAGCCGCTCCCACAAGTCCATGCCGAATAGATCAAGGGGACCCCAGTATTCAGCAAGCCTCTCTTCAGTTATCTCGTGCTGCACGCCCCAAGGATTATATACCACATATACAGTTTCCCTAACACCACGATAATCAGTGTGTTGAGTACAATAATTCACTACGACAATCCAGTGACCATTGAATATGTTCCTGTCTCCATCAACAGAGGTCAGCAGCATGACAGGTACACCCCGGTCAATCATCCGCCTAATATCCTCGAAATCGCCGTTATTATAGACTTCAGCACGTACATTTTCCGATCTTGCATATTCCACTAAGCTTATTGGATCAGTGAACATGTCTATTATAAGAGAGTGTCGTATTTCATTGTCTACGTCCCAATGATCATACCGATCCACTCCCTTCAGATAGTTTAAGATGTATGCGAGGCTGGTTGTCCCGCATGAATTAGTATCTCCTTGTCCGGAAAGCCAGAAACTTTCAGTCCTATCCCCCTGTGGGAGATTGCCATCATCATCTAGTTCATATCTTCCTGGGAGGCTATTATTGATAACTCTACCGATTCGCATCAAATCATTGTCACTGCAGGTTATCTGCCAGTTATCATCTTCAGTATGCATGTCTATTTCAGGCGGAATTCTGACACGTTTTGGAAGTTTTACAGTCACCCTCCTTGATAGGTTATTGTTGCCTTCATCATATTCATCTACAACTGATTCACTATCAACTACTGCATCAAGATTATATCTTCCAGCATCCTCAAAGATTATAGAGTTTCTGAATACTACTTCTGTCGCACCGCCCACTGGAAGAGGTTCTACAATTGCAGTCAATGGATCGCATCCCCAGTAGATCGTCAAGTTTGCTTCTGATGAGTTTGCATAGCCAATATTTAACACCCATAATTTAACTGTCGCCAGTCTTAGAATCCGGGGAGAATTTGCTGAAACAGTTATATTATGGATAGTAAGATCTGGAAGATACATGCATTTTCCACCACTGCAACTATAATTGACAGGACATTCTGAAGACTGGCTATCTACAGATGATGTGTTAACACAGTAGTATTCCAAGACATGCGATGAATTAACACACTCATCCCGTGCAGACATCAGACAAGATATCTCACCAACGTCAAATACGTCAAGATCGCCGATTCCCGGACCCCTGCATTCACTGCATCTGACAAGTGTAACGTTTTTAATGTATTTAGCATAAATTTCAGGTCTAAAAAGGTCTTCCTCCCCGATCCTAAAATCCTGGGAAACAGTTGTCTGGATTAAAACAGACAATGCTAGGAGGATAAGTATCTTCCTCATGATACACCCCCCAATGGCGCATCATCACCATACTCTATAGACAACATACCATTGCCTTTTTGTGCTACCACAAGCTCGTCTTTACCCTCAGATAATAGATCCCCGGCATTAAGGGTGTCATAGTCAGTCCAGGGGAAATAATTGACTTTGATAAGCCCACTAATATCATAGACATATATGGCTCCATCATTATCCACAGCAACAAGTAGCTCATCCTTCTCGTCTCCGATTATATCTCCACTACCTACCCTGTCAAACACTGTGTATCTTTGTATTGGAATATGGAATAATGGATTCATATTAGAATCATAGACAGTCGACTTGTTTGAAGAGTTCAATAGTATCACAATCTCCTTCTTTTTATTCCCGACTAGATCAGCAAGCACAAAAGCATCATGGTAGTTTCCATGGCCATGGCATCTAGTACCTTTAAAACGCCAGTCAAGTGTTTCTGCAGTAATCCAATTACCTTGATGATCATGGAAGTAGATCATATGCTCGGTTGGATTGGCTATGATTATCTCAGGCCTCTCATCATTAAACACGTCTCCGACAGCAAATGCAGAGTCAATAACATAATTAGCGTTAAACCTCCTTTGCAGATACCCATCTTGCTTATAGATATATACCATTCCATCATCATGATTAGCAATGAGTATCTCAGACAGAGTATCAGTCCCAAGATCAGCTATAGCAAGCTTATCTCTCCTGGAATACACAGATGAGAAGTTTTGAGCCATTGATCCATTATTCCAAAAGATGATTATCATACCATCGTCTTCTCTAGCATATACTATCTCATCAAGACCATCGAATAGGACTTCACCAACTGCTAGATCATCCCATTTTCCATAACCAATATAGTGAGAGCGTCCTTCCTTACAGGTACAAACATCCCCCATTGTCAGTAAGGTTAGATTGATTGGCTCATTTACATTCTTGGATATCTGCTCGGCTTTTTTATTGCCTGCCCAATCACATACTTCAGCCTTATATGTTAACTCACTGAAACCAATAAACGATGTATTATCGAATATGCATGAGACATTATCATCCCCCCAAGTACAATTATTAATTGGTCGCTCTAGGATTGTTGTGTTTTCCATTACAAAACATAATCCACCGAACGGTTCGAGACAGCAACTTGCTACCTGCTTGAGTGGTTTATCTTCACAATCATCGTCTAGTCCTCTCTCATAGAGGTTAACCAATCTTATACCGCTATCATCCTGTCCAAAGATACTTACCTCAGTATGTTCACCCTTGAATATTTCCCTAGGATCAGATTCAATAGTCATTTGTGGAGGTATTCTATCAGGATTGTATAATTCAAATTCAGCGAAAAGATTAGGAGCACATAGGTCGTTTGTATTAATTATTATACTCCCAGGCTGCCATCTGCCAGATAAGGGACAATTAAAGGGAAAACAATCATCTATATAGTTGGGTGTCAGATTCCAAAAGCCCTCTGGAAAACAACCCCTATATACTAAATGAGGATTGTCTTCAGAATAATTTGTTGGTAGTGCATCTAACATCCTACTATTTGAGGGATTTCCGACTTCATATGCAATCACTTTTACCTGCACCCGATGTTCGTTTCGAAAAGGACGTAAAACACCATCCAAATCCCTGCAGTCTAGTTCATAACACAGTTTTCCAGGCCCGCAGACCTGATCCGCGCAATTACAGAGCCTATAACTCCGATCTTCAGTACCTCCCGCTGCTGCCTGATCCCTTGTAAGACACTCACAGCCGCTTGGACAAGTTATTTCCTCCCTATAACAGTACATGGGTTCATATAGATTCGGATCATGAAGCGGCCCAGGCGTCCCATCTCCATAACCACACGGATTATCGTTGCAACGAACCAAATTCACACCAAACATCATCCTCCGTTGAGCGCTGGACAGACAAGTACAATCTCCAGGACAATTAACAGAGCCGGGTAACGTGGTTGATGTAGTGGTTGTTGATGATGATGTGGTTGTTGTCGTAGTTGTATCGTCGAATTCTGTCCGGATGGTTGTAGTAGTCGTGGATGTTGTAGTAGTCGTGGATGTTGTAGTAGTCGTGGATGTTGTACTAGTAGTAGTTGGTTTTCTCATAGTCGTCGTTGTTGTTGTGGAAGTCGTAGTACTAGTAGTAGTCATGGTTGTAGTTGGCAATACACAGGAACATTTCCTATCTGATTCTATACAGGAATATGGTTTTCCACAATATCCTACACACTTGTTTTTTTTCTTATCATAACGACAGGCAGGAAGAGTGGTTGAAGTCGTGGTAGATGAAACACAAGCACAATATGTTTTACCGGTCTTATATTCTGTTTTTATACCACAAACCTTATCTGTTGGACAGGATCCAATACAGGATGGAGGACTCATTTGTTCGCAAGTATACGGTGTCTGGGCGTTAGAAGAAAATAAGATAGAAAATAAAATAATGAAACCAAGCAAGATGTTCCTCTTCTTGATCATCGTTAGGGTTTTTTTTTATAAT
>CAYREE010000094.1:0-9256 GCA_964423225.1 uncultured archaeon | reverse complement strand
ATTGGAACGAATTATCCTTTTCTCAAAGACAATCGATTGAAAAAAGACTAAAGACTAAGGATACTTCATACTCCGGCCTAGGAGATAATGATTGGCATAAACAACAGACCTGTGATATCGAAAAATACGTTGATAAATAAACTTAATCCTAATAAAAAAGACACATCTTTCCGGTGAAATCTATGCTATACATGATTAACGTCAATAAGCTGATGATACCAAGCCTGGCACTAGCAACACTAAAGACACTGCTAAAAAAAGAGCTTGTAGAGGAATATGAGTTCAAAGACATAGATATAACGTCATCAAACCATTTCGAGGATTATTTAAAGAACACTCAGGACGATCAGATATACTGTTTCACGGTCTCGTCTTATAATATAAAGGATGTGTTGGATTACACCAAGATCTTGAGGAAAGAGAAGCCCAGGGCATGCATCATACTTGGAGGTCCGATGGTATCCTCAAAGAGGTATTCTCTCCAGATACTTGAAAACCATCCCGAGATCGACTACATAGTGCGGGGCAGATCGGATGAAACCTTTCCAAAGCTTGTTAAAAAGCTAAAAAAACATGGTTGGAATGAAAAGAACGATCTTAAAATACCAAACCTAACCTATCTGCTAGACAACAAGCCTTATGCATCAGAAGACAAAAGAGAAGATAATCCCAATTTTATAGATTTTTCACCTTGGCTAAGCGAAGCTGATTACCTGCTGAATGACTACTTCAAACATGCACGTGGAGCCCTTCCATATAACACCGGATATGGGTGCCCGAACAAGTGCACTTACTGTGTCGAATCACACCTCCAACTACAGATGTATCCGATAGAACGAGTTAAGGAAGAACTGTCTATCATATTGGATTCTAAGCCAAAGAGTATTTTCCTGTTCGACTCTACCATTGGATATACAAAAAAACGTGCCATGGAACTGATGCAGTTCATATCAGAAAAAAACAAGGGTACACGGATAGGAGTATATATAAATATAAACCATCTTGACGAGGAATTCAGCAAGCTTGCAAAGAAGGCAAATGTATACTTGGAAGGTGTTGGAGTACAGACCATACACGACAAGACCTGTTCAACGATACAGCGTCCAAAACAGAATCCAGGCGAACTACGCGGCAAGATAAACAGCGACTTCTTCCAGAACAATACCAACGACGTATGGATAGGGATGATATACGGACTTCCAAAAGAAGGATTCAAAGAATTCAGGGAGAACCTTGATTTCGGACTTTCCTTAAGATCAAATCATCATCTTGGCTTATACAGATACTGCTACTACCCGGGAACACTTCTTTATGAGACTGAGCTAGGATATAAATCCAGGTCAGAGACCGATCCTGAGATAGTATCTGGTCCAGACATCACGGAAGAAGAAGTGAGGAAATGCAATCTGCTTTCTGCAACTCACTGGATTATGTTCAATACGTTCCCCTTCAGTTTGATGGCTCTCACTCATCTTGATGACTGGGACAGGTCGGGAGTACTAGAGCATCTTGCAGAAAAGATAAAAGAGGAAGTATCGGAAGATATGGTTGATGCAATGGAGGATGTTGCATTTGCTAACAAATCCGATGAATCAAGGAATAATCTGGTACCTGTGATGGACGAGATATCATCCAATCCTGAAAAATATTCTATAATAATAAAAAAAGCGTTTGTAAAATCCAGTCCAGGATACACTCTAGAACGACTAGACCTGAAATGGATGAGGCTGGATAACTCTGCAAGGAACGTTTTCTTTTGGAGGCTTCGACTCCTTCTTGAAAATAAAAAACGTTTAGAGTCGCTGATCAATGGGATATTGGGGAAGCAGAATGCTGAAAATAACATATTTTTCTATACTCTCGGCAGCCTTATGACACGATCCAAGACATTCGATAATATTATCTACCTATTCACATTGATTCAAGTAGCAAAATTAAAAATATTCAAAAAGACCTTGAAAATAGGGATCACTGTCGGCAGGATTATCCTACGGAGGAAAAAAAGATAGTATAAAATGATTGAAAACGACTGTATACTCAACTATTTCAGGATCCTGAAGAAAGATACTGGCTTGATGCTCGACGTAGGAGCCCATCAAGGTCAGTCAGCCAAACCGTTTGTGGACCGTGGTTGGAAAGTCTATTGTTTTGAGCCTGAACCTGAGAACTACATTGAATTAACAAAAAATATGGAAAAATACAAATATGTTAGTTGTATCCAGTCTGCTGTGTCAGACAAAGATGAGGAAGAAATGGATTTTTATGTAAGTGACGAGTACTGGGGGATCCACTCACTAAAGCCTTTCCATGAAACTCATTCAAACAAGGTCAAAGTAAGATCTACCCGCCTTGACACCTTTATCACCAAAGAAAAGATCGACTGGATAGACCTATTGAAAATAGATGTCGAAGGATTCGACCTGATGGTATTAAGGAGCATGGATTTTAAAAAATTTCAGCCTAGCCTTGTCATGACAGAATTCATGGACTCTCGGACAAAGGACAGTCTAGGGTATACACATCATGACATGGTCTCATATATGAAAAATCAAGGATATGATTGCATTGTCTTTGAATACGGGCCTATTAAGGAACACTCGAAAAAAGGAAATGAGATGGATCCATTGGAGTTCAAAGGTGCATACTCCTATGATGGAAAATCAAGTCCAGAGTGGGGCAACCTATTATTCTACATAACGGGGGATAATTCAATCCATCAAGCTATGGAAAAGGCGTTGTCAAGAAAGGGCCTGGGCCTGGGATGGCTGCCTTTACCAATTCGAAACATATTAAGGCCTGTTAAAAATCATTTAGATATACTTATTGAGAGACAATGATATCGTTTGTTATCCGCTGCTATAATGAAGAGCAGCATATAGGGCGGCTTTTGACGGGCATCATGAAACAGGATATAAAGGATGATAAGGAGATCATCCTTGTCGACTCTGGTTCAACAGATGCCACACTGTCAATAGCGTCCAGATACGATGTTAAGGTAGTCCACATACCTCCCGAAGAGTTTTCGTTTGGAAGAGCATTGAATCGAGGCTGTGAGGCTGCAACAGGCGAGCTTGTCGTTATCGTCAGTTCTCACTGCTATCCACGGTATAATGACTGGTTATCCAAGATGATTGGATCCTTCAAGGATAAGAAGGTTGCATTAGTATATGGAAAGCAGCGTGGTGATGAGAATACCAAGTATACTGAACATCAAATATTTGCCAAATGGTTTCCAGAAGAATCTGATCCAAACCAAGACCATCCCTTCTGCAATAATGCTAATGCAGTCATTAGACGGGCGATCTGGGAAAAGATGCCCTATGACGAGAATCTTACAGGCTTAGAAGACCTTGACTGGGCCAAACGGGCAATGAAAGAGGGATATAAGATAGCATATAGTGCAGATGCTGTGATAATTCATGTCCATGAAGAATCATATTGGAATATCAGGATGCGATACAGGCGTGAGGCAGTAGCATTAAAACACATTATGCACCAGCAGTTCAGCCTACTGGATGCAGTTCGCCTATTCATCTCAAATACTCTCAGCGACTACTATCATGCATTCAGAGATGGAAAGATACTGGGAAATATCATCAGTATACTCGGATTTAGACTCATGCAATTCTGGGGAACATATAGAGGATTCTCACAGCATGGGAGAGTAGAGAAAAAACTCAAGGAACAATTCTATTTCCCAAAAGGATTCAAGAGGAAAAGAGAAGAAACGGATAAGAACGGGAAAATACATGAGATAGACTATTCCGCGGGTGAAAAAGATGAGTGACTGGATAGACATATCAATACCATTACGCGAGGATATGCCGACATGGCCTGGGGATGCGGGATATCGGATACGACAGACTAAGAGCATTAAAGCTGGGGATTCGAACAACCTGTCGATGATAACCTGCGACGTTCATGTTGGAACACATATAGACGCGCCCAAACATTTCATCGATAAAGGTAAGACCATAGAAAAAATTCAATTAGATGAATTGATAGGTCCAGTATATGTCGGATATCTTCCCGATGCCGATAAGATCACTGTAGACGACCTTGAGGATCTTGAGATACCTGACGATGTTCAGCGAATATTGATACGTACCAATAACTCACTACTTTGGGAGCAGGGAGTAAAGGAGTTTAGGGAAGACTTCGTCGCACTTACAAACGACGCAGCCGAATGGATAGTAAAGAAAGGAATAAAGCTAATTGGATTAGACTACCTTTCAGTCCAAATATATGGCGACGATCCAAAGACACATGTGACACTGCTTGAAGCAGAAGTCATATTGGTGGAAGGTTTAAATCTATCCGGGGTAAAAACTGGCATATACGACCTAATATGCCTGCCCATATGCATTGAAGGTTCAGAGGGTGCGATGGCCAGAGTGGTTATTAGGCCGAAAAAAGGATAGATATAAAATGGATAGCATGATTGCGATATTGCCGATGCGGGCGGGAAGCCAGAGGGTTAAAGACAAGAATATCAGACTCATCGGAGGAAAGCCCTTGTATGAATACATCCTAAATACGCTACTTAAGACCGATTCTATCAACAAGGTCGTAATCAATACTGATATCAATGAAGTACTTGACAAATATGCTGACAATGATAAGATCATATTGGTTGAAAGGGAGGAATCATTGAAGGGTAATTGCAGCATGAACCTTGTGATAGCGGATACATTAAAAAAAGTTGAAGGAGAGCATTTCATTCAAGTTCATGCGACAAGTCCACTGGTCAAGGCAACAACGATTGACAAGGCTATAAAAAAATATCTCGACAATATTCCAGATTACGATAACATGTTCTCAGTCACAAGGATTCAAAAGAGATTCTGGAATGAGGATGCAACGCCCAATAACCATGATCCAAAGGAAGCGCCGACCACCCAGGATTTAAAGCCATTGTTCGAGGAGAACTCATGCTTTTACATATTCAACCAGGAATCATTCATGAAGAACAAGAACAGGATAGGGGAAAAACCGATGATGTATGAGACAACACTGGTCGAGTCAATGGACATTGACACCGAAGATGAATTAAAGATAGTGGAGGCACTACTTTCAAAATGAAGTACAAAATACTGATCTCAGCCCCCTATATGCAACCTGTAGTTGATATATTCAAGCAGATATTTGAAGATAACAAGATCGAGATTATTGTACCAAAAGTCAGGGAGAGGATGAGTGAAAAAGAGCTTCTCGAAGTCATCGATGACATTGATGGTGTGATATCTGGGGATGACCAGTTCACAGAAAAAGTACTCAAAAAAGCTAAGAAGCTGAAGGTCATCTCCAAATGGGGTACTGGGATAGACTCGATAGACAAAGACGCGTGCAAAAAGCATGGCGTGAAGATATGCAATACTCCAAACGCGTTCACAGAACCCGTAGCAGACAGCATCCTAGGCTATATACTATGCTTCGCAAGAAAGCAGCCCTGGCAGACACAGGAATTACAAACTGGGACCTGGGAGAAGATACCCTGTGTAGCAATGAATGAATCCACGCTTGGAATAATCGGATTAGGAAACATCGGGAAAGCAGTAGCAAGACGTGCAAAACCATTCGGAATAAATATTCTTGGAAATGACATAGTCGATGTACCAGATGAATTCATAAAAGAAACAGGAGCTAGGATTAAATCCAAAGAGGAAGTACTGTCAGAATCAGATTTCATAAGCCTAAACTGCGACCTTAATCAGACAAGCAAACACCTCATAAGCACAAAAGAATTAAATATGATGAAGCCGACAGCAGTGATAATAAACACTGCTCGTGGCCCGATAATCGATGAGAAAGCATTAGTCTATGCGCTTGAGAATAATCAGATAGCTGGTGCATGTCTGGATGTCTTTGAAGATGAACCATTACCACTTGACAGCCCCCTTAGAAGCATGGATAATGTATTACTAGCAGCTCATAACTCAAACAGCAGTCCGAAGGCATGGGAGAAAGTACATGAAAACACAATCAACAACCTGTTAAATGCACTAAAACAAGATAAATAAAAAGAAAATGGCGAAAAATGTAATTATCACCGGAGTATCAGCTGGTATCGGAAAGGCTTGCGCAGAATTATTTGTCAGGGAAGGCTGGTCTGTTATTGGAGTAGCTTCACGAAAAGATCCAGGGTTAGAAGGAATAAAATACTACCAATGCGACCTGTCTAAACATGTAAATATTAAGAGGCTTGCATCCGAAGTAAGAAAAGACTTCGGTTCCATAGACTGTATCGTAAACAATGCGGCATACCAGGTCACAGAAACATTAGATGATACGACCGAAGAACAATGGGACAAAGTAATGAACGTAAACCTAAAAGCCATATACCTGCTAGGACGAGAGCTAATCGATGCAATGAATGATGGCGGTTCCATAGTGAATGTAAGCTCAGTGCATGCAATTGCCACATCCTCAAGGATTGCAGCATATGCGGCAAGCAAAGGAGCGATAATGTCTCTTACAAGAGCAATGGCAATAGACTTGGCAGACAGAGATATCCGGGTCAATACAGTGCTGCCAGGAGCAGTAGACACAAAGATGCTAAGGAACGGCCTGTCCAGAGGGCATGCAGGTGATGGAGACATCCAGGAGAAACTCGACTGTCTAGCAGAACGGACAGTTATTGGACGCATCGGAAAACCAGAAGAAATAGCAGAGGCTATATTCTTTCTAGCAGATGGGAAAAGATCATCGTTTATCACAGGAGCTTCATTAGTTGTAGATGGGGGTGCGACTACTAGATTGAGTACTGAATGAGCTTAGACACCCCTACCGATTCCCTTGTATATTATTTCAATGGATTCTATCTTATCCTTATCCAAAAAGTTTCTCCCGTCCACCACAGCCTTTATCTTACAATTACTGATTTTTTCCTCGATCTTCTTGAATTCCGTGTGGTCTGTTACTAGGACAATGCATTCTGAATTTAGACAATCGTCAAGATTGGTTAGTGTGGATTCACTGGGGATGAACGGATCATAGACTTCGACATTCGCCCCATGCTTTTTAAGTTTCGCAATGATTTCCTGAGCAGGACTCTCCCTGATGTCGTCCACATCCTTCTTGTATGAAACACCTAAGACACAGATATTAGAGCCCTTGATGCTCTTGCCGACTTCATTTAAGGCTTTAGCAACAAGCTCGACCGTATAGTTCGGCATATCATTGTTAATCTCCCTTGCAAGAGTTAGAAAGCTGTGGCTGAACCCATTCTTCTTAGCCTTCTCAATCAGATAATATGGATCGACTGGTATGCAGTGGCCTCCTACACCGCAGCCTGGCCAGTGAGGCATGAATCCGAATGGCTTGGTTGATGCGGCCTTGATTACTTCGACAACGTCGATGCCCATCTTATCGAAGGATCGTGCAAGCTCGTTTACGAAAGCGATGTTTATGTCGCGGAAAGCGTTTTCAACGATCTTGGTGGCCTCTGCTGATCTCACATCAGATAATTCAAGTATCTGTGCATTGATTATCTTCGAATAGAACTTAGATGCCTTCATTGTACTATCCTTGTTTATCCCACCAATAACCCTAGGTATATTTCCAACATCCCATTTCTTGTTTCCTGGATCGATTCGCTCCGGGCAATGAGCTAGGTAAAAGTCTTCTCCAGCTTTTAGGCCTGATTCTTCAAGGATTGGTTTTACCACTTCTTCTGTTACTCCTGGATAAATAGTTGATTCTATGATAACTGTCTGTCCTTTCTTGATGTTTTTAGAAATTGTTTTGCATGTGTCTTCAATGGGTGTTAGGTCTGGCATATAGCTCTCATCAACAGGTGTTGGAACACATACTACTATGATGCTGGCATCCTTGATTGCTTGTTTAGCATCAGTTGTAGCTGCTATACCCTCCTTTTTTGCATATTCAATTGCATCCGAGCTAATGTCTAAGCCAATTACCTCCAAACCTTTCTCATTGATCAATCTCGCAAGAGGCAAGCCCACGTAGCCGAGGCCTATTACGCATATCTTCTCATTCATCTTTAAAATCCAGTTTTATTCTTTAGATTAATCCCTTAATATCTATATCACATCAGGTATCCCAGTTCTCTCAGCCTGTCTTTCGCCTCTGGGCTGATATTCAACTTCCCATAGATGGTGTCATCGAGTATCTCCCCCTCTTCTCCCAGGAAATGGTATAGCTTGTCTAGCATGGCCTGTGATACAGGATCTTCTTTTTCGTATATGTTGTCCCGTTCTTCTGGGTCTTTAATCAGGTCGTAGAGTACACACTCCTTGTTATCCTGTCTGCATATGATTTTATGCGTCCTGTTCCGAAGGCTGTGGACGAGACGAGTCCTAAATCCAGTAGCACTATACACATCCTCGTTGCCATTATTGCCGTCGAATTATTCAAGAGTCCTAAACCAAGACCTCTTGGTTAAATCTCCATGCTCTATGTCCAGAATGTCAAGCAGTGTAGGCAAAAGATTCGTGACGTCGACCTGGCCTATCACCCTCCTTCCAGAATACCTGGAAGTTGGGGTAACTATGATCAGTGGGATATGGAGGTTCTCATCATAGAGGTGAGAGCCATGGCCATACATCCCATGCTCATCGAATGACTCGCCATGATCGGACATGATGACAAATACGGTATCGTTCAACTGGCCAAGGTCCCTGACAGCATCCAATAGGCCTCCAATATGATGGTCGCTATAGGCTATGTTACCGTCATACAAGGCGACAAGTCCCTCATACTGTTTATTGCTAAGGTTTATACAGATATCGCTCCAACTCTCGAACGACTCGCCAGGCTTCATGTTCCTGAACCTGTATGGCTCGAACATAGTCAAGAGGTCTGGATTATTAGATATTGGATCAATAACATCCTCTCTTACACCCTGGACGATCTTTTCCTTATCAAATTGGATGGGCATGAATCGCTCGCCAGGCCACTCGTAGGGAGAATGAGTCTCCATAGTATGGATGTATAGGAAGTATCGTGAATCCATAGGTCTTTCATTCCATCCAATCCTATTGACTATTCCCTGATTAGAGTCTTTATCTATCCAGTTGATCGCGGAGGGATAAATGTTCTTAGCCGTTTTCATGTCCACGTACTCCCCATACTCTGCTAGCCCATAATCATATGAAGAACGCTCCTCAAAACCCTTGACGAGATTGAACTGGACGAGATGGTCGTTTGCATCATAGATCTTCGTCCGATAACCCTCCTCCGCTAATATCTCTGCTAGCGTTGGAGGGTTATCGGACGAAGATCTATGATGCAAACG
>CAYREE010000093.1:325-9341 GCA_964423225.1 uncultured archaeon | reverse complement strand
CGCATATGTTCTGGATACCATTTAAGCTTTCGACCCCATTCAATCATCTCATCTTTTAAATCAAGATATTTGATGAACCATTGTTTCGATTTTAAATATTCTATTTCCCGCCCGCATCGTTCATGGACATTGACAGGATGTTTGATTGGTTCTTCTTTGACAAGAAGCCCAGCCTCTTTAAGATCTTGTATTATCTCTTTTCGAGCATTTTTAACAGTTAAGCCTTTGTACTTACCCGCAATTTCTGTCATTTTGCCATAAGTTGTAGTGCTATCTTGATTGGTAGATCATGTGCCTTCTGCCATTCCATATCTGTTTGATCTCCAAAAGTACAGCACATTACAATACCCGTGCCTTTTTCAGGATCTGCCCGCTCATCGGGAAGTATGGGCACTTCAAAATCAAATATGGGTACCTTTGCTTTCATACCATCATATTTCTTATATCTCTCATCTTCTGGATGGTAGAATATTGCCACACATGCAGGGAGTAGTTCTGGTCTTGTGGTTGCTATTACCAGGTCTTTATCCCCTAATTTGAAGATTATATCATTGAAACTTGAATCTTTCTCAATGTCTTCACACTCTACTTGAGATATCCCTGTCTGACATTCTGGACACCACATTGTTGGGGAATCTTTCCTATATTCACGACCCATCTCATACAATTCTAGGAACGATTTTTGCGATATCGCTTGGCAATGCTCGTCTATTGTAGTGTAAAAAACATCCCAGTCACAGCTCATCCCTATCCTCTTCCAGTCAGAAATGTATTTTGGACGAAGTTCTTCTTCAATTGTTTTTAAACAGAGTTTATTAAAGTCTTTCCGACCCATATCTCGGGCTCGGACCTTCTTCATCTTTTCTATCAAGCGTTCAGTTGGTATGCCATTGTCATCAGTCCCAAATGGATAGAATATATTATAACCCTTCATCCGCTTGTATCGTACGATGAAATCTTGTTGACTATAACTGAATGCATGTCCAAGATGCATCTTGCCAGATACGGTTGGTGGAGGAGTATCAATTGAGTATACTTCGCCAGCACCATCAGGATTAAATTTATATACACCCTTGTCTTGCCAGAACTTCTGCCATAATGGCTCCTTCTCATGAGGATTGTATTTCTTGGATACTTCAGTCATCTTCTTGATTCGAGTGATTTCTAGTATTAAAAATGATTGATTATAAATAAAGGATAGGAGTACTCTAAATATATTTTTTAAAATGGATTTGAAGAGATTTATTCCAACAAAAAAGGAATGGGACCATATGATCATACTAACAGTGTTGACAATATTCTCAATAATCTACCTGGTTTATAGCATCAGCATGATAAATGGGATTGATTTTATCACATACATCATATCCGCTTATCTGGTATTGATTGTTTCGCTGCCTTTTCTGATCACAATCATCCTTCTCATCCCATATACAATGCTTAGCGGGTATCTGATTGTCGTTGAAAACGTCTTCATTACACTTGTCCCAGTATTATCAATCTTGAATATCAGATTCTATGCATACTATTTCCATAGGATGAATGAGAGAAAGAATAGTATGGCGCAGTCTATAGGATTTATATTATTACAGTTAATCCCCGCAATCTTCCTAGGCATAATATATTCCCAACTCGGCTTGTTTTAAGGTTAATTACCTGTTTTTCCTAAGTATTCAATCATATGAGACGTCAAAGAAGCCGTTTTTCTCTTGAAAAGATACCCTCAAAGACTGAGCTACCTAACCTCCAAGAGCCAGAATTACAAGAGGCCTTAGAGAACATCATAAAGTTAAAAAGAGAGGATATGATTGTTGTAAGAGGCCATCATAGAGTAGAATCAGTTAAAAGAGTTATCGGCCTGAGCCTTAATGAACGGACGACTTCACGTACTAAAGA
Source organism: uncultured archaeon (assembly GCA_964423225.1). Lineage (GTDB taxonomy): Archaea > Altiarchaeota > Altiarchaeia > IMC4 > SCGC-AAA252-I15 > CAYREE01. The sequence goes on along the minus strand of CAYREE010000093.1, from coordinate 7,445 downwards.
AAGGGCTGCGAAAAGCCTTGTATCTGCCAGTGATGCTGGGATAAACGCTAATGACCTTAGAACCCGCCTAGTAAATTCCCTTAGACAAGAGCTTAATCCACATGCGCAAAGCGCGATGCTTCATGCTGTAGCAATAATTGCAGGTAATGGAAATCCTATTGAACAGTCTGATGCTGGAGTTATTGAAGGTTATCTTGATAGTGATGATGATATGGTTGTGGCATCAGCCCAGCTGGCTATTGCCCACCTTGTTCAAAGAGAAATCATGTTTTCAGATGGTTTACCTGGTAAAATCGAGTCGAATCTTGGCAAGAGCCAGATTACAGATTATTCAACACTCACTTGTCTTGGTAACCTTGCTGTCGCGGGCATCCCATTAACGAGAGATATCGGTGGTAAAGTAGAATCAATGTTGACACAATATCCTGATGATCCTGAAAGATTATATCCAGTAGTTTCTGCTATTGGTAATCTGGCAAGATGTGATTATAAGTTCAGTGATATGATAGCTGATAAGATCGAGCCGCTTATCGACAAAAGAAACAAGAAGCTTAGGACTTCCGCTATTTATTGTATTGGTGGGCTGGCAGCATCACAACGAGATGTCAAGTTCAGTGAAAATATTGGCGTCAAGTTATGTGGTTTTTTAACCTCTCAGAACACTGAAAGACTTTCGACCACGATTGTGGCTATTGGAAACCTTTCGGAGAAAGGTTATCGCCTAGCTAGAAATACTAATGATAGGCTCCGAAGGACAATAGGAGGTACTGCATCTAAAGAGGTTAGATGGAGTGGTGTAAAGACACTTGGAATGATAGGAGATTGTAGGGATGACATCGACCTTCTAACAGCAGTCATCGGAAATGGAGAATACTTCAGGACTGACCAACATACTATTTGGGCAGCAATCGAGGGGGGAAGGACACTATTATCCAAGGCTGATGCGTCAGATGAATTAACTAGAGGGAAGGCAGAGATCCTTCGTGAAACCCTTGGAGTAGTCAATGAACGATGCAGCAAGGGTCCGGAAAAAGGTAAAAGAGCTAGGCGGAATAAGAGGATTGTTGATGAGATAGGATTGACAGATACTGTGATAGACGGGATAATGTCTACAAGACCGGTATAATTCAATCCTTTTTTAGAAGACTAAATAATTTCTTTACTATGAATTTGACGGTATCATATATCCAAGCGAGAATATTCCCAAAAACCAAAAGCAGTATCAATAAGATTAACGCTATTACAAACGGATTCGCATTCTCTACAAACATAACTGATTCCTCAGTCATAACAATATTCAAGCTGATCAACCATCCTGTAAACGCTAATACGAGAATGAATTTTACTTTATCAAGTATTGAATAGCCCTTCTTATGCCCACCATCTATCTCTTTTATTTTGTCTTTGGCTCCAGCATCAACCAATCCAATACCTTGCGTATCGCAGTCACCACAGTATTTCCTATTATCAGATATCAGTTTACCGCAACCCAAACACTTATTATCCTGCCGATCAATGCCTGCATTAACCAAAGCCAGGCCTTGTTTCTCGCAACGATCGCAGTATTTTCGTCCTGCATGAGTCGGTTCTCCACAACCAATACAGGTACTAGGTCTTGGGGATTTCTCCATCTTAGATAAATGATTTGAAAACAGACAATAAATAGTTTTCAGAATAATATGAATTCTTTCTTTTCCGTCCACGACTTTCCTTGCGTTGAAGAAAGAAAATAGGTTCGCCGTCAAACTTTTTGAAAAAGTTTGATCAAAAGGAACTTTTGGAATAATTTTCATCAAAAATCAGATCCTACGGTTCGACGAAGAGCTTGCTTTTCGTGAACACGAAGGCTTTAGTCTTCGTTGTTCCGATACCTCCCTTCTCGTTTAAACTAAGGAATTCAGGTTTTAACGTTCTTTCTTTTTTCGTGAACGTTTTTTCTTTCTTTTAAAGAAAGAAAAAAGGTTCGCCGAGGTTGAGATTTGAACTCAAGTTCCTGTAAGGGAACACGCTTGCAGTAAAAACCCGTTTTTATCTGGTTTTTTTTTTATTCCAGGCGTGCGCGTTTATCCAGGCTCCGCCACCTCGGCATTGTGTTATCCTTTGTGTTATCTGTTTTTTGGAGGTGGTGGTTCCGAACACCCATGCAAGTGGGTGTGAGGCTTTCCGCCACCTCGGCATGTATTGTTTGTACCTATTGAATAGGAGTTAGCTTTATATAAGGGTTTTGTTAATATTTATCTTTAATATTTCATTTGTTTTAAGATGGCTTTGGATTATAAGAATTTGGCGGTAGGGCTTGTGGTTTTGTTGGTAGTGGTTATTGCATATCATTTCCAAGCATTAAATGCTAAGGCTACTATTATTGTTGAGAAGAATAATACTATCGTAAAGTGGCCTGACACCCAGGTTTTTTATCTTTATCCTAGTCGTTGTGTTGGCTGTGACTTAAAGGTTGCTGGTGAATGTGATTATTGTACTAGTTATTATGATGAGCGGGTTATGGGTTTATTGAGTGAGGAGTTGGGTGTTGAAATCAAATGGTTTAAAACCGATGTTGTTGATCGGCCCAATGTTTTTGTAGTATCTGGTGATCGTGTTGGTCTGGGTGACGCTAGGAACAAGCATAATATCGCCCATACTGTATGTGAGATTACTGGAATGCAAAGGGTCTGCAGGATGTTTAATGAGGAAATTGATCGGGCTGCGACCTGCGCTGAGAAACATGGTATAGACAAGAATTCTATTATCTATCACTATGTAACTAAAGGATGTAATACGTGTGTTAGGACCACACCAATCATTAACGAGCTTTCTGGTTTGATGTATGATGACACCCAGAGGTATAATGTTAAACTCTTAGACCATAATAAGAAGGATGAGTTGAATATTTTGAATGATTGTTTCAGCTCTATTGTTAACCTTGATTATGTCCCCCAGATAATTTGTCCTGCTACTGGTAAGGATCTTTCCGGTGATTTTACCCTGAGCATATTAAGGGACTTTGCAGACGCTTGTATTGAAGCGAAATAAAGGTTTTCTAGTTTTTTTACTTGTTTTTCCCAAAATTATTGGTGAGTAGTATTAGCGCCCAACTGTTAACTGATGGACAAGCTGTAAGGCCGCAGGAACCAGATGAAAGGCTCAGGATATACAAACCACCTGGCCAGAGGATTTTTGAGGATCTGCCTGAAGCAGTTAGAAAACGATTTCATAATGGTGAAAGGCGGATTCTAATCCTAGATGATGAAACAGCGACCACAGATGATCTAGGCAGAGAGTTTTCACATCTTTACCCAGGTAAACCCGAAAATATTCTCACCGCATCAAATCCTCAGCAGGCCACACAAATACTGATTCAGGAGGCTCATGCTGGAAGGCCGATAGACGCGATAGTACTTGATCTTTTCCTTGGTGATGGTAATAAGACTGGATTGGAGTTTCTGAAGGATTTGAGACAGGAGTTCGTTAAGATCGGGAAGCCTGAACTAATGCCTGCAGTAGTCGTTAACACTGGTTCGATGATGAGCCAGGAAGTATTGGATCTTGAGGATAAACAAGATCAGTTCCTTGCTATAAATGAACTTGGCGATCTGGATAAGTTAAGTGCTGATGTCGGGGAATTACAGAAGGAGGATTTAAAAGGAAGATTGCAGCCCATCCTAATCCATAGAAAGCGTCCTGACAATCTGATGGGACTGGCTATGAAGTTGGATCTTTGCATGCATCGAAGAGATAACCAGCAATCAGGAATGGTAGAATTCCTTGATGGCTTTGATCCCAAATTAATCGAACACAGTCTAAGTGAAAAGACAAGCCATCAAGTGGTTGAAAAGCTATGTGAAGGTGCTAAGGCTATACGTAGAGTCTTGGATGGGATGGGTGCTGAACATGCTTTCTTCAAATCGGGGTGGTGGGATTATAAGGGTGGTCGGGTTGCTGAACAGCTTGATAAATACGATGATATTGGATTGACTGATGTTCTTACTGATGATAGGAAGACGACTGAAGCCAGAATCCATGTTGAAATAAACGGATTGGGTCGTATGGCTCCTCCGGATCCAAACATGCTTACACAGGAGGGACTGGGTCATCTTACTGGCGATGTCGCATTTATGACAGGTCTTCAAACGTGGGTGGGTGTGCATAGGCAGTTAAACAGTGATATTACTGCACTGCATTCTAGGTTTGACCAGGAAATAAAGGAGAAGCCAGAGATAATCGCAGGGATCGAAGGGCTTCAAGATGAAAACTATAGCTTCGCTAATCCAGATGGTATCAGGGTTAGGGTCGCAAGTCCCAGAGTCTCTGAGACTTTAGAGGCAGCAGTGAATAATGCAAAGATTAGATGCAGAGATACTGAATTCAGTACTGCGGTAAGTGACATCATTGTTGATCCAAACCTGCCTGAAGCTGCACCAGATTTCTTGCAGGATGAGGGCAAGGGAAGACTCGTTGAGTTCACGGTAAATGATTTTGGAGGCTATGAGGGAAAAGACGATATGATGGATGATCGACTGGCCCCATCAGTGGCAAGAATGATTGGTCAACAAGCAGGTTGGATGCAGGTTAGACGCGGTGAAAAAAGCCTGAGATTATCCTTCTATTTCAGAGGAGATGTGGAAGGACAGGTCACATCAGAAGAACCTGCCAGCCCTCAGCCCAGTTCAGTAATAGACTATCAAGCTGATAATCGACCAGAACACCTAAAAGAACACAAGGCTGATCCTGATAAAATAGATATCCTTGGGATGGAACACACTGTACGTAAGGTAAATGACATAACATTGATAACAGTTGATGATAGACAATCTCTTGAGGAGGAACGCGGCGGAATATATTACAATCGAGGAGAATGGATTGTAGTCGATACTAAGGAATCCCATGCAAAGGCAGCAGCATGCACAGACCGGTTGAAACTCCATAGGACAGGCCTCCAAAAAGTGGAATATCCTCTTAGACCAGATAATGTTCAAGAAGATGTAGGAGGACTGTTGGAGGGAATAGGATTTCTTAGAGGAGATAGTGTTACAGGTGTAAAAGTGGGATTTTTTAATGAAAAAGGATTCAACATCACAGCAGATACTGATTCAGGGAAACAATGGAATATCTCATCTAATGCAGCCAGAGGAAATAAGATGTGGATAATGGAACATATCAATGGGAGGGGTTCATCAAACAGCGAGAAGGCCGAGCTTAGGATGGAACCTCATGAAAGTGTAGGTGGATGGAGGATCCAACACGCAAGTTCTGAAGGAGACTATTATGGGATGATCAGGTTTAACGGGAAGTTAGAGGGTGACGCACCCGTAAACATCGATCTACGTCCAAACGATCCGCATGTCTCAAGCGTGCGTGAAGTAATGCAACGGATTGGAATAGCCCCAGACAGACTTGTTTTTGAAAAATTAGATATGCCAAAATTCTAAGAAATTTATTCTATGTATATTCCCGGCTTCATCGGCTGCGCATATTTTGATTTTCCTTCAGGATCATAATCCGGTTTGTCATAAACTATTATCTCACAGTCAAGTTCCTTAGAAATGAAATCACTAGCCTCGGTGAGGGCTTGTAGTTCTGCTGATCGATCAAGCATCACTGGTGGAAGCTCGTCTTTTCTCATCTGCATCATCTTCGCAACCAGCTTCCCCTGTTTTCTGATCTCTGGGTCAGCCATAACATCCTTAATCGACTTACCTTCTGCGATAGCAGTATATACACTGTATTTCCATTCTTCTGGAAGATATAGATGAATCTTTTTCGGATCCTTCTTGGTCACACCCAATATATTTGAGATATCTGTGATAACTGCTTGAATCAATGATTCACCAGCCTCAATCCCATCAGACACTAGCCCTTCGTCTGCAACAGGCCATGACGCATCTAATGCAAAGCCTGTTCCACCGTTTATTTCCCATAATTCCTCGCATGTGAATGGTGTGAAAGGTGTCATTAGACGTATCCATGAGTCTGTGAAGTCTTTTAGTATTTTTGGATTAGGCTCTGCACGCCGAGTATACCATGAAAGATCATTCATCAATCCATATAGTATTGTCTGTAATGCCCTCCTCGTCTGGAATCCCTCCAGGCTTTCTGAAGACTCTCTTATCGAACGGTTGAGCCTGCTTAAAAGCCATTTATCAATCATCCTCTCCTTTGTATCACACTTGATGTCTTTGGAGGATAAAATAAGGTTCTCATATTGTCTGAGTTTTTTAGACGTGTTTTCAACCTGTTTTTCACGCCAGTCAAAATCCTGCCAAGGCTCAGCATTAGCCATGAGGAATAATCTCACGACATCAGCGCCATGTTTTTCAACAGCAGTCTTAACAAGGATCACATTACCCTTGGAAGAGCTCATCTTCTCACCCTCCATCAAACCCATACCAAAAGTAGCGATACCATCCGGCCATTTATCAGCATTAAATAAAGCACAATGATGATACAACATGAATGTCAGATGATTTTGAATAAGTTCCAGTGCAGAACACCTCCACTGTTGAGGATACCAATAGTTAAAGCTATCCTTAATCTCTGTTATCTTATCCTTAGATATCCCAGTATCCTTGGATACATCCTCGAGTTTGCCCTCATTCCTAAAAATATAACTGAAGAACTCAGATGATAACTTCTCTGACTTCAAATCCTTCAATAGGTGACTGATAGTATAATAAGCCATATAGATTGTAGAATCCGATAATGGCTCAATCATGAACCGGTCGTCAAAAGGAAGCTTTGTGCCAAGACCATAGTTCCTAATGCAAGGCCAAGCATGGAGCCAATCAACAGTATTATTATAATCTTCCTTCGTACGTTCAGGGATTGTATTCAGATTGTAGATGGCGCCTCTTACTGTTTCTTTCCAGTCTTCGTTCCCATAGTCTACGAACCAAGAGTCAGCCTGAGCTACAACAACATTCCCCCCACACCTGCAGGTCACAGGTTCGCTGAACTCGAGCATCGTTGTAGCGCGACCATCCGACAATAGTTTGGCCTTAATTTTTTCTTTCTCTGAGCTCAATAAATATAGCTGTTTAATAATTATATTCAATGGGGGTACAGTGTCCATACCTTGTAAATCCCATATGACGTTTACCGATGTTTTACTATTTATTATCTTTGT
>CAYREE010000093.1:0-315 GCA_964423225.1 uncultured archaeon | reverse complement strand
GAGTATTCTCCACAGTTTTCATTCATCAATCCAGTGTGGAATCCTGCTTTATAGACTTCCTTTGTCGCTTCCTCAAGTTTTTCCAAGTCTTTCTGAGTCTTTATCCCAAGTTTTTCAACCATGTCTTTCGCGGCTTCAGGACCATAGCCCTCTATGTTTATGATAGGAATAGTATCAATCGATTTTATGGCGGAATGATCCAAACCATACTTCTTGCAATAAGACTCATCAGCCTGGAGATCTTTTAATGCGATCCAGTCATAAGGTGCATCTGAAGGTACTGATGTTACAAGCCCGGTACCAATATTGGCTTTC
>CAYREE010000092.1:0-9344 GCA_964423225.1 uncultured archaeon | reverse complement strand
CCCACCGATGCTTTAGGCAGCATCCGATCCTTTCCAAGTATGTCTCCTGACTCGCAGAGATTACCAGCCACGTCATATGTTTCATCATCACCTTTTTTCTCGATGACCCGTATGTTGTGGTATGCATCATACATTGCTGGTCTTATCATGTTATTGAATCCTGCATCTGTGTTTAGGAATTTTTTTTCTGGAGTCTTTTTGATACTGTTTACTCTTGTAAGCAGTATTCCTGCTTCTGCGATTATGTATCTTCCAGGCTCAAACCATGCTTGTGGAGTGTATCCTAGATCCTCAATTTTTTCAGATACTACTTCCTTATATGCTTGAGTAAAGTCTTTTGGAGTTGTGACTTCTTCATCTTTATATCTGACTCCTAGTCCACCACCGAAATCTATGAAGTCTAGTTCGACATCTAGTTCTTCTTTTATTTTGACTGCGAAGTATATCATCTTTTCTGCGGCTTCTTTAAAGGCTGTTGTATCCTTGATATTGCTTCCTATATGGCAGTGGATTCCAGACACTTTTAATCCGAGCTCTAATGCTTTTTGGACTGCATTAAACGCGATATCATCTTCTATGTGTAATCCGAACTTGCTTCCTCTAAGTGATGTGGATATTTTTGGATGTGTGTCTGCACTTACCTCTGGGTTGACTCTGAATGAGATCTTATCTCCACCCGCTTCTTTCAACAATTCAATCTCTGTAATATTACCTACCGTAATATTCACTTGAGCAACTACTGCGGCTTCAATATCCTGCGCATTTTTACTATTGCTGGTGTATATGATGTCTTGCGGATTGAATCCTGCTCTTAATGCTGCATTCAACTCTCCGATAGATACTATGTCTGCTCCATACCCCATGTTTTTAATAAGCCTTAGAAGAGCCAGGCTAGTATTTGCTTTTACCGCATAGCAGCACTTGACTTCTAATGGAAAACCTTTGAATGCTTCCTTAAACTCCCTACATCTGTCTTGAATCAATCCTCCATCATATACGAATAATGGAGTCCCATACTCGTTGGCGAGTTTTGAAAGCGTCTTATCATCCATCGTCGGTCAAATAATGTTGAACCTAGAAATAAAAATATCAATTATACTCTATACTGGGTATCACGATACAATTTTTCAAATAATGGCATGACTCTATCGTATACAATCAATCCATGATCCCCTAGAAATGATCCCCTAACGATTCCTCTAAGTCTTTTTTCAAGCTGGGCACAGACAGGCACAAGATCCTGCATCTCAGCCGTATCAGTCATTTCCATACTTACTCTGGCAATTGCACCATAGCGGGCAGGTTTTATCACATGATTTCTATCAAGCTCATATGACATTACTTTATAATCTTGATCGATACCGTCTGCAAATTCTCCAACACTAGCGATAAATCCCCTCAAATAAAGCTCTCTATTTGAACATGCCGCTAATTCCCCACCTAAACCCTCCCTATCAATAAAATGCGTTCCAAGATCTAAGGCTGCTCTATCCGCTATTACTTCTTTAGCGCTTAGATAAAGATGTGGTTCAGCAATCATGTTTTGTCTACCCATTTTTTGATCAACCGCGGATTGAAAATCAACTCTTGGAACTGTTAGATGCCGGGTATTAACTCCACCGTTGCAAACATTTCTCCATGCTTCAACCATTGTAGGCTGATGGCTTGGAAGATTTATTATCCCAGTCTCATTATCCACTCCTAAATGCCCGATCTCATGAGGGAAAATTCGGTTGCGTGAATCATATAATTTTTGACAACCACCCTCATAGCCCATATTGATGCTGATAACTCCCTCATCATGCTGGGCAATACCCCCAGGCTTACAGAATAAACCGAGTCTAGGATTTAATCCATTAATATCATATGTATCACAGAACCTACCGAATCTTTGAGCAATCAACTCATAATTCGCCTTACTCCAACCCAGGTTGACCAAAGAATTACCAATAGAATGTATTACTGTTCCTTCAGGAGGAACCTCTAATTGACCAGGTTTTGTTAATCCAGGAAATTCCTTCAGGAAAAAGGCCATTTCAGGTAATAGACCTAACTTATCAATATTTTCAATCACATCCACTGCGGCTTTAACAACTGGCACCCCCTTAACATTATTATTGTGATGATACCTTCCACTACCATCCCTAATATTTGCAAGACATTCATAAAATTCCACCCTAGCCCCACATGCCTCAGCTCTAGCCAAAACTTGTTGAATCCTTTTATCCTGGTCTCCAAAATAGTTTAAACCACCTAATGGAGGTCGGTTTTCACGGAATCCTTGATATTCATCATTGGGCTGCCAGATTGGCATAGGTAATACTATTGCAAATTAGGATATAAGCTTATTTTTCAAGACCTTCTTTCACTCGTCTAAATAATCCAATCATGGTCTGTGCTTCACGGCCTGAAATAAATGCGCGTCCCATAATGTGTTTGAAGGTTTTCTTAGAAAGTTTATTCTCAAATTCTCTGTCATAAATCTTGTCAACAATAGCATTTATGTTTTCCAGCATCACTCTTTTACGATCACCATCAAGCTCCATGAACTTCTTCCCATCTAGCTGGCCTGCAAAATGATCCTTTGAAAGCTCGTATAATAAGACTCCGACAGACTGGGCAAGATTCAATGTAGGGTATTCAGGATTAGCAGGTATTGCAACAAGGACATCGCATAATTCAATCTCCTCATTAAATAATCCATAATCCTCCCTTCCAAATACCAATCCTATCTTCCCCTTGGATTTCAAAGCATTATCAAGCTGCCAAGGAAGGATAGGCGATCGAAGCGAATTACCATCTCCCGCAACCTGTGCTGATGTTGCAACAAGAAAGTCGATCTCGGTAGCTGCTTCAGAAAGGCTAACGAAATGGTCGGCTTGTTCTAATAGTTCTCTACCATGCATTGCCATGGCTCTTGCCTCCCCTTCTAATTCTGGAGGGTCTACAAGAACAAGGTTTTTAAATCCGAAATTCTTCATAACCCTTGCCACTGATCCTATGTTCCCCTCATATTTTGGCTCTACCAATACAATGTAAAAGCTTTCTTGATCCAAATCATTAATACAAGGAATCTAATACTTTTAAGACATGCAAGAAGTAGGAAATATCAAGGGAGCTGTAAAACAATTCCAGTTCCATGTACTTTTAAATAATTCTCGTATTGGCAGGGGAAGCTATCTAAAGATAAAGCATGATGTTTGTGGCTGGGTCCTTGCAAAGATAGAGACTATGAAACGATACCTCGACGATTTTGATGACGAACAGATTCTAGCCACAGTAAGAACAATAGGCTATAGAGAAGGTGTTGGAGTAGTTATGCCTAAAACACCATTTAAGCCAAATGAGAAAGTTTTTCTCGCAGACGATAAGATTATAACAAGCGTACTCGGTTTAAGGAAGAATAGAGAAGGATCTGCATACGTTGGATTATTAGAAGGGCACGATATTAAGGTATTCCTTGATCCTAGCAAACTAATCGTCAAACATATGAGTGTTCTAGCAAAGACTGGTGCAGGTAAAAGCTATACTGTAGCTGTCATCATTGAAGAACTGTTGAAGACGAAAGTACCTATTGTAATAATTGATCCACACGGCGAATATGGAAGTCTAACAGAAGAGAATGATGATTATGATAAGATGACACGTTATGATACTCCAATCCATTCATATTCAGATAAAGTAATGGAATATGCTGCTAATACTCAGATAAATGAACATGCAGAAAAACTGGTTTTAAGGGCTGATTTCACTGTTCGAGATCTCATAGAATTTATGCCAATCCGTCTCTCAGACCGTCAGAAAGGGGTTTTATACAATGCTTTGGAAGATATGGATCCCGGGTATACTATGAAAGAGTTGATAAGTCGGATTGAGGAAGAACCCACAAGAATGAAATGGAAGATTCTTGAAGGATTAGAATCTCTTCAATCCGCAGGGATTTTTGATGGCATGCCACTGAAATATTCTGAAGTAGTATGTCCTGGCAGGGCTTCAATCATCAACCTGAAAGGTGTAGAACCTCACATACAGCAATTGATTGTAGCAAAGCTGACCAAGGAATTATTCGAACAGGTAAGCACTGGAAAACTACCCAAACTATTCTATCTTGTCGAGGAAGCGCATAATTTCTGTCCTGAACGCGGATTTGGGAATGTAATGTCCTCCGATATTCTACGTACGGTAGCGTCAGAAGGCAGGAAATTCGGATTCAGACTGGGAGTTGTCAGTCAAAGACCAGCGCGAATAGATAAGAATGTATTGAGTCAGTGCAATACTCAGATAATACTCAATGTCACTAATCCAAATGATTTAAAAGCAATAGGTCAGAGTATCGAAGGTTTTACTGCTGGAATGGAAGATGAGATCAAAGAACTACGTGTGGGTTATGCCATGGTGGTAGGTGACTGTGTAGAACAACCAATTGTTGTTGATGTTAGATCCAGGGAGACCAAGCATGGAGGAAAATATGTTCCAAAACCCGTTGCTGAAAAAAGACTTAAAAAACGATTGGCTAAAAGACCAAAACCAGCAAAGAGAATAACAAAAGGAATAACAAAAGCAGTTAAGAAAAAAAGCAAAAAGATGGCAAAAGGAGCTGCAAAGCGAGTTTTAGGCTTATTCGTAGAATTCAAAGAAGAAGATTAAAATATAATGTAGAAAAATATTAACATTTAAAAATATTATTTACAACATAAAATGTCGTAAATTTAAGATATTTTATTTATATATCCTGTTTATTTTTTCAAATACATTCAGTAATGTTACCTGTTCTTCAAATTCTAAAGTGCTCAAGATCGAATCTATTTTATCCTTTTTAGCTTTTCTATGAGTTTGATATTCTTCCTGACCTTTCTTGCTTAAGTATACCAATACAACTCTTCTGTCCTTTTCAGTCCTTTCTCTTGTTAAAAAACCTTTTTTTACTAATTTGTCTGATATATGTGTTAATGTACTCTCTTTGATACCTGTATTATTTGACAATTCGCCCATAGTATATTTTTTATCTGCTATGGCTTCAAACAGTTGTATTTCCTTAGAAGAGAGTGTATCAAAAGGATGAGCGTTATTGTCGATTAATTGCTGTTTATTCATTGAGTCAAAGAAATTTAGCATGAGGCTACTAAGTTTTTCATCAATTACACCTTTTTCTTCATGCTCCATGACTAGAAATGTGTTGTGAAATATATAAATTAATTTTAAAAATGAAATATTTTAATTATTAAACTATTCTATTTTCGAAAATTATTGTGTGTTGTTTTTTATGGCTGGAATAAATATTGGAGCATGAAACCTACTAATATTTTTTCTTTTGGATTGATTATGCTACTATTTGTATGCCTGGTCTTTGGGTCAGGATGTCTTAATAATTCAACTAACAGTGATGTGTCTATATCTACCTTGGATGGAATTAATACCCGATCTAATGAAGTTGTTATCTATGTTGCTCATGATCAGGATTATTCAGAACCTATTCTTAAGTTGTTTGAGCAAAAGACTGGAATAAATGTCAAACCCTTATATGACACTGAGACTACTAAGACCGTGGGTTTGGTTAACAAACTTATTGCTGAGAAAAATAATCCTCAGGCAGATGTCTTTTGGAATAATGAGGTTAGCCGTACGATCAAGCTAAAAAATGCGGATGTATTAACTCCGTACATATCACCTAATGCTGATGATAAACCATCAAAATTCAAGGATTCTGATGGTTATTGGACCGGATTTGCCGCTAGAGCACGGGTGATAATATATAATACTGACCTAGTTGATCCAGAGAATATACCCCAGTCAATCCATGATTTTAAAAGACCTAAGTGGAAGGGTAAATTCTGTATTGCAAATCCGATATTCGGAACCACTGGATCTCATGTTTCCTCATTATTTGCCTTATGGGGTGAGGAAAAAGCCAAGCAATTCTTCCTCGATCTAAAAGCCAATGATATGAAAGTCGTTGAAAGCAATGGAATGGTTAGAGACCAAGTTGTCGCAGGAGAATATCTAGCAGGACTTACCGATACTGACGATGCATATGATGCTATTAGTGAAGGCAAGAAAGTGGCAATGATCTTCCCTGACGAAGATGATATAGGAACGCTTGTTATACCTAATTCTGTCATGATGATCAAGGGAGGACCTAATACGGAAAATGGCAGGAAGTTGGTTGATTATCTTTTAAGCAAGGAAGTAGAGTCTAATCTTGCAGAATCCAAGGCCATGCAGATGCCATTGGGTGCTGGAGTTAGCAAACCTGATCATGTCCCAGCTGTAGAAGATTTAACGAGCATGGATATAACCCCGTATCAGATTTCGGATTCATTGGAAAGTTCTCAAAGATTTGTTCAGGAAACTCTTCTGATATAAATCTCATTTTTTTTAATTTTTTTATTAAATAAATAAGATGGTTCAACTGGTTAATTCGAGAAAATTTTATAAGTATGTCACACTATTCTTTTTTATTGGATTAACAGTTATGCCATCCTTGTACATGTATGTTACTGAGTTTGGTTTTCAAAACTATCAAAGCGTTTTTTTGAATCATCGTCAAATATCCATCTTTTTCAGGACTATCATTTTTGGACTTGGTGTTTCTCTAATCAGCTTAATCATCAGCATTGTCTCATTTATTTTGGAATGTACGAACTTACCACTTAGAGAGTATCTTAGTAAACTGATTTTAATCCCCTTGATAATACCGCCATATATTTCAACCATCGCTTGGATGGAACTACTTGGAAAAAGAGGTGATCTAGTTTCAGTAAATATTCCCATCGACATCTACAACTTGCATTCAGCGATAATAATCATGTCATTATCCTATTTTCCATTATTGGTTTTAATTTTATCCTATGCTATACGTAATGTTGATTTCAGGCTTGAAGAGGCTGCAAGACAGTTTTACGGGCCTTTTGTGGCATTTCGAAAAGTGACTTTATCGCTTATAACACCACATGTGATAATCGGGTCTTTATTTATATTTATTCTTACTATCTCAGAGTATGGTTCTCCTAGTTTGCTTCAAGTTCATGTTTTTATGACTGAGATTTTTGCGGAATTCAGTGCTTTTTTCAATATGGGAAATGCTGTCGTATTATCACTTCCACTATTATTCACAATACTCTTAATCATTTTCTTAATCAACTACTATACCAATAAGAAATCATATATCACTATCACGTCTTTTTCCCGTAGAAGAAATGTTATAGAACTATCAATACTTCAAAAGATCTGTGGATTCATCTTTATTCTAATACTTGTATTTTTTTCCGCTATTGTGCCCTTATCCACCCTTGTAATAGCTTCAAAATTCAAGTTTTTCGAGGCATTAATCACGGCATACGATTCGTTTTTTAATAGTCTTTGGATGGCATGTCTTGGTGCTACACTATTGACAATCATTAGTTTCTTTCTAGCTTATTATCACCGACGTTTATCAGATCCATTAATCCTTGCTCCACTTTCAATTCCGAGCGCAATGATAGCATTGGGCTTGATTAAATTATGGAATCAACCCGCAACCACATTCATCTATAGCACACCAATAATAATCTTGTTGGGTTATCTTGCAAGATTCCTACCATTTGTAACAAAGACGTTCTCACCGTTTTTCGAGCAAATACACCCCTCAATAGAAGAAAACGCACGTCTTTCAAACGCATCATTTCCAACAGTAATCAGAAAAATTATTTTTCCATTAATGAAACCAGCATTCGTTCCAGTATGGATAATATCATTTATACTTTCACTAAGAGAACTAGAAGTCACCCTTCTTGTTACGCCACCAGGTTTTCAGACTCTACCCAACAGAATCTATACCCTGCTTCACTATGGTAACTTCGAGCTAGTATCGGCACTATGTATCCTTGTGATCATATTAATTATGCTACCACTACTAGTAATTATTCCAATTAAAGAGGCGATAAAATGGGCTACATCGAATTCAAGAATGTGACAAAATCTTTTAATAGCAATACAGTTATCGATAATCTTGAGCTTGCTATTAACGAGAAAGATGTGCTTGGAATACTTGGTCCTTCTGGTTCAGGAAAGACGACTTTACTACGTTTATTGGCTGGATTTGAAAAACCAGACT
The DNA here is from genome assembly GCA_964423225.1 of uncultured archaeon. Lineage (GTDB taxonomy): Archaea > Altiarchaeota > Altiarchaeia > IMC4 > SCGC-AAA252-I15 > CAYREE01. The sequence goes on along the minus strand of CAYREE010000092.1, from coordinate 1,252 downwards.
TAGGGAAAATTATAATAAACAAGACAGAAGTATTCAATAAATTAAAAAATATTTTTTTAGATCCCGAAAGACGTAATATAGCAATGGTTTTCCAAGACCTTGCACTCTGGCCTCATATGACTGTACGTGAACATTTATCTTTCGTTTTAAATGCAAAGAATGTATCCAAACCCGATCAAGAGGAATTAATAAATGATAATCTGGATCTTGTTTCATTATACAATTATTCTGATTCTTATCCTCATGAGCTTTCTGGTGGTGAGAAACAACGTCTTGCTATTGTCCGTGCATTGATACAAAAACCTGATGTATTGCTTTTTGATGAACCACTATCAAACCTTGATCAAATATTGAGAAAAGATATGATGAGAGAATTTATCAAATTAAAGGAAGAATTTCAAATTACAACAATTTATGTGACACATAACTATAAGGATGTTCTTGACTTGGCTGATGAAATAGCAGTCTTGGATAAGGGAAAGATTATCCAAAAAAATAAAACAAAAGAGTTATTTAGAAATCCTATAAATGATTTTGTGGCAAATATTGTTGGTAGAAAATGAAGACAAAAAAACAAAATATCGCAATTTTACTACTTTTTATTTCTTTGGTGGGTGGATGTATTTCAACTGGATCACAAAACCAAGTTATAGTATACACATCCCGTGATAAGTACTTTTCAGAGCCTGTACTAAAAGATTTTGAAAAACAGACGGGGATTACTGTCAAAGCAATCTATGATACTGGTGCAACCAAGACTGCAGGAATTGTCAACAGACTAATAGCTGAAAGGAATAATCCGCAAGCGGATGTATTCTGGAATTCGGAGACTGGGCGGACAATTGTATTGAAAAACAATGGTATTTTATCATCTTATCACTCCCCTAATGCTGAAGACATTCCTGAAAAATATAAGGATCCGGATGGTTTTTGGACGGGCTTTGGTGCTAGGGCTAGAGTATTAATCTATAATACTGAAAAACTTTCAGAAGACGAGATTCCAAAATCAATCTTTGACTTTGAAAAGCCTGAATGGAATGGCAGATTCTGTGTTGGAAAAGGATGGTTGGGGACAATGGCAACACATAATGCAGCATTATTCCTAGCATTAGGTCCTGATAAGGCTAAAGAACATTTTGAAAAAATCAAGTCTAATGGTGTAAAAATGCTTATAGGAAATACTGCGGTAAGAGATGCGGTTGGAAGTGGCGAGGTACCGATAGGTATTATTGACACATCTGATGCACATGAA
>CAYREE010000091.1:0-9379 GCA_964423225.1 uncultured archaeon | reverse complement strand
ACCCAAGATAGCAGTATTCGACTTGACAGACTGTGAAGGCTGTGAAGTAGAATTAATCAATCTTAAAGATGAACTAGTAGACCTTCTCGAAGGTGTTGAGATAGTCAACTGGCGTCTAGCAGCAGAAGGTGCAAGTCCCGGACCATTCGATGTCGCAATAATAGAGGGAACTCCAGTAACAGAGGATGAGAGAAATCTCCTCAGAAACATCAGGGAAAAAAGCGGAGTCCTAATAGGACTTGGAGCATGCGCATGTCTAGGAGGGATTCCAGCAATAGTGGATGATGTTCGAGACAGACCATTATACTATGAAATGGTTTATCCACCAAATTACAAACCTAAGGGAACAGAAGCAAAACCATTAGACGCATACGTAAAAGTCGACTTATACATTCAAGGATGTCCAGTAGATAAGAAAGAGATTGAACGAGTCCTCTCAGACATACTGGCTGGAAAAACACCTGAAGACAGGGATGAGCCAGTCTGCATGTCCTGTAAAATCAATGATAACCGATGCTACCTCGCCAATGATGAGCCCTGCCTCGGGCCAATCACGCGTGGGGGATGCGATGCCTTCTGCACTAGCAGGGGCAAACACTGTGTGGGATGCTACGGCCTCGTAGCAGACGGGAATTTCAAGCGTATGGTAGAACGCTTGAATGAAATCCAACCAGAAGACGAAACAGAACTAATGTTAGGAATGTTCCTGTCTGAATCAGAACAGTTTAGACGGAGGTATAGAAAAGATGAATGCACAGGCTCCAGCCAACGACGAGGCAATTCAGAGGATGCTGTCTGAAAGACAGCCGCAACAAGAACTAAGATTAGGACAATTACAATGTTTTAAGGATAGTAGGCACCCTATTTCTGTTGCTATGCGTGATGAAATGAGGTCCTGCAGGTTTGATACTTTTGATAGAGTGATGGGTGCTCTTGTAAGAGATGGTATGAATCCACTTAATGCTGAAGATTTAGGGATTTTTGTTTCTTGGCTAGTGATAAATGATCCGTATAAAGAACCAACGATTCCTGAGGATACTCAACCTGACGAGGCGGTTAGACTAATGAGAAATTCCAGGTTTGCAATGGGTAACAGTCATGCTATGACTTGTAACAAGCTTGCATGTTGGAATCTAGCATCATCCTGTGAAGCTGATCCAGAAACTAAGGTTATGGTGGGTACTGCCACCCGCCTCTTTGCAGACGATTTTAACTCTGATCCTAGAGAATGTCTTAAAGCTGTTTTTGGAAGTGATACTGTTGTTCCTGCTGCAAACATTATTGGTAGTGCGTCAAAATCCTTTCGGATACTCACACCCGAACAGGAGTATCAGAGGCATCTGACTGACGAAGCTTATGCACTTGCAACAAGTTACAGAGTTCCACCAGGCCAGAAAAACGATACATGGTGGTATGTTATGCCTGGCACTAGGATGGAGCAATTTGATAAGAATTACAGATCCTACTGCGATCATCAAGATGATAATATGGGCAAATTCCTCCAACTTATCCAACATGAATTTGGAGGCTGTGGTGATATAAGCAGTGGGGATGTTTTAGTTGGTAAGAGAACATTAGCGACATTAGAAGCAGCAAGAGAACATACGAACATCGCTCCTTGGAAAGATACTAGGAGTCCTGATCAGATTATTCTTGCACCAAGGATAGAGGAGATACAAGAACGGTTTACAGAACCGCCAGCATCAACAATCCTTTCAGAATGCCAACAACATGAATCTGCGGGAAGATTTGAAGACCTTTCCGTTGGCCTGATATCGATCCTTGAGTTATCACACCCCAAGATGAAAGGTAAATACTTTCCAACCCAACCACAAGCAGACCGTGTTAGACGAATGATCATGCTATACGAAGTAGAGGGTAATAGAGAGGCTTCAAATCCATGTCAATTTGCATTAGATAATTTAAATAGAAAGGAATTTCCTAATGCATGCGATCAACTTTTACAGGCTGTTGAAACCATTTCAGTAAAGAAATAAATAAAGGATTACTAGCTAAGATGCAGAAGCTTTTAAACTTTAAAATGAAAGACGTATCACATACAAATAAAATAATAAAATGAAGTCAACAGTACCACATTATATAGCAAAAATCGAGGGACATGGAAGCCTTAGAATCGACTTTACAGAAGATACAGCCGAGCTAGGAATACACGAAGGTGAAAGACTATTCGAAGCAATGCTTGTAGGCAGGAGATACGAGGACGCAGTGTTTATACCCCAGAGAATCTGTGGTGTATGTCCGACAGCACATAATATGGCATCGATAAAAGCCCTTGAAGATGCATTAGATGTTGTCCCTAGTGAGACTACCAAACTATTCAGAAAACTTATGATATGCGGGCAGATGATTCAAAGCCATGCACTACATTTATTCTTCCTAGTACTACCCGATTACGTTAATATTGATAGTGCCTTAGCATTGGTAGAACAAGATCCTGAAAAATTCCGGATAGCATTAAACATCAAGAAGATCGGGGATAAAATAGTTGAGATAATCGGGGGTAGACCAGTCCACCCAATCACTCCATGCGTCGGAGGATTCACACAGCTTCCATCCATTGAAGCCATAGAAGACCTTGGAAAAGAGATCGAACTAACACTCCAAGACGCGATAACAGCATCAAGATTATTCACATCATTCGAATATCCAAACATAGATAGGGAGACAGACTACATGGCCATCCAGTCAGACAACAAATATGGATTTTATGGCGGTCTAATCAATTCAAGTAAAGGAGATGTCTTCGAGATAAAAGACTACCAAGGACATATCGACGAAGTCATAAAACCATATTCAACAGCTAAATTCGGCATGCATGCAGGCAGGAGCATGATGGTAGGCTCATTAGCGAGGATGAATCATGCATCACAACACTTACATCCAATAGCAAACGAAGAGCTTGCGAACTCTGGATTCACATTCCCAAGCACTAACAGCTTTCATAATAACGTTGCACAAGCAATCGAGACAGTTCATTTCGTAGAAGAGGCATTAGAACTGATCGAGATGATACTAGACAAGGGTATAGGAGAATACAGTCAGGAAATCTTTGAAAAAGCAGGCATAGGCTATGGAGCAGTTGAAGCACCTAGAGGAACACTCTACTACACTTATGAGCTTGATGACCTTGGTAAAATAAAGTATTCGAATATCATAACACCAACCGTCCAAAACCTTTCAAACATTGAGGGAGATGCAGAAGAAATACTCCTTACATCAAAAGACAAGACCATTAGAGAAAGACGACACTTATTAGACATGATGATACGAGCCTATGACCCCTGTATAACCTGCAGTGTACACTAAAACAAATAATATCTAGTCTATCCGAAAAATTCTTCTAAAACCATTTATAGAGCATAGTTCAATTAGTATTACATGTGTATTGCAGAACCTGGAAAAGTAGTGAAGATAGATGGAAAGACAATGATAGTCGAATATGCTGAGAAAAAGATAGGATTCGAAGTATCACTTGTCAACGGACTAAAGAAGGGAGACTATGTACTGGCCCACGGCGACCTGATAATACAAAAACTCGATAAAGACGATGCGATGGAGACCCTCGAACTCATAAGAGAGATCGGCCATGCACACTAAGAAACGATTATTCACCCTAGTATTATTTCTATTTTCTGCCATCGTAATATCCTGGCCATTATCCATCAGTATCAATGGTTTTCTCTTACCATCGTTTTTCCCGGATAATAATCATTCTGATTCAGGGGAGTATATCACACATATGACTCGGGCGAGCCAACTGATCAGTGAAGAATATCAGCTACTTTACCTTAACGAACCCCCTAATGACTTTGCGATAACATTCGACTATTTCGGCACATTATGTACACTAATTGGTTTTACGCCAATCGCAACATACAATCTATTCTTTATTATTTCCCTAACACTCTCCGGACTATTCACATATCTACTTGCAAGAATGCATGGGATGAATGATAATATCGCATTTCTCGCAGGATTTATCTATATGTCATCTAACTACTCATTAAACCATTATTTCTGGGGGCATCCCAACCTCTGGCAAATGCAGTGGATACCACTAATATTCTATTTGGTTGAAAAGACAATGCGGGATCCATCAGTTGTCAACACCACAATATTAGGATTTTCACTAGCATTACAAGTATATTCAACAATCCAGTACACAATATACATGAGCTTCATTCTACCTGCTTATGTCATAACGAGGAGCTTTGTCAATGAAAAAGATAAAAGATTTAGATGGAAGAAATGGAGGGGATTGATCAATGCCCTAATAATCTCAATCATTATAAGCGGGCCTTACATGTTATTAAGAAGTGGTTTGGAAGAGCCTGTAAGGACAATTATTAGCAATAATAGACCTAGTTTAAGCCTTTCCTCGATAATGGATTTAATCAATCCCGATTCCCCGATTTACATGGGGATTATTCAGACGATCTTTATGATTACTGGAATATACTATATCACACGAAAGCGAATATCCAAGAAAAACATGACTTATATCCCATATATAGCCATCCTCATCATTGCAGTGACATGTATGATCGGGCCAAAATCGGTTTTCCTACCATACTACTGGCTTTATCACATATGGCCGTTTGTGAGTTACCTGGGGGTTCCAAACAGATTATTTCCATTCGCACTTTTATCAATAAGTTTATTGACCGGGCATTCAGTTGAAATCATAATGAGAAAACATGGGATAAAAAAACCTGGGACAATACTTGTCGCAGGATTAATCATCCTGATTATCACAACCCACTATCTAACATCAGACTATATGATAAACCGACATATATTCATTCCATGATTTTCTAATAGAACTTTACTTCTCCATGTATTTTCTGAACATCTCATCCATGGAATCCTTCCTAAAGACAAGTTCTGTATGTGGATAAGCAACAGATACATTATCACGATTCTTCTTCTCGTGAAACAATTCAAGAATACGACTAGTGATATCAGACTTCACCTGCCTGCGCCTAACAGCCCTGCAAATATATCGAGCCTGCAGATCAACAGATGAAGGGCCAAAATTAGAATAGACTATAGGTTCATCACACAACTCAACCTCCTGAGGAGTACCATACAAGTGAGGCTTCATCCGCTCACAAGCCTTCTTCATATTCTCGCCTAAAACATCATTACACGCATCAAAAACAAGCTTTTTAGCAAGTTTGGCGTCGCTCTCATAGGTCACTGAAACAGATACATAATCCCAGATATAAGGGAAATCAGTAGTATAGTTTAGAATAGGCTCTGTAAGGATGATATTATTAGGTATCGTTATCTTAACGCCAGTAGGATCATCACCACCCATATCCCTTCCAAACTCCCTTAAAACAGTGTAAAACAAGGTGATCTCAACAACATCGCCCTTATTCTCACGGACAACGATACGATCACCGATTTTATAAGGCCTTTTAGCAAGTATCACAAGCCATCCGACAATAGACGTGATCGGTTGTTGTAAAGCTATGGCTAATCCCGCACTGAATACTCCGATAGATATTCCTAGCGACTCGACATGTCCGGTGAATTGAGCAAGTATTATGAGGATGGCTGTAGCCCATATTATATAATTAAAGGCTTTTAGCAGGAGACTCCTCGACTGAGCATCAAGAAAGAATAGGAACTTGTTCATAAAGGGGGTTGTAAGCTTTAAGAAGGTTGCGGCGATAAACAATATCAATAGACTTACCATTACACTTGATAATGATGATACCTGACCGATAGATAGTGTCAGGATGTTCAGTCGGACAGCAACCTGTATGAATCCGAGTATCAATACGGTAATAAGTGACAAAACAATTATCCGAGATTGTAATTTGCCGATCTTAGTAGTATAATCCTGGAATAGTTGTTTATCGTGTTCAAATAATTTATTTAACCTCATGATAACAGTTAAATGATTATATCTTTCGGATTTATAATACCACTTTGATAATTATTTACACCGTGATTGAGGAAAGGTTATGACAGGTAAGAAAACTCCATTATATGAAGTGCATGAAAAACTAGGGGCTAATATAATCGATTTTAATGGATGGTTGATGCCGATCAAATACAGTTCTGTGATAGATGAGCATAACACTATACGTAAAAAAGCAGGTCTCTTTGACGTATCCCATATGGGTGAATTCCTTATATTCGGTAAAAAGGCTTCTGAATTCATAGACAATCTCATAACAAATGATATTAAGAACATTGATGAAGAACAATGTATCTACTCTCCCATGTGCAATGAAAACGGTACAATAATCGACGATCTTCTCGTATACAAACATACAAACGAACACTATATGCTCGTAGTAAACGCATCTAATATAGACAAAGACTTCCAATGGATCGAAAAAATAAAAAAAGAATTGTATGGTTCAATAGAGGAAGACGAACTCCATATAAGGGATGTGAGCGAAAGCACAGCTATGATGGCTTTGCAAGGGCCTGAATCTGTTAAGATCCTGTCAAAAGTAACAGATGTAGATGTCAAGAAGATAAAGAGATTCCGTTTCAAAGACAATGTACTGATAACCGATGTTAAAACACTCATATCTCGTACAGGATACACTGGAGAAGACGGATTTGAAATATATGTAAATGCAGATGATGCTATTGATGTCTGGAATTCAATAATGGATGCGGGAGGAAAGAATATCAAGCCAATCGGATTAGCTGCTAGAGATACTCTAAGGCTTGAGGCAGGATTGATGCTTTATGGAAATGACATTGATGATACTACAACACCCTTAGAAGCAGCGATCGAATGGACAGTAAAGCTAAATAAAGATGTTTTTATTGGAAAGGATGAATTATTAAGGCAAAAAGCCGAAGGACCTGAAAAGAAGATGGTTGGATTAGAGATGATCGAGAAGGGGATACCACGAACAGGATACACGATCAGACTTGACTTAGAGGATATAGGTGTCGTAACTTCAGGAACATTCTCGCCAACATATAAGAAGAGCATAGGGATAGGATACGTAAAAACAGAGTATTCTGAAATCGGGATAATATTCGATGTGATGATACGCGAAAAACCATGTAAAGCAAAAGTAGTCGAACTGCCATTTTATTCAAAGAGGTGATTTTTATGGTTAATCCAAAAGAATTAAAATATTCAAAAGAACATGAATGGATCAAGGTGGATGGAGAAGAATGTACGGTAGGAATAACAGACTATGCTCAAAACGCGCTTGGAGACATAGTATTCGTAGAACTTCCACAAAAAGGCATTGAAGTGGAAAAAGACAAGAGTATTTCAGTTGTAGAATCAGTAAAATCTGTGTCAGATATATATGCACCGTTAACTGGAGAGATTACTGATGTAAACTCAAAGGTAGAGGATTCACCCGAAATCATCAACTCATCCCCCCAGGATGATGGATGGTTGTTCAAGATGAAGATAAAGAATATAAAAGAATTAGAAGAACTACTTGACTGCAAAGCCTACGAACAACATGTGGCAGAAAGCGGGCATTGAGTTGATAACATGGATTATCTTGGAACTAGTGATATTGAAAAAAAACAGATGCTTGAATATCTTGGGATAAAAACCATTGATGAATTATATAAAGACATACCCGAGGATATACAGTTTAACAAGGATCTGAATATCAAGGGAAAACACGATGAGAAAGAACTATCCGAACATATGAAGAAACTATCGGGGAAAAACAAGCCTACATCACCTATTAATGGGGCGGGAATGTACAGCCACTATATACCCTCTGCAGTTAAACACATCACAGGGATCTCCGAATTATATACTTCTTACACACCATATCAAGCCGAAGTCAGTCAGGGAGTCTTACAATCATTGTATGAATATCAGACCATGATCTGCGAGCTCACTGGCATGGACGTTTCAAATGCAAGCATGTATGACGGATCCACTGCACTAGCAGAAGCCTGTCTAATGGCACACAGGATAAACAAGAAAGAGAAGATAGTAATTACAGACACCCTACACCCTGAATACCAAGAAGTTCTTCAAACATATCTAAGATACTGCGGACTAGAACTACAAGTCTTAGACTCGAAAAACGGGATAACTGATAAAAAGCTATTGAAAAAGGCCTAAACAGATGATAGTGCAGGCCTGGTAATCCAAAACCCTAATTTTTATGGATGCCTTGAAGATATTGATGAGATTCACAGGATAACAAGCTCGTCAAACACACTCCTTATTACCTGCATAATCGAAGCTACTTCATTAGGACTTATTAAACCTCCAGAGAATTCAGATATTGTTGTAGGTGAGGGACAAACATTCGGGAATCCAATGGCCTTAGGAGGGCCGCATCTTGGATTTCTTGCGACAAAGAAAGAGCATGTCAGAAAATTACCGGGTAGGATAGTTGGTGCGACAGTCGACACAAATGGACAACGAGGATATGTGCTTACATTACAGGCAAGGGAACAGCATATTCGCAGGGAGAAGGCCACATCCAATATCTGCACGTCAGAATCACTTAATGCTATAGCAGCATCCGCTTATTTAGCCATGGTAGGACCTGTTGGATTGAAGAATGTGGCTTTATCCTCTCATCAAAACGCATCATACCTCTGTGATAGTCTACAGGAGTTAGAAGGATTTGATATTGCATACGATAATCCATTCTATAATGAATTCCTGATGAAAAGCCCTGTAATCGATCTTGGACTGGATGTGTCAAGATACTATCCAGACCTTAAAGGACATAGATTATTCGCATGCACTGAGACACTCACAAAAACAAAGATTGATAAGCTCGTCGATGATATCAAGGGGGTAGTATTATGAGACTCCTATTCGAAAAAAGCAGTGAGGGAAGAAGGGGATACATCCCTTATGTTGAAGAGATAGAGACTAAGGAAAGAATCCCAAAGAATATGCTTCGTAAAGAATTAAGACTGCCCGAACTTACAGAATCTGATGTAGTAAGACACTATACAGCCTTAGCAAAGCGTAACTATGGAGTAGACACAGGATTCTATCCATTAGGATCATGTACTATGAAATACAATCCAAAGATAAACGAGGATATCGCCCAACTACCAGGATTCACTGATATTCACCCATTAAGCAATGAGAAAGACATCCAAGGAGCCCTACAACTTATGTACGAACTCCAAGAGGATTTATGCGAGATAACTGGGATGAGTAAATTCAGCCTGCAGGCTGCAGCAGGAGCTCATGGAGAGCTTGCAGGCATAATGATTATCAAGGCATACCAGAAAGACCTGGGAAATGACAGAAACAAGATAATAATCCCAGACACCGCTCACGGAACAAATCCTGCAACCGCCGCAATGTGCGGATTCAAAGTACAGACCGTAGAATCAAATGAAAAAGGTGGTGTCGACCTAGAAAAAT
>CAYREE010000090.1:0-9399 GCA_964423225.1 uncultured archaeon | reverse complement strand
GATACTGAATGCTAGTCTCATATACATTCCACTGGAAAGATTCTGTATCTTCGTATCCATGAAGTCCTGTAGCTCGCTGAACTCAACGATATCATCATACTTCACCCTGACCTGGCTTCTGGTGAGGCCCATAATGGCACCGTAGAGATATACATTCTCGCGGGCCGTAAGATCAGTTTTAAATCCTGCACCCAGTTCAAGGAATGGTGTGAGCCTGCCCTCAGTCCGTATTGCCCCCGTGGTTGGACGGATCACATTTGCAACCAAGCCTAAAAGCGTGCTTTTTCCAGATCCGTTGACTCCGATGACTCCTAGCATCTCCCCGCCTTCAACACGGAATGACACGTCTTTCAAAGCCCACATCTCCTCATAGCTCATACTCTGATCCAAGACTGCTTTAGCATGATCAAATAAAGTCTTCTTCTTCTCATGAGGAATCTTAAAAACCTTCCCCAACTTCTCAACTTCAACATACGGCATCTTTAGACGACCTCCGCTAACCTTGGTTCAAGCCTCAAGAAGATAAAGTAGCCGACAATGAATATCACAAAAGACATGAGAAAGGTGACACCCATGTGAAACAATGAGGGAGTAGTATGATAGATTAGTATCTCCCGTGAAGTCATAATGATCCTAGACATCGGATTAAACTCGAAGAAAATCCTATACTTCGCAGGCGCCATAGAAACATCATAGACAATCGGTGTAAGCCAGAACCCGGCCTGTAAAGCAACCTGCCAGATATGGATGACATCACGGAAAAAGACATAAAGGGATGATAGTGCTAGGACAGCTCCGAGTATCACGAGGAATGCAGACAGCATCGTGAATAGGAAATATAGGATATCAATGGTTGGAGTAATACCCAAGACTAATGTGAACAAGAAAAAGACTGCCAGATTACAGACAGTTATGAGCATCTTGTTCAATACTTTACCAAGGATGATGATTTCCCTGGGGAAATAAACTTTTTTTATCAGGCTTGGATTGACAAGTATCACGTCAAGACCTTCTGACGTAGACTCGGATAGGAAGTGCCATAATACTATTCCAAGAAGCAGAAATAATGAATAATTCGGTATCTGAAATCGCATAAAGACGCTGAAAACAAGGTAGAGAGTACCAAGAAGGAATAATGGATTCAATAGACTCCATAAGAATCCGAGAAAGGATCCCCTATACCTTAGCTTAAAGTCTGCATAGGCAAGCTCCCAGATCAAGTTTACTGTATAACGGTTTAAAGCAAGCATAGTCGAATAAATAATTGAATAAATCTAATTAAAGAGACTATGGAAACCGGGCTAGCATCAGTATTGGTTTTAAACTGGGATAGAAAGGATGATCTCATCGACTGTATCGAGTCCTTGACAAAGCAAACATACACCAATACAGAGATTATAATCGTTGATAACGGAAGTTCTGATGGCAGCCAAGATGCAGTCCGAAAGAAATATCCCGAAGTAAAACTGATCGAAAACGAAAAAAACCTGGGATTCGCCAAAGGCAATAATATTGGAATAAAAAAAGCGAAAGGCGAGTTCATACTCACATTAAACAATGACATCCAGGCAGACAAAGATTGGGTGAAAGAATTAGTGGAAACTGCAAAGAGTTCCCAAGACATCGGAATGTGCGCAAGCAAGATGAAATTATACTATGAGCAAGACAAGATAGATTCAACAGGTATCGTGGGCGGAGTAACCGGAGCAAGCTATGACCGCGGCTTCGGAGAAAAAGACGACGGACAATATGACGAGCCAGAAGAAGTGTTCGGACCCTGCGCAGGCGCAGCATTATACAAGAAAAAAATGCTAGAAGACATCAAGCTCGACAAACAATATTTCGACGAAGACTATTTCGCATACAATGAAGACTCAGACCTCGCATGGCGGGCAAGACTAAGAGGATGGAAATGCATGTATGAGCCAAAAGCCATAGTCTACCACAAACATTCAGCAACATGGGGGGAGACATCACCCTGGAAAATATATTATATGAGAAGAAACTCATTGAAAAACTTCATAAAAAACAGTTCGACACAAAAACTATTGATCTACACACCATTCATAATCGCATATAATCTAGCAGTAATACCATACTATGTAAAGATAAAGAGACTCACACCATATATAAACGCCTTAAAAGACAATATCACAGATTTATTCAAAACCCTCAGGAAACGAAAGATAATACAGACGACAAGAAAGAAAAACCCCAAAGAAGTAGAACAATGGCTTAAACTCGAAAATCCATTGAGCACTTATCTAAGGGCAATAAAAGCTAGAAAAAACGAAGATATTGTCAGGGAAAATGATAATATAAATAAATAAAATCCATGAATGTTAACTGTGATCTAATTGTATTCCGACGACGATAAATCCATTGAAGAACTCGAAAAAGAGATAGAAGAATTAAAGAAACAAGAAGGCATGCTCAGACAAGAAGAAGAAAGACTAAGAAAAGAAGAAGACGAGCTTGAAAAAGAAGAAGAAGGAATAAAAGTCGAAGCAGAAAGCATAAAGAAAACAACGATTGAAGAAAAGGAAGTTGAATTAGAAGAGAGTATGACATATCTGCTCATAGAAGAAAACCCGGAAAAAAGCATCAAGGTCAAACTATATTTAAAAGAGAAACAAAAAGGCATTCCAGGACTATATATAACAAGATCTAATCCACAACACGTCAAGAAAAAATACGGGCTAGACGACACAACCGAGATCTGCTGGCTGACAAGCGTAAAAGCAACAGGAGAAATAACATCCATATCAGGCCTCCAGGAACTAAGCATCCTGATAAGCAACTATGTTGATAAAAACAACAAGAGTATAATACTGCTTGACGGATTAGAATACTTGATAAGCAACAATGATTTCGCTATTGTCCTAAGACTCATACAACAGACAAGAGACAGGATAAGCACATCAGAAAGCATAATGCTAGTGCCATTTAATCCTAATGCACTGGATCAAAAACAGTTTACACTACTAGAAAGAGAATGTACAATACTAGATTAATATACACCAACATAGTATACTGAAATCAAAAAAAATCCTTTACAACAATGATATATTTAAATAAGAGCATCTAATGTACTAACTGGGGTATACTTTAAACATTATTTAGGGGGGGAGAATAGAAGCAGATTTAGATTAAGAAATTCTCTATTAACCCCAGTTATAAGCCTCACACGGCTTATACACCATTGGTGACTATCATGGAGAAAGAAGAGACTAGTCAGTCAGGGCTAGTTGAAAGGGGGGTTGGTTTAAACTGGTTTTCTTGGGGGTCTAAACAAAACGAGTTTTCTATAAGCCAACCCCCTAAGTGGGGGTGGAAACTGTGATAAAAGAACTTCTGGACGGTGTGAAGTCTAGACTAAAGGGGGTTGGGGAAAAAACGGCTGGTGGAGAACTGCCGCCAGCCGAAACTCCAATCACTGAAGAAGCACCACCCGAACAGCCAGAAGTCACTGAAGAAGCACCCGCAGTCCCAGCACCAGAAGAACCATCCGTCGAAGATTTCACAGCCCTACTAGGAGAAGAAGATAAATCTGAGATGGAGGGTAAGATAACAGACCTAGAACAAAAAACACAAAAACTAGAATCATCAATAAACAAGACACTGGACATAGCAAAAAAGAATTCTGAAAGACTAGACAGTATTGACGGAAACATGAAGAAATTCCTCTCATTATATGAGATGGTGACAAACCAGATCAACCCGTTCGTAGACAACAAAGAACAAGTACAAGAACCCATAAAAAAGATGGTCACCGTCGAAGGAGAAACAGTACCAGAAGCAGAAGAAGAGGAAAAAATCGTGGTTCCCCCAGTAAGCGAGCTAGAACCCATACCAGAAGAACCAGAAGTAATACCCCAGATAGCGCCAGAACCTGTGCAACCAGTTGTACCACAAGAACCAGAAACAAAGGCTGAAGGACAACCAGAACAAGTGATGTTCATGCAATCAATAAAAAACGGTACAGCATCATTTGTCCTAGAATGGATAACATCACTAGTAGGAGAAAAACAAGGATTAGAAAGAAACACACAACTACTACGATACCTACTCGAACTAGGATGGATAACACCCAAAGCATATGAAGCCATCAAATCACACCTAGAAAGAATGATGGCAACCGAAAGCCCACAGGAACAAAAAGAATCAATCCCAATCACAATAGGCGGAATACCATTATCTCCAAATGATATCCCCTCAGCACTAAGGCCAAAAGAGGAACCCCAACAAATGGAGCCCGACCAACTAGTCACCGTGCTCGGCTGGGTCAAATACCTAGTCGACAAGGTCGGGGCAAAAGATACCGAGGAGATAATGAGATATCTAGTGGAACTAGACTGGGTAACACCAGACGCGCATAAGGCACTTATGAACTATATACAAAGCGCAGGCCATTCAGTACAGCAAAAGCCGCCCCCAGTCGATGCAATCCAGAGGATATCAGAGAAGATAAGTAAACCCGCTATAGAACAAAAGGAACAACCCATTCCAAGAAAAGAAGCCGTGAAACACGCTGGGCCAGCTCAGATACCTTCAATGCCGTCGATTGAAGGATATGTAATGCCTCCATTTGAAATGGTCCAAAAGGAAAAGAAGAGAGACATCAGTGAAGTTGTACCGCTTGACAAGCTTGAGGACAATGTCGAGTCTCTCGCAATAATCTTGGAATGGGTTAGACACTTTGTGGATAAGGCAGGATGCCAGAGGTCCAAGACAATATTCAATTACTATAAGGACATCGGATGGATTACAGGAGAAGTATCTGATGTTATTGACAGATATATTGACAGTATAAAGACTCCTGGAGAGAAACAGACAGGATACCAGCCTGCAATAGAAGATCATGCAGCAACACTATTTTTTATTGCTAGACTAAAGAAATTGAATCTCACTGAAGATGATGTGAAAAACATCTTGTCCTAGTCACAGAATGCAATATAAATAATCTACTAATAATATACTATTATAAAATGGGTTTTAGTATCCCGTCGGCACACATAATATTTTTTATCGGAGTCGTCGCAGTATCGGCAGGCGTCATCGCCGCATTCAACAACTATATCGAAGAAACCAAAGGGGCTATGACTGACAAGAAGAATTTCATCACAAACCAGTTGCGAACACAGATCGAGATTGTTAATGCAAGATATGCTAGTACAGTATCCTATATTCATGCAAAGAATGTGGGGGACCGCTTAGTAGGTACCGACTGTATCAGCGTATTCGTAGACAACACATATATTGCCGATGGTAGCCTGGCCATTGTTAACGCCTCGGACACGGGAACCGCCCGGACTGAATGGGATATCGAAGAGACTCTTGAATTCCAGGCAACTAAATCACTGACAGGCGGAACACATACAGTGAAGATTGTGACCTGCAACGGGATAAGCGATACTTACACCTACTCGACTTAAATTAATCCTAAGGTAAAATAGTATAACATGGGATATTCCACAATCATAGGTCATGTAATCCTTTTTTCATTAGTCCTTGTAGGGATCGGATTTCTAATAGAAGAGGTTAACGACTATCTCATCGATACGACAAAGGATGTTGAATACCAACAGGAGACATTGAAAGACCAGATAGACACGCGGATCGAATTGACTACAGTAACCTATTCAGCAACTGATTATTACATATACGTTAACAA
Source organism: uncultured archaeon (assembly GCA_964423225.1). Lineage (GTDB taxonomy): Archaea > Altiarchaeota > Altiarchaeia > IMC4 > SCGC-AAA252-I15 > CAYREE01. The sequence goes on along the minus strand of CAYREE010000090.1, from coordinate 3,725 downwards.
TACGGGAAAGACAATCCTTGAAACCGACTGTATGGACTTATACATTGATAGGGAATTCATCCCAACCACAAACTATAGCATCACTATTCAACAAACAATCTTCGATCCAACACTGTGGAATCCGGATGAAACACTGGAGATAGATGCATGGTGGGACTTAACCGCTGGCACCCACGAGATAAAGGTGGGAACCTGCAATGCAATGGCAGACAGCAAATTGATCACCGTATCATAGTGATAAACAATGTTTAGCTCGATATACCTGAACGTGATACTATTCACGGTTGCCCTCATTTTCATCGGCGGACTACTAATGACAATGGATGAACAGGTCGCCTCAATCTTCAGCATGAGGAAGATGAAGGATCCGATGGCTGAGTTGCAGTGTACTGATATGAGGATGACTGGATTCAACTACACTAATTATAGTACACCAGACAAGGTAGAATTATATTTCACATCATATGGATGTGCGTTAATGGAGACTGATTGTCTGGACCTGTATATAGATGGTTTTCACATAGAACGACAGAATCTGACTGTGACTATACTTGACACTGACTATGATCCAAACCACTGGAATCCAGACGAGGAAATCGAGGTGGAGACACTCACAGATCTAACAGTCGGAGAACATACTGCCCGACTTGCCGCATGCAATGCAGCATACAATGAAGGAGTATTCAATGCATCACTTTGCGGAGACGCTACATGCACTGGAGGAGAATACTGTGATAGGGATAATTCAACATGCACCGACAATGTGTGCTATGAGCCAAGATGCTGGAACGGATGCATTGAATACGCTATAACCAGTGCAGAAGATGCAGGGGAATGTGATAATACAGGTACGGGCTGCAATACTGACGGATGCGAATGCGATGGTAGTTCAAACTGTTGTGGATCTGACGGATCAACAGGATGTACTGTTGGCGACGACTGCTGTGCAGGAATTTGTAATGAAGGCACATGCGGTAGCACATTAACAGAAAAACCACCAACTCAGTCAGCCGACGCAGCATTTGAAGAAACTTTATCAAACTCTTTCCCAGACCTACCTGACGGAACATACCCTGGAAGCTGTCCAAACGACAGACTATACTGTGACGACAACCAAGTCGAAGACCACTCGGCAGACGCAAACCAATACTGCGGTATCCGCGCAGTATACTATGACACAACAATAGACAACTGTAATGATATAATATCCGTTGAACTATGCCATGAATGGTGGATCACAGCATCAGGCCCATCAGACTGCGATGTTAGCGTGTCAAACGACGGCTCCTCATGGTCAGAAGAGGACAATACATGCTATACTTCAGCCAGTCCAGGAATAACATGCACGGACGTGACATCATCCTTCAGCTGGACATGTAGCGACTTCTTCGGAGCCGGAGCCAACGGAGCATATATCAGACAAAATGCTCAAAGCGATGCAAATAACAAAAGATGCAGAATCGACAATTTATACTATAATATCGAATATAGCTAAGCTAATTCACTGAAAAAAGACTTTTATATAAAGAATGTTATATAATATAAGGGGTGGTTGATCTATAGGAGGATAAAATGCCGTCAACCACTCAACAAAGGACACTAAAAGCCGCTGTAATATTGTTTTCTGTAGTCAATTTCGCATTGACAGTCAGCGCAGGACCCCTGGGAGACGCTGCTATGTCAACAAGCAGGTATTACTGGATACTAATGCTAATATCGCTTGTCTTACTCGCAGCAATATTAATCCTGGAGAAAAAGAAGACGCCAATAGACATTGTAGGCCTAACATATGATAAGAACTCGCATAAGCTAGAGCTTACAGTGAAAAACAATGATAACCATAGCTATTGTATTAAATCAGCTTTACGGCTAGTACAACCTGCATTAAATGTTATCCAAGATCCTTCATCGGAAGACGGCATACCGATGGCGGCAGGACAAGCAGACACAACGTCAAGAAAGGCTTTTGACTTGTTGGGAGAGGATAATGATGCAATAATGATACAGCCAAACGAGGAAAGAATATTGAAATACGATGTGATATTACCCCAAGAACACATTGACCTCGAATCCAACAACAATGTTGAAGTCCATCTTTCATATGGAGAAGATCCACGACATATGAAAAGAGACTTAGATGAAAAAGAACATGTTGAAATAATAGATGACTCTGATGAACCGTCAAGCATGATAGAACCAGAAGAACCATCAAGTTCAAGCATGCCAGAACCAGAAGGACCATCAGAAATTCCAGGAGTAGGACAGGAACCCTCATCAGAGGATAATCCTCTACCAGACCCAGACCTTGATATATCGTCTGTTGAACAAAGTCCAATTGATGATAAGCAGGTGATGCAGGATCCAATTACAGACAATCCATCAAAACAAGATCCATCAACAATACCCCAAGAATCAGACATGTCAATAGAAAACGAAGTCGTTCCAGAATTCTACTTGATAAAAGACTTGATGGATGCAGTAAAAAACAGTCCAGACGAATCAGTAGAATTCCATATTAAAAACGGTAATGCAATAGCAAGATGGGTTAGAGAAACAGCGAAAGACGATAAGTTGGCAGGACAGATCGAGGAAATAGGAGACAAGCCACCAGAACAACTCAAGAAAGAACTAGTAAAAATCTTAAGGAAGAAGGTAGAGGCAAAGAAACACCCATTCCTTAGAACAGTCCACAGTAACGACGGATTCAAGATAAAACTGGGAGACCAGGATATGATCGAGGAAGTATTCCTACTTGAAGATTTATGCGATGCTATAAAAAGAAGCCCAGTTGAATCAATAGAATTCCACACACAAGGAAAGAATGATTTCTCAAACTGGATTAGAGCCGCTATAGGAGACAAATTACTCGCAGATGCTCTAGAAGACATACAAGGAAGCTCACAAATAATAAAACAACAAATGACGGAAACCATCGATAAGAGGATAAGCCAGCTCAGAAAAGAGCAAATCTAACAAAACAAAAAGTTTTTAAACAGGTAATTCCATTGTTAATCCCTTAGATGTGATATTTACCAAAAGTATTTATATGATAGTGACAATAAATTACTAGTATAAACAAAGAGTAAACATCTTTTGGTTATTAATTAAAAAAAAACAACGAGGGGGGAAAAATGAAAGAGAAGATGGATAAGGGTCTGATGGGAATTGGAACCTTGATAATCTTTATTGCCGTAGTTCTTGTGGCTGCAGTTGCTGCCGCGGTTTTAATATCAACTTCGGGTAGCCTACAGCAGAAGAGCTTAACAACCGGTTCCCAAGCAGAAGAAGGTGTGGCAACAGGTGCAGAAGGAATATCAGTGATGGCTACAGACGGTTCAAGCAACCACGACATCGAAAGATTTGAAGTTCTATTAAGACTTCAAGCTGGTTCTGAACCAATGAACCTAAACAACACTGTACTACTTGTAGACACTGCGACAACGTCCCAGAGCCTTGATTACAACGAGAGCGAAGGAGACTCCACAAACAACGCAGCAGGCACAGCAGACTACACCGTTGAATGGATTAAGAAAGGCCCAGATTACGAGCAAGGATATCTAAGCAGAGGAGACGTTATTAAAGTCAAGTTTAACTGCAACGATTGCTCGGCAACTGGAGACAATGGAGGCGTAGGTGAGAACAAAAAGGTAAGGATTAAGATCGTACCAAGAGTTGGAACGACTACCATTATCGAGTTCACAACACCAGACGTCGTTACAGAGCAA
>CAYREE010000089.1:0-9404 GCA_964423225.1 uncultured archaeon | reverse complement strand
TTAAAACACCAATATTCATGAGATGCATACCACCAAAGAAACCCTCCCAGGTAATCTCGAATACTTTTACTTCTTCTGAAATATTAACCATCTCCAAACCACCTCTTCGTTTAAAATGAATGTAAGATATATGTCTTATTTAAATATAAATACTGGGGTTTATTAATTTGCAGATAACACAGGAAAAAAGCATGAACCCGGTAATTTAGACGAGGATATAAACTCGAAGTATATATACATGCCTACAGATAATTAATTGGTAACGGCTTACGCCTTATCATTCATGCATTAACGGGGTGGGGGATTAATGGATGTAATAGAAGTCAATATTGGAGGTAGCATCAAGGAGTTCCCTCTTGGCGTTTCACTCTTATTATATGGTCCAGTAGGCTCTGGAAAAACATCATTCTGCACAAATCTTTCTAAACAATTCATAGAGAACAAACTACCAATCATATGGATATGCCTCGATGAATCCCCGAACAACATCAGGGAAAAGATGCAATACTTCAACATCGACTACAAGAGCGCTGAAGACAAGAACCTTTTAAAATATATAGATGTTTATTCAGAGCAGGTTACTGGAAAGGCAATACATGATCCAGCTGTGATAAGCTGCTCGTCTATATTAAACCTGAATGAGATAAACATGTCTCTAAGGAGAATCTTAGACGAGTTTAAAGGACAGGGACTCGTCATATTCGACTCATTATCAACACTCCTATTATACATCAACTCGAGTGTCTGTGAAGAATTCCTGAAAGTCCATGTGAACCGGATAACATCAAATAAATACACTGGAATATTCATTCTGCAAGAGAATGTTCACGAATCAAAGATAGAAGAGACATTCAAGATGATGATGGACGGGGTCCTAGAATTCGGATTAGATGATGGACGCCGACGTGTGGGAGTAGATAAACTCCCTTTAGGATCCACAAGCGATTGGATAGGCTCAAGCATCCCTATAATGCCGAACGAAGGAGGAGACATATATCAAAAACCCAAACCAAGGAAATACATGGACTCAGGAGGGTATTTAGAAGACGTAAGCCCAGGACAACAATCACCCCAACAACAAGATATAAGACAACCAGGACAACAATCACCGCAACAACAAGATATAAGACAACCAGGACAACAGGATATAAGACAGCCACATCAAGGATATCAGCAGGGGGATGAGACATCTGGTTCAAAAGACATTATAAAGATGATCCAGCCAGGCGTGATAAAGGCAGATACAATTAAATTAGAGACTGAAAACATCAACCTCAAGCTAAACCTTGAAAAGAACATTAATGACCTCCTCAATCAACAAGTCACATTAAGAAACCAGCTACACGGACATGACGAAAAAATATTCAGGGATAACAGCCAACTAGAAGGCCTCCAAAGGAAGATAACTGATATATCGGCTGAAAGAAGCGAGATACAGGAACGGATGTCATCGCTTAAAAACATTATTGACATGAAAAGAAGCGAGCTAGTAAATGTTGACGAAAACCTCAGAGAATCAAAACACGAATATGAAAAGCAAATAAGGATAAAAAAAGAGTTAGAGAGAAAATACGTAAAAATTTCACATAAAAAAAAGATGCTAGAGGATAAGATGAGGGATGCTATAGGAGAAGATGTCGAGCTAGATATCCCAGAATTCGACGAAACACTCAATGTGACCAAAATCCGGATAGACGAGGCAGCATTAAAGATTGAAACAATGGAAAACAAACGAAAAACCATTGAAAAAGAATCAAGTAGGCTTGAAAAAGAATTTATCAGCACAAACAAGAATATTGGACAAACAGAAGAAACCCTTACAAATATGAAGAAGAAAGAGAATAAGATAGAGAAGGAACTAGGCTTAGTCAAAGAAAAAAGAGCAGAAACAGAATCAACATTAAATGAGATAATCGAGAAAAGACAGGTTTTAGAACAAAAATTACAAAGCATGACAGGTACAGGAAACAACGAGAGGGGAGTTTAGAATGACAGACTTTTTCGAAAAAGGAGAGGAGGTAAAAAAACTAAGTGATATAATCAGCAAAACATTCAAAAAGTCCAAGATAGGCCCAGAAAACGAAGCTCAAGAGGATACTATTGAAAAAACCATTAAGCATGAAGAAAAGGAGATAAAAAGACTTAGAGATATTATGACCGGCAAGGTCAAAGACAAGAAAGGAAAAAATGAGTTAAAAGACTTGGAAAAAGAACTAGCAGATATCAAGAAAAAGAAAAAAACCACTTTAAAAGATATTGGACAGATAGACCAAGACCTAAAGAATAATACTAAGACACTAGATGAAAAAAAACAAAAACTTGATGAAGTCGCCAGGGAAATAGCAGGACTAACCGAAAAAATCGATAAACCCAAGAAGGATATTCCAATAAAATCCGAACTGAAAAAAGAGCTAGAAACCAAAAAATCAGAGAGTGAGGCAAAAGACAAGGTAATCGAAGAGTATGTGAAAAAAATCAGGGGGGAATACGACAAACTTGAAAAAGAATTGAGGGATGCTAGAAACACGCTCCTAACCCTAACTGAAGAAGTTGAAGAGATACCCGGTAAAATACATGAAATCGATGAAAAACTAGCTAAGAATACACGCCAGTTAGACGAGGATAAAAAACAACTAATACTAATCGAAAAAGACTCGAACAAGGCGAAAACAAACCTAGATAGCAATCTTAACACACGTGACATAATAAAAGACGGATACGACAAAGAAGTCGAGAAGATGAGGAAGATCGAAGACAAGTTCAAGGTTTATGAAAAGATTGAAAAACAACCCGAAGAGATAAAATACCTCAAACAAAGAGTTGCCGAAGCATTAAATACAATACCAAAAATCGAGGAAGAACGCGAAGAACTAATAAAAAAGGATGAAACCAACAAAAAAAGGCTGGAAGAGATAAAAAAGACGAAGAATACGATTGAAGATGAACTTAGCCGTTTAAAAGACCTCAAAGAACAATTTATCGAAGAAGAATCCCATACACTAAAGCATAAAAGCAAGGGAGAGCTTGAAGACATTATCCTCGCCCAGAAAGATAAGCTAATAGACTGCGAGAAAGAAGAGAAGAAAAAGACAAAGGAGAAGAAGAACCTACTATTCAACCTGAAAAACGCTGTAGAGAAAAAAGATAAGCTACAATCAGTCTATACCGAGATAATCGATGAAGGAAAGAGAATACTAGAAGAATTAAAGAATGTTACCGGAAAACAACAAGAAGAAAACATTAAGATACCAGCTAAACTCGAGGAAAAGATGACAAACGCAAGATATGAAATCGATTCCCTCCAGTCAAAGATGGAGAAACTATCAAGCGAAGAAGAAGAGTTAAAAGAAAAGATAACAAAGGCGACACGGATCCTAAGAGATGCAGAACAAGAAAAGAACGCCTTGATAAAAGTAAAAAAGACCAAGAAACAAGTCACAAAAAAACAAAAAAACATCAAAACAAAGATACTCAAAGACATTGCAGAAAGAGAGAGGGAATTCGAAGAAATACCAGATGAAATACGGTGCCTAGATGAAGAAATAAAAAAATCCGCTGAACGGATAAACTCGATCACCCAGGAGGCTGAACTACTTAAAGTAAATGTTGAAAAAAACAAGAAGGCGATAGAAGAGAAGGTTGATGAACTGAGAGTCATAAAACATCAGAAAGTAATGTCTTGGACCAAAGACATGTTCGCACTAGATCTGCTTTACCCGATAAAAGAGTTATACGATATTATCACTGACGAAAAATCAAAGCTGAAAGTAAGGCTTGACTGGCTGAAAAACAAGGATATAACAAGTAGTGCAAAACTTATGAAGATTGAAGAAGCTGTGAAAGACTCCGAGGCAGGTGTTAAAAACCTGGATGATGAGATGGCTGAAATCCAAGTACGCTTAGAAAAACTCGAAAAAGAGGATAAGGAACTCAAAGAAGACAGGGTGAAGAAAGAGCTTCGATTAAAAGATATTGCAATACAGATCCCACCACTTGAAAAGGACGTCATAGAACTAACACATAGAGAAGACGACATCTCTGGGAGACTAGATGAAAAGACAAAGGAAAAATATGATATTGAAGAAAAGAGAAAGGATATCGAAGAGGAATTAGCAGGTCTCAATGTTGAATTAGAGGCTGAAGAAAGAGACTTGCTTGAATATGAATCCAAGCTAGAAGAGAAGCACACGCAGATACTAGGGCTAAAATCCGATATAGAACATCTTGACAAGAGTATTCTAAAACAACTGATAGACAAACAAGAGAAAAAAGACGAGCTAGACGAGTTAGAAAGAGAAGAGGATGTCACAGAACTTAGGGTCGAGATAGTTAAAAAATTCGATAAAAAAAAGAAGTAAAAAATGGATAGAGTAGAGACAGGGATCCAGGGATTAGACGATATGCTTGGTGGAGGACTTATCAAGGGATCATCAACTCTGATAACAGGTGGATGTGGATCAGGTAAGACGACGCTAGCACTAAACTACCTGTACAATGGAACGACAATGTATGATGAAAACGGTGTTTTTGTCACATTCAACGAGCCCCCAGAAGTCCTAAAGCAGAATATGAACGGTTTTGACTGGAACCTTGATAAACTAGGAGAAGATAAGAAACTCATGATTAAAAAACTCGATCCATCAGACCTCCTGCAATTGATCAAAGAGGATTACGGGGAGATAAGAGACATAATAAAAGACAATGATGCTAAAAGATTCGTTATTGACCCGATAGGCACATTCAATATGGTCGTTAAAGACCCATTCGAAAGAAAGATGGCGTTAATAAAATTCTGCGATTGGCTACGGAACAACGATTGCACAACCATAATGACATCAGAATTTGAAAGGACATTCGGATCATACCACGACCAAGGCTTCGAAGAATACATCGTTGACACCGTAATCGTGATGTATAACATCCAGATAAAGAATATCAGACAAAATGCTGTAGAGATCCTAAAGATGAGGGGTTCAAAACACGCAAAAAAGATAGTCCCATTCCAATTCTATAAAGGCATTTCCATCTCGCCAGGAGAAAAATTATTCTGGCAGTTCAAGGGGGCTGAAGTATGACGAAAAACAATGGCAACAAAAGGTTTATAATAAAAAATAATCTTATCCTAAACGGTTTAAAACGCAAAACAAAGGCAATTAAAATCGACAAGTATTTAAATCCCAATAACCATTTTATAATCACAATAGGTGTATATCAACCTAAAGTATTTATATAGGTATCATCTAATGCATAAACATATAAACATTAGGTGAATGTTTAACCAAATTCTAAAAGGGGGGGTGAGACGAACAAAATGAAACCTAAGGTTGTTCGAACAGGGAAAAAAGGACAGGCATCAGTCGAGTATCTGGTTATACTCTCTATCGCTATTATCATCGCGGTAGTTGCAGTTGGAGTTCTTGCAGGATTCATCAAGATCGGAACCGCTACAACATATAAGAAAAAGAGTATGGTGTACTGGAAAACTGCTGATGTAGGAATAGCGGACTGGGAAGTATTTGCCACAGCGGCAAGCCAGAATAGTACAGTGATATTCACAAACAACAAAGAATATCAGATAACGATAGACTGGGTATCAATTGACTGGAATCTAGAAAGTCAGTCAGGAACTACGTTTGCAGTCAGTAGGACATTAATACCTGGTGAAACGTACAAGTATGATGCGACATCACCATTCAACTGTACAGCTGGTGCAACATACTCTTATGAGGTGACGTTCCAGTTCGATAACAACGAACACGACGTCAACGACAAGATATTCCAGGGCGTTGAAAAGATGACAGGATCTTGCTCTAACTAGGGCAAGAATCCTCTAAATTTTTTTTCTTTATAGGTTATAATTTACGTAAGGATTAAGGACCAGTCACACATACCAATCAAATATGAGGAATAAACCCATACCAACATTATATTTAGGGGAAAAAACAATATCCCTTATCACCAAATAAGGGGTTTATAAAAAGAAGGCGTTTATATAAAGAAAACCATATATAAACAAGGTGGTTGTGGCTGGCTGGAACAAATAAAACAATAAAAAAGAAGGCCTAGTACAATGAAACCACTCAAGGTAAGAAGAGTTAATTCAAAGGGGCAGACATCTGTTGAATATCTAGTTCTATTAGCGATATCCATAGTGATATCTGTTGTTGCTGTAGGTGTACTTGCCGGATTCATTAAGATAGGAACTGCTGGAACCTATAAGAAGAAGGGTATGATCTATTGGAAGGCAGCTGATATTGGAATCATGGACTGGGAGGTATATGATCCATCAGTAGCAACCCGGCAATCAGTAATATTGATTGAGAACAACAAGGAATATGAGATACTTCTAGATTGGTTATCTGTTAATTCGGGGACTACAACATATTCGATAGATAGGACCATGCTTCCAGGTGATACGTATAAGTATGAGACCTGGGCCCTCAATTGTACTGCTGGATCATCATATTCGTTTTCGATACAATTCCAATTCAATAATAGGGAACACGATATACTTGAAAAGATATTTACAGGAGCTGAGAAACTATCAGGCAGATGCAGCTCAACATAGGTATAAACCCATAGTTACTACTTCTTGTTCTTTTAACAAATAATTACTACTTCTTGTTCTTTTTCTCTGATAGGATAGATAATTCTCTGACTATTTTCGCCAGGTCGCTACGTAATTCCTCAAGATATACGTAGATCCTAAAGGTAAGATAATATGCGACAAGAATACTTGTTATGAGGATGAAGTCAAGTGGCCTTCCAATACCTACTGCATTTGACAGTACTTCGAATTCCTCAGTGAATAGAAGGAATAATATCACAGTGATCCATGAGATTGTCCAGACAATCATCATGCCCCTGCTGATCCGTCCCTCTCTTAACCGTAGAAATACTCTGCTTAATGCAAATAATGAGAATATTACTCCGAGGAATATCAGGATACTATTCATTTATTCTTCCTCCAGGTTTATGCAGGAGCATTCGCCATAAAATCTTGAATCCATCGAATATATTGGTACCATTTCGAATTGAATGTTTAGTATAGATTACTTCAACTGGAACTTCGCTTATCGTCAAGTCGTTCTGTCTTGCCTCATATAATAGCTCGGATGAGACTTCATATCGATTAGATTTGACATTGATTACGTTGATAGCTTTTTTGTTGAATGCTCTAAGCCCGCTTTGTGAATCTTTGGACATCACTCCGAATATGAAGTAGGTTAGGAGATTCAGGAACCAATTGCCTATCTGCTTGTTATAGGGCATGCGTTCTTTATAGACTGAGCGAACTCCGATGACTACATCGGAATCATCTAAAACCTTGGTTAGTCTATCGATATCGTCTGGATTATGCTGTCCATCTGCATCAAAGGTTATTAGAATGTCAAAATCCTCTCTACGAGCCACTTCAAAACCTGTTGCGATAGCTGCACCCAAACCCACATTTACAACATGTCTGATCACTCGGATGCCTTTTTCCTGGACCGTTCTTTCTGTCTCGTCAACACTCCCATCATCTATAACCAAGATTGTATAAGGTTTCCGGGATAAATCGTCTAATACACGACCGATTGAAGGCGCTTCATTATAAGCAGGAACTACAACTAGTATTTTATCAGTCATAATAAGACCTCTATAGGGATGATTATTAAAACACTAATATATACTAACCAGGGGTATATATAACTTGATTATTGATTATTTTAACGATGAAAAGGGGGGTTATCCTGCTCATATTAGTATTGAGCCTGGGGGTTGTAGACGCTGATTATCCTGCAGTTATCCATATGTGGAATACTACGATCGGCGGCGACCTGATCGAAGTAAAGGATATTGAAGGAGATCCTAAACCAGAAATAACACTTGCCAACCTTCATAATGATATTAGTCATGTCTATACATTGAATCACAAAGGAAACCTGTTATGGAAGAATAAGATATCTGTAATCTGGCCTCAAAACAATCCTAGAGCAGCGTCAATCGCTGACATGGATCAAAACGGGAACTTGGATATTGTCGTGGGTTCAGAGATTAGGAGTCAGCCTTGTGTTCTCGGTTCTTCACCTTACAAGACTCCATTATTCATGCTTGAAAGACAGAAGGGTTATGAATATAATACATTGAAATGGCAGGTCGATAATACAGGTTATATTCTTGCCATGGTAACCGATGATATTACTGGAGACACTAAGAAGGAGGTAGCAATCGGGAATAGGGCGGGGGAAGTCTACCTGGTTAGCGCTGAAGGGAACATACTATGGAAGTATACTGCAGAGGGCACTATTAACTCTTTAAAGGTTGCTGATATTGATGGTGACGGATCAAAGGAGATTATTGTGGGATCATATAATAAAGTGGAGGTCCTTAGCAAGGTAGGTAAGAAAAAATGGGCGTATTTGACGAGCACAAATGTTGAAAGCCTATATGCGGCAGACATAGACAATAGTCCTGGAATGGAGATTCTTGCCACAACTGAAAATGATTATCTTTACGTGTTTGATAGAAAGGGAAATATCTTATGGAGGTATCATATACCAGAGATAAGGGATACTGTAGTCTCTAAAGACATTGAATCTGATGGATCCAAGGAGATATTCACTGTATCACAGAACACTATCTATGCATTCAACCATACCGGAGCACCTCAATGGGAGTATACTTTAGACATGCCGGTCATGAAGCTTGAGACCTTGACATGGAGAAAGAAGAGGGATACGATAGTTGAACTTCTCGTATTATCCCAGAGGAAGCTATTTTCATTTGTCATCAATCCAGAATTTGTCAAAGACAGGATCGCGAAAAATTATTATGAAACAGCTTTAAGATTTTATATCGATGCAGATTATGAAGATTCCATTATTGAAGCTCAAAAAGCACAAGCTATTTACACGGAATTAGGAGATGGTAATTCATCTAAATTATCGGATCTGATAATAAACAAGTCAAGTGATTATATCGATGCTAACACACTGTTTAGAGAATCTCTTGAATTATATAATAAATCTGATTATGCTGGTGGTAAGAAGGTTGCATCCAAAGCCCATAAGGTTTATGCCCGGCTTGGAGATATTTCCAAGATGAATCATACATTCAACTTGATACAGAATTCTATGAACTATATTGACAGCGAATACTTTTACAAACAATCCGTGGAATTATATCGGAGAGGACTATACGAGGAGGCTAAGGCAAAAGGGAAAAAAGCGTTAGAAATATATCTGATATTAAACGACACTTATTGGATGAAGAAGTCATCAGACCTAGTTGTCAGAGGCATACACTATAAGAATGCGAGCCAGCATTTAACACTCGCACATGAATCATTCAAGAAGGCTGAATACTTGAGGGAAAAACAGGAGAATTCAGAATCAAAGACAGAATACATGAAATCCAGAGGC
>CAYREE010000088.1:0-9467 GCA_964423225.1 uncultured archaeon | reverse complement strand
TAGACTGATGAAAAATTCCCAGCAATACTGCCATTAACATAATATACTATTAAGGTGCTATCATCTGAGTTGGCAAGAACCAGCTCATCTAATCCACCAGGCAATATATCACCAGCGGCAAGATCATCCCATCTATCAAATCTTGCCAAAAAGTTTACACCGTCACGACAACTGCATATCTTACCGATCTTTCCAGCACTGATATTCACATGAATCTTCTTCGTGATAGATTCTGAATGAGTGTTACCAGCCATATCACAAGCGACTGCAGTATATACGACAGTACTAAGGTTTTCAATAGAATTATTCTCGATAATACAGGTTTCAGTACCATCACCATCAAAACAACACTCTGTAATAAGTTTTTCCTCAACTGGCTCGCATTCCTTATCCACACCAGACTCATAAACCTTCACGCGATGAATTCCCCCCATGTCAGTCGCTGTGATATTAATATCTGGATGATCATAAAAGTAAATCGTCTCAGGAACAGTATCAATGAAGACTTCAGGCTCGACTGTATCAGGCCGATCATAATGGAAGTTTCTTGTAATGTCCGGTCCGCATAAGTCGGTTGCATCAACAGTTACACTCGGCGGAATCCATGTACCTGTAAGCGGACATCCCTCACATAAACGAGTTTCACTATATATCGGGGTAAGATCCCATAATCCCTCTGAAAGACAACCTGAATAGACTAGTTTAGGATCCTCTGTTGAACCGTTTATCGGATAAGCGGCTGGCATAAGCCTTTCTGCGCCTGTTGTCTGATGAACCGCATGTACTAGAACCCACGGAGCATGCTCTTCTCTGAACGGTGTTAAATCGCCTTTCACGGCTCGGCAACCGAGTTCATAGCAAAATCTCCCGGTTCCACAGGGTGTTGGAGAGCATTCACATGGACGATTGCTTAGTCCGCCCACAGTTCCTGCAGCAGCCTCCATAGGAGTAAGACATGAGCATGAACCGGGACATGGATCGCTTTCCCTAAAACAAAACATAGGTATGTCAGGTAGTGGTGTTCCAGTACCGCCTCCACCACCCCCATCAACCACAGTACCAGGGCCACTACCAGTACCCGGATCAGCGGTCTGAGGCTCGCTACCACACTGTGTTGGACTGCACTGGTCGAAATTGCCGGGCCAGTTCATATTCGCCATCGAAGTAGTCATGCAAGAGCATCCAGTTGGACATGGCCCGGATTCTTCTTCCTCGTCTTGGACGTCTATGAAACCCTCAAGTATCTGCCTGTTACCCAGTGAGTCAATCACTAGGATTTGCATTGAGGAGTGTGACGGATATGGTCCACCGCTGCCAAGGCATGTCGACATCTCTGAACCACCGCCACTACAAGTTTGGAGAGTCTTTCCACCAACAATAAGTTGAACCTGATCTATCCCGTCCAGATCAGATACCGAGATCGAGAATTCAACGGTATCCCGGTTCTTAAATGGGAGGGTAGGATATTTTGTATACGATATTGATGTTGGATTGATTTTACTCCTAACTGTGGTTGATGTAGTCAATGTTGTCAGTAGATCACGTGCAGAGGGGAGGGTGAATGAAGGAGTCAATAGAGTGGTCGTAGTATGTTGAGTTGTGGTAGTGAGAATTAATGTTGTTGTAGACACTGACTTTAACGTAGTTGTAGTGCCTAACTTTAGTGTTGTCGTTGTCTTCCCACCTTTTAGAGTAGTGGTTGTTATTGTAGGTTTCAATGTTGTTGTAGAAGAAGTCGTAGAAGTTGTCGGACTACAAGTACATTTGCCGTAATAATCGATACAATAGCCATTATTTGGACAATATCCTGAACAGGACTGTGTTTTAGGATTCATTGTGCAAGGAGGTAATGTAGTAGTGGATACAGCAACACAATCACAATAGCCACCCACATGAGTCAAATAGAGTTTATAGGCGCATGCCTGGCCAGCAGGACAGGTTCCACCACATGAGGGTGGATTAGAACTAGAACAAGTTGTTTGCTGGGCGGCAGAGACGCTAAGAATGAAGATTGTCAATAGTAAAGTAGAATATATTATTGATTTTATCAAACAACCACCCATTGAATCACCATTATAGTAATTTACTATTGAAATTATAATAAATAACAATAAGATGGATCAATTCAACGTAGACGGTATGTTATTAGACCGGGATGAAAAGGAAAAATTCGATAAATGGGAGGATGAATTCCTAGAAGAGTCAAAAGATATGTTCCCTGCATTTTCGCCAGAGGAAAGACGTGAACACGCCATAGAATTCCTAAGAAAAAAGACTGATAATCAAGAGTATATTGAAAAAGCATTAACTTATGTTAACAATTATGGTATGATCCAGACACTCCTTGAAGACGACGAAATAGAAGAGATATTAATAAACGAGTCGAAGGAACCAGTATACATATATCATAGACAACTTGGGAAATGCGCGACAAATATTGTATTCGAACACTCAGAAGATATTTTCAGACTCATCAAAAAGATAAAAAGATATACAGGCATACAAGGAGATAGAAAGATCATTGATGTTACACTCCCCGAGGCGATTAGAGTGAATATCACTCTTCCACCAATCTCTTTTCGAAAACCAGCGATAACAATAAGGAAATTCGTTGAAACCTCATTATCGATAATTGACTTGGTGAAGAACAAGACTTTGAATCCTGATATTGCCGCTTTACTATGGATTTGTGTTGACGGATTCGGACTGGCTCCAAGAAACATCCTAATTTCTGGTGGTACGAGCTCTGGAAAAACAACGCTTCTAAACGCATTGCTCGCATTCACAAGAGAATACGAGCGTATAATATCCATCGAAGAAACCTTCGAGATAAACCTAGACTATCATAGCGACTGGGTTAGGACCAAGGTGAATGAAGATATTGACATGAACAACCTGGTCGAAAATGCATTAAGGATGAGGCCCGACAGGATAATCGTCGGGGAAGTCCGCGGAGGTGAAGCATTCAATCTTGTAAACGCGATGAACCTTGGACATCATGGGCTTGGAACAATTCACTCAAACAATGCAAGAAGCGCGATGATGCGTTTGCAGTCAAAGCCCATGAATGTATCGCCAGACCTTTTAAGGGTTATAGACTTGGTGGTTACTCTAAAGCGTTTCTATGTGGAAGGAAAGACTGAGAGGAGAGTCTTTGAGGTAAAGGAAGTCGGTCATGCCACCGAAAAAATGGTTCATCTAGGAAATGTCTTTGAATATAATGCCTCGAAAGACAGGATTGATAAAAATGGGATGGCTGTTGCAATAAGAGATAAGATGGTCGAGATGTCGGGGATAGATACGAAAAAATACCATACTGAACTTGAGAAGCGAAAGAAAGTAATCCAATTCATGGTTAAAAACAATATCACAGAACAATTGAAGGTAGTGGAAGTCATCAGGGATTACTATGAGAATGAATGCTAAGTCAACTTCCTGAAGCCCGCCAAAAAGAGACTTACTAGAGGATATAATACGATAATAATCAAAAGGTCGGTTAATAGTACTTTATCCTTATCTGAGGGATGATATCCTGCCGGCGGATTCTTACAATCCTTCAATCCCCATAATTCCATTTGATTCATCTTGAATACCTCAGATATTACTTTTACTGGGCGTTCTCCATACATGCAGTATTTACTGAAGTTTGCATTGTAGTAATTATTCATATCCTCAAGTAGTTTCATGCAATCCTGATCATCTTTAAATAGGAATGTTGATCCTTCCCTACCGGACCCAAAGAAGAAAAAATCAGGTATATGGACCATGCAATAATTCGCCATAGTATACTCTAGGCTAGAATAGACTATTCTTGAAGTAGAAGCCCATGCTGGAGGAGCGATAATAATCATAGAATACTTCCCAGATAAAAGCTGTTCCTGGATCTTTTTTTCATCCTTTGTCAGCGGCTCTTCATATGCTTGTGAGTAGGGATATGATAGGTTAGTCATTTTTCTGAGGGTATAAGCCCAAGCAGGATCTTCAAAGGAGGGAAATCCTCTGCTATCTTCGATTATCACATCAATCTTTTCTGGATCGACAGGTATCGAATATTCTTCAATGATGTTGCGTTCACCCTTGATCAACTCGACTAATACATGACCGTCTTGTGGTGGTATGAATGAAAATCCCTTCCCTACATCCATCTTTACTTTATCCCCATATCTGATGAATTCGGCTCTAGACAGATCTACTACAGGGCTCCCATAGACTTCAGGAGTATATATCGATGGAAAAACTAGTGTGACAAGAAAAAGCAGTGAGAAAAGCCTGCGCGATTTTTTCCATAAAACCATGAATGCGATAACCATGAACGGATATACTGGAAGCATATAATGCGAACCGATCCTCAAAACACCATACAGCATTATATGCATGACCGAACTGAAATAAATTGTCAGAGTGATAAACGGATACTTCAATGTATCCTTGTTAAAAAATCCCTTCCCTATCGAATAAAGAATACAAGCCAGGATCAATACTGCTGAAAGAGTATTCAAACCCCTCTTGACAAGAAGAAGTTTGATTCCATTCTCTAATGAAAGAAGCAACTGTCCCTGATGACCCTGATAGGTGTAGAGTATGAAGTTGGGATATAACCAGATAAAAAAAATAAATGTTATAACAATAAAAGATAAGGCTATGACCAGATCTGTAAAAGGTTTTTTCTGAAATGCATATGCCATCTTAATTCTCCCACGACCCTTATCAGTGAAGGAAAAAATATTCATTATCAGATAATAGACAATCGAAAACACAATTGGCAATACAGTAGTATATTTAGTAAATACTGCGAGAGTAAATAGAATCCCTGTTGAAACACCCACATGTTTTCTCGGCCCATAGTAGAGGAGATAAAAACCAGCGACGAGGAAAGTCGTTGCGATTGTAGATGTGATAAAAGACAAGAACCGATATACTATGAAGACATATAAGACAAGGAACATGGAATTATGGAAGATGCCTAGTCTTTTAAGGATCTTTCCCAGGATATGATAATTCACTATATGTGCAAATATTATCAAAGCCCATACTATGTAAAGCATGAATACATCTCCAAAAATCCTTTGGAGAACAAACATCAGATAGTAGATTATCGGTGTTTGAGCACAGTAAGGCTGTCCACCATACAAGGTCCCGGCCTCCAGATAGTCTAGACACATCCAGAATCCGCCACCACCGATCGTGAAGTCATTGAAGTCTTTGGGGAGGAAATGCCAGGTATAATAAATGAGAAATAGTAATACAACGATTGTCAACAATAATTTTTTAGGGCTTGTCTTGACATGCATAGTATAATTACAGATATTAATTAGGTTAAATAATATGGATGGGGAAAAACCCAGGGGATTGAGGATTTCTGTTACAAAACGCTGCAATCTTGAATGCCCATACTGTCACAGGGAAGGCATACTTGATGATGGTCCTGAGATCAGCCTCGAAAAAATACTATCCATTGTAGAGGCTGCAAAAACCCTGGGTATTGAAAATGTCAAGATCACGGGTGGAGAACCATTATTAAGGGACGAGATCATCGATATAGTATCCGGGATATCAGGGATGGGAATATCAGATATATCACTCACTACGAACGGACTGCTTCTTGACAAGTATGCAAACCACCTGCATAAAGCAGGATTAGATAGAGTGAATATCGGCTGTGATTCGCTTTCCTCGACAGTCCTTATGAAGAACATGACATCTATAAAGGAGGGATTGGATGCTGCATTTGAATCAGGCCTCTCCCCAATCAAACTTAATATGGTCGTCTTGGCCGGATTGAATGAGCATGAGATAGAGGATATGATAGAATTCACGGGTAATAAGGGGATTATACTACAGTTGATAGAGCTGATAGACACTGATGACCAGTATTATAAAGAGCATTATTATTCATTGGATAAAATCGAAGAGCGATTAAATGCTAGGGCAGTAGATGTAAAAAAGAGGGGTATGCATAATAGGATGCAATACAATCTTGGAGATGCTGTCGTTGAAGTTGTCAGGCCGTTAAAGAAAGGTTTTTGTGATGGATGCATGCGTCTTCGAGTGACGTCTGACGGAAAGTTAAAACCCTGCCTTTTTAAGAATGATAATCTCGTTGAATTTAATGGTGTAGAATCAATATGCAAAGCAATAGGCTTGAGGGAGGCGTATGGTTGAGTTAAAAAATATTACTGGGAAAAATATTGTTGAGAGGAATGTCCATGCTTCTGGAAAGATTTATCTGAAAGAGGATACGATAAGGAAGATCAGGGATAATGATGTGGATAAAGGAGATGTGAGGACGGTATCTGAGATCGCGGGGATTAATGCAGTGAAAAGAACCCAGTATCTCATCCCATTATGCCATCAGCTCCTCGTTGAAAACATATCATTCAACTATGAGTATGAGAAGGATCACATTGTAGTCGAATGTTTTGTTGAATCTGAGGGAAGGACTGGATTAGAGATGGAGGCTCTTGTAGGAGTGAGTATTGCATTGAATACTATATGGGATATGGTGAAATACTTGGAGAAAGATGAGGACGGGCAGTATCCCACTACAAGAATCACAGACATTCATGTCATCAAGAAGAAGAAGGGTGTGTAGATGAGTGGTGGATCAGAAACAACTCGAAAGCACAAGGAAGAGGCATCTGGTAGGGTTTCGTGTGCAGTAATAACTGTTTCAACCACAAGAAAACTTGCAGACGACGAGTCCGGAAAAATGATAAAACAATATCTCTTAGAGAAGGGACATATTGTGAAGAAACATATTGTTGTAAGCGATGACACCGGACAGATAAGAGAAGGTCTAAGGGAATTCATTATGGAGGGTATTTCAACTGTCGTCTTGAACGGTGGTACAGGGATCAGTAAGAAGGACTTGACGGTTAAAGCGGTTTCAGATTTGTTTGACCGTGAGTTAACAGGTTTTAAAACATTGTTCTCATCATTGAGCTATGAGTCTATCGGATCTGCTGCAATGGCTTCTCAGGCAACTGCAGGTATTATCGATAATACATTAGTATTCTGTCTGCCGGGAAGCCCTAATGCAGTGAGGCTCGGAATGGAAAAGCTCATATTACCCGAGTTACCACATCTTGTAAAGCATGTTAACGAATAAATGGTGTATGGAGTGAAAGAAGGTTTTGGAAAGCTTGCAAGTCTTGAAGAATCATTAAAGATCATACGTGGTCTAGTTGACAAAAAGAATGTTGAGCCCGTAAGTATTGATGCCTGTCTAAACAGGGTGCTTGGAAAGGATATCATCGCCCCTATTGATGTCCCTGGTTTTAGAAAGTCTGCTATGGACGGGTATGCAGTCAGGGCAAGCGATACGTTCAACGCTTCAAACAATAATCCAAGAGAATTAAATGTCATCGAATCAGTCACCTGCGGTGTAATGCCTAAAAAGGATATCTGTGAAAATGAATGCATTCAGATAACGACTGGAGCACCCCTGCCAAAAAGCTCTGACGCAGTCTTGAAGGTAGAGTATACTGAAGCTGTTAAGGATTCAATATCCTGTTATAAGCCAGTATCCCCCATGGAAAATGTAATAGCTGTGGGCTCAGACATCAAAGAAGGGGATAAAGTACTTTGTTCAGGAATCATCCTCAAGCCCAGGCATATCGGAGCCATATCAGCATTAGGTATCTCAGAAGTCAATGTTTATGAACGGCCGGTTATAGCCTATTTTTCATCTGGAAACGAGATTATCCCTGCAGGGGAAAAACTTGTTCCGGGAATGATTTATGATATTAATTCTCACACAATACTTAATGCGATAAGAGACTTGAATTGCATACCTATTGATCTGGGGGTTTGTAAGGATGATCTTGATGATATTAAGAGAGTCATCCTCGACGGCATTGTGAAAGCGGATCTTGTCCTTTTTAGCGGTGGATCCTCCCTGGGTGGAGAGGATCATATGGTAGATGCTGTCAATGATCTTGGAGAAGTCTTAATCCATGGGATAGCTGTAAAACCTGGAAAGCCAGTACTTGTTGGCAAAGTTGATGGAAAGCTAGTTCTTGGACTACCCGGTTATCCTGCATCAGCACTATCGAATTTCCATTTATTGATGGGAGAAATATTGTCTAAAATGCAGGAGGCTGTTCCAAAAAGACAGCGATGTAATCTAAAACTTTCAAGAAAGATCGTCTCTACAATCGGCAGATACGAGTTCATGAGCGTAATGATCAATGGTGATGAAGCTGTTCCTGTCATGAAAGGTTCCTCGGCTATAACAACCCTTGCTGAAGCAGACGGTTTCATAGAGATCTCTGAAAACACCGAGGTCATCGAAAAAGGAGAGAGTGTTGAAGTAATAAGGTTTTAAAAATGGGAAAAGTTGTTTCCGTCAATATTAGTGAAAGCAAAGGCATTGCAAAAAAAGATGTTGGACAAGCAATGCTATTACCAGACCTTGGAGTAGAAGGTGATGCGCATTCAGGCCCGGGGATCAGGCAGGTATCCCTTCTTGCACGAGAGTCTATCAGGGAGTTTGAAAAGAATCCTCAGGTAAAGGAATGTCTAAAAAATGGTGCTTTTGGAGAGAATATAACGACTGAGGGAATAGTATTGAACGAGCTTTCTATTGGAGATAAATTAGAGATTGGTGAGGCAGTCATCGAGGTGTCGAAGATTGGTAAGGAATGCTTGAAACCCTGCGCAATCATGAAGGCTGTCGGCAACTGCATAATGCCAAAACAAGGGATATTCGCGATAGTATTAAAGAGAGGATTGGTAAGAATAGGGGATAGAATAGATAAGATTCAGTCCATCTAACTTATATGTTTCCTAGTCAAATATTGAATTTATGGTTGGTATAAAGCAGTTTAGCATAATAGTAACACTATTTCTATTAGCGCAATTGGTTTCTGCTGTCGAATGTCCTAGTGGCTTCGATTGGAGGAGGATGTCTGGGGTTGGATGCGTTCAAAAAGACTGCTATGATGTTGGGGCTAGTCTAAGCTATACGTCAGCATGTATTTGCAGGGAGAAAAGAGCTTGCACAGAACCTGTCAACTATGATGGATTCGACAGGAAGAAATGCGGCGTACACTGCCCGGGAATGAGGGTATATGCCTGTATTGACCCGGAATCAAGATGTCCTCATGAAATAGATAATGAGTTCGCAGAACAGGCCCAGGAAGAGGGAAATGAATATCCTGCAAATACGAGATGGGAGCGGAACAAGAAGATTTGCGATACGAAGTGTAAGGCAGAATGGGGAGATCGTGCACTATGGGATGGGGAATCTCCTGAAGAACACTGCTATTGTGGTTGTGATGACACTAGTCATGTGACATTTGAATGGTTCAAACACAGCAAATACGGTTTTAACCAGCATCCAAAGTGTATAGCAGATGATTGTAAGACTCATTGTAGCGATCTTGGGGACGCGTATATCTATAAGAGCGGATCAAAGACTGAGAAGGACTGCAAATGCGAATGCGATTATGATAATGGTTATGTTG
>CAYREE010000087.1:0-9562 GCA_964423225.1 uncultured archaeon | reverse complement strand
ATAAACTGCAGCATATTCAAGTATCGGACCTTCAATAATGTCGACTTTAGGCTTTATTATGTCAAAAGGTCTGTTGTTCAAGAGTATGTTAAAACCGATGAAATATACAAATCCTGCTAAAATACCTGAAAAAGTCAATATTATCGGTTTTAAGCCTATGAGAGAATATTGAGGATTTTGAGCAAAAACCACGTGTTCTATATACATCGTCTGGGAGACCATGAACGGAAGGAACAATGCGATATAGAATGGAAAAGATCCATAAGTCACCATCTTTAAAGCTCGTAAAGCACCGACCTCCTCGAAGTATCTTCTAGCATTCTTTGAAAACTTTGCGTATAAAGTTATATCGTTTGCAGGCATCCCCACAGACATAACTGATCTTGATAGGGTTCCCATAACAAGATACGAGATTTCTTCAAGCTTCAGAAGTCCTGCAATTCCTAGTATAGATGCGAATCCCAATACATTCCACCAGAACGGTGTTGTAAACAAAAAAGCAAATATTACAGAAGCTAATGCGAATATTAAAGTGAGATGATATGCTATCGGATTATCGGATTTTGGGACTACAGTCTTCTTATTATAAAATTTTAGAATGTTCCATAAGCCGGGTGTAGTAATGGGTGGGCCAATCCTTTGCTGGATTCTTGCATGTATCTTTCTTTCAAAACCAGGAATGAATAATGCGATAATAAAACCGAATATAAGTGATGCAATACTACCTAGTATTATTGTAACGCAATTCATCTGACCACCCCGCTAAAATCAACCATCTTCTCCTTGCCTGTTTTTACATCAACAACAAGAGCACGATTCGCACAACATAGACACGGATCGCAGGATGCGACAGTCAATACACCATCAGTCAGATGATCTCCAATGCTTGCATGTTCTACTGCAGCCAGATTAGTTGTTGTCGGGGGCCGAATACGATAGTTCCTCACCTTCCCTTCAGAATCAATCTTTAATGAATGGAACAACTCTCCTCGCGGAGCCTCCATATACGAGTATGCATAGTCTGTGTCAAAAGAGGGTTTGTCTTCACTAATTATCGGCCCATCAGGAATATTTTCCAATATCTGGTTCAAGATCTTCATGGATTCGATCACTTCAAGACATCTGTTGACTACTCTCGCCTTGTTATCACCATCCTCCAAGACAATCATCTCAAAATCAAATGGTTTGTATTCCGGGATCTTCTTACGCCAATCGAATTTAACACCTGATCCTCTAGCAGTAGGTCCTACAGCATGAGTCTTTTTAGCGATTTTATTGTCAAGTATGCCTGTTCCGGTTACTCGAGACATTACAAACGGATCCTTGAGCACCCTATTCACATAAGAACCGAACTTTTTCTCTAATTCATCCACCATATTCTTAATCTTGGCCTTGGTTTTATCGTCCAGATCGCATCTAGGTCTGATACCGCCAATAATGGGGACAGAATAATGGACCCTGTTACCGGAGAATTCAGCGAGTATCTCCATGACCGGCTCTCTTAATGCGAAAGCCCTATATGCGAGTGTTTCATGGCCGATGACTTCGAATGCATGTCCAAAAAAGAGTGTATGTGAGTGTAGTCTCTCAAGCTCTGCTGAGAGTACTCTGATATAATTAGCTCTTTCAGGCACATTGACTCCTGAAGCCATCTCGGTTACTCTGCAAGAATTCCAAAGATGAATTGCAGAACATATACCGCATATTCTTTCGGTTATAATATTGGCTTTTTTTATAGGGACTCCTTCAAGAATTCTCTCAACTCCCCTGTGAGCTGCATTAAATGTTACTTCACAATCCTGTATGATCTCGTCTTCAACAAGGAATCTTATCCTGAAAGGTTCTAATAATGCTGGATGGACGATACCTAATGGAACCTCAACTTTCATGGATCAGCCTCCATGAGTGTTGGTATTAAGGATGCGACTCCTGCGATACAGTCTTCAGGTCTCGGCGGACATCCTGGTATGCTCGCATCAACTGGGAGGATCTTCTCTAGTGGTCCCACAACATGGTCTGCGGGGCCTAAGTCTCCATAAACATTCAAGTAAACACATCCTTTGATGGGGCATGATCCTACTGCAACGACTTTTTTAGGCTCTGGAATGCTCTCATATATTGCCTTTAATGGTTCGACAGTCCTTTTTGTTACAGCGCCTGTTACAAGTAGAATATCTGCTTCTCGAGGATTCCATGTTACAAAAACCCTATATTGTTCGAGGTCATAGTAGGGGGATAAGAGGGCGTTTAATATCTCGATATCACATCCATTACAGCCTCCACTATATACGAGCATGACGTGCACAGACCTTTTTCTAGCTAATTTTTTAAGCATCCCTTTTTCCCTCCTGGTTTTCGAATAAGTCCTGGGCTTTTATCCCAGTCTTCTTTATTCCTCTGGGGTGTATTGCAGCAGATTTTTTATGCAATGTGAATGTAGGGCAATTATCATGGCATTGAAAACAATATACGCATTTCATATGATCTATCTCAGGTATCTTATCCTTGATTCTTTTATCTGTCAGATTTATTTTTTCCTCCAAAGGATTCATTGTTATTGCTTTTGTAGGGCACACATGGCTGCATACACCACATCCTAGGCATAGATCAGTGTCAACTGTTACAAGTGGGGGGACTTTTCCTGAAAGGATATTGGAACTCATCTCCTTATTCGTAAGTCTACCTTGTCCAAATAATATTTTTGGGATGTTATGCACCCCTCCTATCATGAGACCTATCATATCTGTGATTATTTTCATCTTTTATGTTTTCCTGCCTTTGATCCTAGTAATATTCCAATCAATGCTGAGATATAGACGCCGGAGACTTCTATCCCCAACATATTTTTTATACCATCATAAAAAGGAAATGGTCCTAGCATCAATGCTAATACTAGTCCAACGATAATTATGGTTGCTGGATGATCTACCCTCTTTACTTGACTACCGAAATACGCACCTATAATAAAGCTTAATCCGAACGGGATAAGTGGACCGATCATTTCTTCACCCCCACAAGGACGAGTAATATTGTTGAAAGCCCTGCAGAAACCTTTAATAAGACTGCGATATTAAGGTATGGGATGACGCCCGCCTGGGTGATATCTGGATAATTGAATATCCAATTATTTTCAATCATTGATAACTCATATAAATCCGTACCAATATTATAGAGGAAGAATCCTCCTGTGATAAGCCCTATAAGCCCTATTAATATGTATGTTAGAACTCCAAGTGTTTCAAGCCTGATAAGAATGCTGTGATCAAATTCTACAATGCTTTTTCTCCCATAAATGGCAAGTCCAAACAGGATTCCAGCTGCAATTAAGGAGCCGCCCTGAAATCCTCCTCCAGGGGTTATATGCCCTCCAAGGGTTATATAGACGCCGAGGGCAAAGACGAGTAAGATGAGGAGCGGTGTGAAATAATCTAGTATCGGCGTGGTTTTAAGATCTGTACCCTTCAATTTATCATGTTTGAACTCATGTAGTATGCCCCGACCAAAGATTAGGGAAGTTATTAACACACCTGATACTAAAACAAGACATTCTCCAAGAGTATCATAGCCTCTAAGATCGAACAATATTACTGTTATCATATTTGGCGCGATCTTTGGACCTATCTGATTGTATATGAGTGAGATTCCAGGATCGATCACGAGGCTTAAGTCGATTAGAGAAACTAGCATGACTAGTGACATGAATGCAAGCGCGCCCAGAGCAATGGAATTACGATATATGCTCATATGATCACCACTGTGCCTATAAATGCAAGCCCTATGATTAGGTAAGCCATCATCTTGTGGATCGAATCATCGTTTTCATCGATTATAAGCTCTAATATCATCACTCTCCTGAATATCCATATTGCGAATATTCCAAGGACGAATACTAGGATGGGATCGATGAATTGTTTGACTAATCTGCTTGCGAGTACTATTCCTAGTATGACAAGAAGGATGGATATGTATTGGGCAGAAATCTTTCCTGCAATATCTATTGTTGAATGATGTTTATTCTTACCTGAAGTATATAGTGAACCATATTGGGATTCCTTCATCTTAACCAACCTCCTATATTTTCAGGTGATAATATATTTAGGATTATTCCTGGGAATAATCCGAGGATCAGACACGCTAATATGATGATTGCCATTGCAATAATAGTATTTGTTCCACCAATACCTGATACACTAACCTTCCTGTTATTCTGTCTGAGGAACATATAGTAGAATGCTCTTGATAATGCTACAAAAGTCCCTATGCTAACAAGGATCATCATCAATCCTATCTCTGGAAAACCCGCGTCAACTGATGCTATAATCAGTCTAAGTTCGCTCTGAAATCCATTCATTGGCGGTATTGCAGAAACTGCGATTATTCCCAGTACTGTTAGTATGCATGCAACCGGCATTCTATTCATTAAACCCCCGAGTTTATCTAATCTGGTTGTGCCAGTCTTCATGTATATCAGTGATGCCCCTAAAAACAATGCGGACATGTATAGGATATCGTTTATCGTGTGGAAGACTGCTGCCCTAAGCCCATTGAATGAGAGTAGTCCAATACCTAATGCAATAAGTCCTGCCTGAGAAACAGAAATGTAACCAAGGACATCCATATAATCCTCCTTGGTTAATGCCATTATAACCCCAATAACCATTCCAACAAATCCGAAGGATAATAACAATATTTTCAATGATGGTAAGGGCCCAAAAATCTTAAACAAGATTATTACCAAGGATACAAAAATGATTTTTGCCTGGGATTGCAGGATGGCTGACGCGTCTCCACGAGTTCCTGAGTAGATACTGGCCTTTATGTTGTGGAAGGGTATCAAACCTGAGACATATGTCAATCCAAAGAACATCAATGATACTGCTAACATGCCTGGAAGTGATTTAGCCCTGTAATCTGTTAGCATTGTTGTGAGGTCAGTAATATTCAGGGTACCTGCTAAGCCTAATAGCATTGCCACACCCAGTAGAAATAGGTTTCCTGCGATTGACCCCATCAATAGGTATTTCAATGCTGTCTTAAGAGAATTCATTGTTCCGAACGCGATTACTAGACCTGCCTGGCATATTGCAGCTATCTCAATAAAAACATACAGATTGAAAATATCATTTACCATTACGATCGCTGATGTGGCTCCAATACCCATTAGTATCAGGTATAAGTAGACTCCTGAAACCTTATTGTCTCCCTGGGCTGTTGAGAACAATACCAGTGAAGTTATTCCAAAAAGCAGGAGTATCATGATTTTTTGTATGATACCAAGCGTATACTCGATGCCTGTATGGTATTTGGCGACCATGGTATGTCCGCCGAAATAATGATTGCCGGTCTGAGCGATGATAGGCATTAAGGGAAGAGATATTGCTATTATTAACATGAATAATTTTAAAAGCCTTCCATTTCCATGGAGATAATTGAAGATAATCGCTGCAAACAATGGAAAAATAACGATCAAGGGGATGATTAAACTCACTCTGACTCACCTCCAAGTATCTTGGAAGCAGACAATGAATGATATCTATTATATAATCTGATGATAAGGCCTAACATGACTGCGGTGGTGGCTGCGCCGATAACGATATTCGTTAATACGAGTGCATATGGGAGTGGATATCCTGCGACAGAGGAGAACCTTGCGATACACTCGTTAGAGAGGTTAGGATATTCGCATACAATACCCTTGATTTTTGATAATACTATTGGTACTATGCCGTCGGGTCTATAACCCATTGAGACTAAGACAAGGTTAACACCATCGGTGATGAACATGGCACCCATAACCTTCTTAACAAGATTATCCAAGAATAAAACTGCAAATAATCCGATAACAATAAGCAGTCCCGCTGTTATCAGGGAAAGAGTTAGAAATTCCACTATTCCTCCCTCCGCATAGTCTTATAGACTGTTATTGCGAATAATCCAGGAATTATAGTGGAGCTTAGGATGGCCTGGGTTAATGCCACGTCTGCGGCAAGCAGCTTATGAAATATGAATGCTAAGGCGACACCCTCAATCCCAGTCCCGATTATTACCGCCTTCATCAGGTCTTTTGGAAGTAGTGCAAGTACTGCAGTAAGTATGATGGATATTAGGAGTATGTATTCTATCACTTAGCCTCACCTCCATGATAGTGTGCATTAGCTATGGCGTGGGCGCTAAGCGGCATCGCTATCAGATAGATTAATGCTATTAGTGGCTGACCCATTACTAGTACGAGGAATATGCAGGCGATGTCTATGGCTCCTGCAATATGGATTCTCGCATATACTATGTTTTTTCTCTCACCGAACCGGACTAGGCCTATTGAAGCAGCGATTATCGATAATCCAGCTATAATATAGAATATTCCAATTAGAGTCATCTTAGTATGCCTCCTCTAAGGAATTTTGCATAGACTATGACGCCGAATACTCCGGGGAATATTAGGTAGAAGGCGATGTCTCGCGCAAAGGCGAGGTTATAGTATTGGTTTAGCAAGACGAGTTCTGTGACAATGCATATTACTGCCACATTCAATCCTATAAGGGAGTTTTCAGCCCCTCCCTTTGCAACAAGTTGAACGCCTGCAAGGACTCCTATTGCAAGTGATATGATTAGGAACTCGATGGGTGTCACTCAAGCATCCCTCCAATAAACTTTTCAAATGGTATGACATCCCCTTGCCCTCTTGGAGTTAGTACTGCAACTTTAAGCTCTCTCTTCCTTGAGTCGACGTCTATAGTCAATGTGCCTGGAGTAAGTGTTATAGAGTTCGCTAGGATTACTTGTGAGAATGGTTTTTTCAGCTTTGTTTTTATGGTCATGACTTTAGGATCTATGGAGCCAGTGAGGGAGTGGAAACAGACTTGTATTGCAGATTTGATCATATAGTATGCCAACACTACTAGGTAGGCTAATGCATATACTAATCTTTTCAATGATTCACCTCTATTCTATTGAATAATTAATATCTATATAATAAAAACGGATTGAGATACGATATAGTCTAAAATCTTCATGATAAGAATTTCTTTGCCAGTGGGATCATCTTTGGAGCTTTTGTGATCAATGCCTTCAACAAGTATTTATGGTCTCCGCTCATGATCTTTAGGACGTCGTCACCACTCATTATGTCAGCTATCTTCTCGAAGTCTTTATCACTGCATTTTTCAAGGAAATGCCTGATCCTTATAAGCCGGTTCAAGAACGCTCCCTCATCTTCCCGCCATTTTTTCTCGTATTCAAAGAGCTTCTCTTTGGAATAATCACCTTCTTTAATTGCTTTGGTAGCAGTGATGGCAGCGATTTTTCCAGCATCCATTGCTATTCCAATACCTCCACCATGTATCGGATTAACCTGTTGGGCGGCGTCTCCAACCACCATGAAACCATCCATCACAAATGTTTCGACAGAAGCGCTAACTGGAATCCCCCCAGAATTGACTTCTATAGGGCTTGCATCAGAGAATATCTCTGGATACCCTTCAATGAATCTGTCAAGATAGTCTTTTGCTCGGTGTCCATCACCTGAATTAGCGCTTAAGATTCCTATCCCAACGTTTGCGGTTGAATTCCCCTTTGGGAATATCCATACATATCCTTTCGGTGCTAATTCATTTCCAAAAAATATGTTTAGAGAATCAGATTCAAAGTTTTTCAAGCCAGCCATCTCATATTGGAATCCAGAATGATAATCGCCAAGTTTGTTGACAGTATTTATCCCAGCTCTTTTTGCAGTAAGCGAATCCACTCCATCAGCGGCAATAACTATCTTAGAATTCACTGTAAATTCATCTCCCATAAAACAGGCTTTAACACCGATGACACGATCCCCATCTTTAATCACATCATAAACATTGGTCTTGACCATGTATTTTGCCCCTGCTTTAATCGCTTCTGCAGCGAGATGTTTTTCAAAGGTCTTTCTCTCTAAAACATAGCCATCTGACTTCTTGTTTTCCACGCGTATCTTCTTACCGCTTGGCGAGAATAAGCTGGCACCATGTATCCTTTGAACAGCCCATCTTGGATCTGCCGCAATACCATGCTTAATAAACGCTGAATAATTCAAGCCCTCTGCACACCTTTTAGGAACTCCTATCTCCTGTTTCTTATCAAGCACTAATACGTTAATATCATTTTCAGCAAGGTTTCTAGCAATAATGCTTCCTGCTGGGCCAGCACCAACCACTACGATATCAACGGTCAGATCATTCATTTTTTACCTCTTTCTTCAATGCACTAGAAGGGCAGAATTTCTCACATATCCCGCAATCATTGCATTTCTCAGGGCTGATAAATAGGATTGTTTCCCTTAGTTCCATTGCATCCTGAGGACAGACTCCTACGCATCCACCACAATAAAGGCATATATTTTTGTCTACTTGCATTTTTTTTTGGATAAAATTTTATCTTTTATTCTTATTAAACTTGCTTATAATAATTTAGCGAGATTTATAGTAAATTCTAACCTAATAATCAATTAATATTAACAATGAAACATGATGTGAATGTCGTATTGTTGGGACTTGTCTTATTCTTAGTCGTATCGATGATTATTCTTGTAGTCTATTATCGGATGACCTATGAGGACTTAAATATTAATTATAAGGATAAGATGAAGGACCTTGAAAATGTTTCAACTGTATTAAATAGTACTATGCTCCGTGTTCAAGCACGGGATGAGGAACTACAAAGGATCGAGAAGAAGCTTAGGGATTTTGCTAATGACTTAAATCTTTCAAAAAAGCGAGAGCTTGAGCTTGGAGACCATTTCAAGGATCTTAAGGGTGAGAAAGAGGAGATTACCGACATATTAAACAAGACTGAGGTAGAGAAGGGACGTTATGAGAACCTATATAATCAATATTATACTGATTACCGTGTGTGCAAACAAGACTATGATACAAAAGTCACGGAATTGAATTCTGCGAATACTAAGCTTAGTGGCATGATAACGGATGTGACCCAGATATCCCAGAAATCCGAGCTGGCATTATCCGATATTGATGGTATCATCGAAAAACTAGATAAAGTCTATAGTCTTGCCCAGTCGGTTGATAAAGAAGCCAAGAAGATAGAGAATGATACAGTTAAGGATAACATAAAGAATGATGCATCAGAGATAAAAAGAGAGTCAAAGACCGGGGATGATGATAATCTTAAGAGCCTGATCGAGTCAGTACAAAAGAGTATGGATACTATTAGAAGTCTCGCATCTTCAATACAGAATGGATAAACTAGTAGGCAAGCTAAAGGAAGCCACGGCAGTATATGTCGGTTTAAGAGCATATAAACTCCTTCTTGACTTAGTGATAAGTTTTCTTATTGCATCGATATTCCTTCAGATAGTAGGGTTTAGTATGTCCTATTCCATTGTGCCCGCACTACTTTATGTAGTATTCCAACTATACCGGGAGATCAAACGGATGAATATTATCAATCAGATAAGTGATAGATACGATAACCTGAATGAGAGCCTTAAGACCGCTTATGAATACACGGGTGAGAAAAATATCATTATTGACAGTCTGATGAATGATGTAACAGCAAACATGGATTCTGTTGA
>CAYREE010000086.1:0-9740 GCA_964423225.1 uncultured archaeon | reverse complement strand
CATGATCGGGGGAATACCACTAGTTTACATATCTAATGCAATACTAGCAATACTAACGATATATTACATCTACAAATTATGTAGCCTATACGTGAAAACAGAAAATGCTGTGAAAACCAGCATAATATTCGCGTTTGGCACTGCAATACTAACATATTCACAAGCATTATATTCTGAGACAATCTCCGGGCTTCTAATAGCTGCAACAACATTCCACCTAATCCGCGGAATAAAAGAGAAAACCCTAGGAGACATCATACTGGCAGGACTGCCTGCAGGAGTCCTACCCCTTGTAAAACCTACTCTCGGCATATTGACAATCATTTACATCGGATTCCTGGCAATAAACAAGGAAAAGAAGATGATGTTACTATTTACAATAGCACTAATCCCATTTACAATCATTTTTATGGCATATAATCACGTAGCCTTCGGAAATCCGTTCACAACCGGCTATTCAAACCACATATACATAGAAGATGAAATCCCAATAGTAAGAGATATTATAAGCGGTGAAAAATTTTGGAGTAACAACTTCCTAAAACACTTTAGTGGGGGATTACTCCTGATCATCCTAACACAACCAGCACTAATAATCGCATACATAGGCATCATACATAATTGGAAAAACAAGTATGTGAAATTCATAACCATAACAACAATGATCTTCCTAGCATCATACAGCCTACGTATAGACCCGCTCGGCCTATGGGCCTGGAGCCACAGGTTCTTCACACCAATGATACCATTACTATCAATACCATTCGCACTAGCATTAGAGAAAAAACAGGTGAGTGAAAACATTCTAGGCATCCTCGTTTTAATCTCAGTGATACTTGCTATAATGAGCCTGGACACGGGAAGCTGGCACTTATTCACTCAATTCCCACTCGTAACATGGATAAACAACTAATAAAAATAAAATGATAGTTGACGCCCACTGCCACATAGATTATCCCCAATTCGACGAGGATAGGGAAGAAGTAATAATAGAATGTCAGAAGAATAAGATCGTGATTATTAACTCTATTGTCAATCCTGAAAACCTACTCGGCTTAGAACTTGCACGAAAATATGAGAATGTATATTGCACACTTGGTCTTTCAGCTAGCAGTCTCGATCCAGTAGAGTTCCAGACAACAATAAAATTGTTAAAAGAATACAAGGATGAGATAGTTGGATTGGGCGAAGTCGGTATCGACCATTACTGGGTAAAGGAAAAAAACGAGCATGAGATAATGGAGGAACATTTCAAGCAGTTCATCGAATTAAGCAAGAAATTAAAGCTGCCCTTGATAGTACATTCAAGGGATGCAGAAGAAAAATGCTTGGATATTCTAGAAGAATACGATATGATAGCACTACTACACTGCTTCTCAGGAACAGTAGAACAAGCGTTGAAAGCTGTGGAAAAAGGCCATATCATATCGATTCCAACAAGCATCGCATACAGCAAGCCTAAAAAAGAGCTTGCGACAAGACTACCCCTAGAATCCATTGTTTTAGAGTCTGACGCCCCATTTCTAGCCCCAACACCTAAAACAAGGAATAATCCGATGAATTTATATAAGAGTGTCAATATACTTAGTCTTTGCAAGGGAATCGCTGTAGAAGAAGCGATTAAAAAGACAACACGTAATGCACTAGAGTTTTATGGGATATAAATTGATTAAAGCAATTCTATTCGACTGGGATGGAACCCTCTACGACCTATTCGACTTCATGGTAAGAACATATACCGAAGTCATGCAAGAAAAAGGTGTCAGACCCTGGGAACCAGAAGAGTTTAAGAATAACTTCAGGATAGACTGGCGGGACATGCTTAAAGAAATGGGTTTGGAGACAGAAGAGGAAAAACTCATACAAAAATGGGAAACCAATATGGTAAAATTCCAGGATGACTTAAAACTTCATAAAGGCGCAAAAGAAACGATAATCGGGCTAAGCAATGAATACCAGATAGGCGTTGTATCACAGGCTCCGAAAAAAGCCCTTGAAAACGAGATGAAACGCCTTGGAGTAGACCAATATATGAAAGTAACCGTGTCAAGCAGAGAAGCTGAAAACGGTAAACCAAGTCCAGAACCACTATTATTAGCAGTAGAAAGGCTCGGTGTAAGACCAGAAGAATGCATTTATATCGGAGATATGATAGAAGACATACACGCAGCAAAAAATGCCAACATGCCAGTAATAGCGGTTTCATGGGGGCTTCACTATAGGGAAAAACTTACAAGAGAAAACCCGGATCATATCGCAGACGACTTCAACCAACTAATAGGATATATTCAAGAAATCGGATAAATATACTGTGAAAATGGAATCAAAAAATAAGAAGCCAGACACATATGCAAAAGCAGGCGTTGACTTCAGAAAAGAAGACAGGGCAATAAAAAACATATCAAAATGGGTGTGTAAGACCTTCAAATTCAGGGAAGGAAAGACTGGGGCTGTCATGGAAGACGTCGGACTATTCGCAAACCTAGTAGACATGGGAGACTATGCATTAGCAGTATCAATGGACGGTGTAGGAAGCAAAGTGCTCGTCGCCCAAGAACTAGAAAAATACGATACAATAGGAATAGACCTCGTCGCAATGAATGTGAACGACCTCATCTGCATTGGAGCAGAACCCATCTGCATGGTCGACTACTTAGCAATGCAAAGAACCAGTGAAGAAATGGCAAAAGAGATCATGATCGGCATATACGAAGGTGCGAAACAAGCAGACATCTGCATTATCGGAGGGGAAACCGCCTCGCTCCCAGACATCATCACAGGCATCGATAATAAGGGATTCGACCTTGCAGGAACAGCTGTAGGAGTCGTTGATAAAGAAAAGATAATAACTGGAGAACATATAAAGCCAGGCAATACCATACTCGGATTCGCATCAAATGGAATACACAGCAACGGCCTCACTCTCGCAAGAAAAATACTACCTAAAAACATGTGGATGAACATGCTAACACCCACAAAAATCTATGTAAAGGAATTCAAGGCACTAAAGGACGAATACAATCTCCTAGGACTTGCAAATATTACGGGTGGAGGAGTATTGAATCTTGCAAGATTGACAAAATATGGATTCCACTTAGACAATATGCCAGAACCACAGATGATATTCAAAAAGATACAAGAACTAGGAAAAATCAGTATTGAAGAAATGTATAAGACCTTCAATATGGGAATCGGATTCACAGCAATAGTAGATGACAAGGATGCCGACAAGATAATAGAAAAATACGGTCGAGAATATAAGATAACGAAGATCGGGAGCATAGTCAAGGAAAAAACCGTGAAAGTCGCTAGAAACGGTGAAGAAATCACTGTTGACAGGACTATATACTGAATTTTAAACGAGTAATCCACATATTTCTAATCCAAAAAGGTGATGTAAATGCCTATTGTAAAAACAGACAAGATCTGGATGAACGGTGAGATGGTAAACTGGGATGATGCAAAAATACATCTCCTAACCCACGCCCTACACTACGGATCAGGAGTATTCGAGGGAATAAGATGCTATAAGACAGTGAAAGGCCCGGCAGTATTCAGGCTAACTGAACATATGGAACGGCTCGAAAACTCTGCTAAACTGCATTTTATGGAACTCCCATACACTGTAGACGAGCTAGTAGATGCGACAAAAAAGCTCGTAAAAGCAAACAAGCTTGAAGAATGCTATATCAGACCGATCGCATACAGAGGATATGGCGAGATGGGATTGAATCCACTAAATAGCGTGATAGATGTAGCGATAGCAGCATGGCCCTGGGGAACATATCTTGGAGAAGATGGCATAAAGAAGGGGATAAGAGTAAAGATATCAAGCTATCAACGAATAAGCCCTAATGTACTTCCGCCAGCAGCCAAGGCAACAGGTCAATACATAAACAGTATACTAGCCAAAGTAGAATCATTAAATGCGGGTTATGACGAGGCCATCCTACTTGATCATAGAGGAATGATAAGCGAGGGACCTGGCGAGAACCTCTTCCTCGTGAAAGACGGTAGATTATTCACGCCACCAGCCCACGCAAGCATACTTCCAGGGATTACAAGAGACAGTGCACTACAGATAGCTTCCGACCTGAACATTCCCACAGTGATAACAGACATCGACAGAGGCATGCTATTCTCATCAGACGAGTTATTCTTCACTGGAACAGCCGCTGAAGTGACTCCAATACGTGAAGTAGACGGTATACAGATAGGGAAGCCAGGCCCAGTAACAAAGATGATACAGGAGAAATTCTTCGAGATAGTGAAGGGTAAAGACCAGGAATACGGGATATGGTTAGACTACGTAGGATAAACACAATCATCATGCCGTTGACAGGATATTGAATCAGTAGGTTATCTCAGTACCCGTGAATTCCTTGCCATCAATACATGCTTTTATATTATCCAGGTCGCGTCCATCCACCATATAGGATTTAATCTTGCTTCGCTTCATAAGCTTCAAAGCCATCGGATCAAGGAGTGCATACTCGCCAGCCCGAACACCCTCACCTGAAAGAAGCTCAGTCAAGTCGTCTATGTTAATTTTTACAAGAGGCTTTGCATCAGAATAATCTTTCGGATTCTTATCATAAACTGCATCAACATTACTCGCATTTATGAATACTCCATCCAACCACTCCGCAAGTAGGGCTGCGACAGCGTCCGTGCTATGGCCAGGTTCTGTACCACCCATAACAAGTATCCGATCTGAAGTAAAGTAGTCGACTGCTTCCTTTACGGACTCAGGAATCAGTTTTACAGCAGAGTCACCCAATGCATTTGCCAGTGCAGATGCATTCTCCCTAGAGGCGAGAATACCTTCATAATCGCATTCAGCCTCGCTAGCCCCGGATTCACGGACCGGCTTGATCCGCCTTCTGGCAGGGGCTCCACCCCCGACAACGACTGCCACCATATGATCAGCCAGCAAAGATTTTAAAAAATCAGCCACTTTATTGACTAGCTCATCATCGATTTTATCTGGTGCAAGTATCGATCCCCCGAAACTGAAAACGATTTTCATCCCTGTTTATTTAATCGGTGCCGTATATAAATTACTGGTGGTTGGATGAAGCTTGACCTACTAGTTCTCGGAGATACAGCGATAGATAACTTCTATGAAGTACAGAAGATCCCCAAACTAAACGAAGCAAGTGATGTAGCAACACATCATAGATACTATGGGGGTATGGGAGCCAATACTGCAGTAGTAGCATGTAATCTAGGATTGAATGTTGGACTCGTAAGCGTTATCGGAACCGATGCTGAAGACTACCGAAAATACATGGAGAGTATGGGCATAAAACTATACCTGAAAGGCATCTTTGGGGATACGACTAAAAGCATGTTCTTCAAGGAAAACGGAGACCAGATCAGCTTCTTCTATAAAGGCGTGACCGAGAGGCTAGACGACCTTGATGTCAGAGAAGAATTCGGAAAAAACCTGGTTAAAAACGTGGGCACCCTCTTTCTCGCAAGGACTTATCTAGGAGCGCAAAAAAAAGCAATAAAACTATACAAAGACAGTCTAGTAGTATATAACCCCGGATATGGCGTCTATGACTTCGACAAGATCCCCAGATCATTCAGGACCGTAGTGAATAATTCACAGGTACTCGTTCTAAACCAACATGAATACGAACACTTAAAAAAATTAGGATTCAAGATAAAGTTTGGAGTAAAACCAAAAGTATTCATTGAAACAAGAGGAAGTGAAGGATGCAGGGTTCATACAAAGAATACAACAGTCAATGTAAATCCAGTGAAAGATCTTGAAGCGATTGATGCGTCAGGTGCAGGAGATGCATTTAATGCAGGATTGATAGCAGCATACAGTAAAGACTATGATATATACCAGTCTGTGGCAATAGGCAATGCCACATCATCATTTATAGTAGAAGAATGGGGATGTCAGACAAACATCCCAACATGGAATCAAGTAAAAGAAAGATACAATAGTATAAGATAGATAAAATGACTGAATGGCATGCAGTAGATTCGATAGATAACTCAATAGAAAGGACAAAAAAAATATTGATAAAAGATTTTAATATTAGCTACTGGTTTAGGTTAAGCCTGCTCGTATTCCTAACGCTACTTGGTTCATTAAGCATGAACTACCATTTAAACAGCGATGACATGACGGATATATCAAAAATGATAACATGGGATATGATGATAATCCTAGTGTTAATATTCGTATTCATAATAATCCTTGGATTATTCCTACAGTTCGTATCCACAGTATACTCGTTCGTATTCATAGATGCAGTAAGAAAAAAAGACTTTAAATTCATGAAAGGATTTAAAGAACATGCATTACAAGGACTATATGTCTTCCTATTCAACCTGGGACTAGGAGTTCTACTAATACTTGCGATAATAGCCATGGTAGTCATGGGAACCTTGATCTATCTAAAAACACAGTCCACACCCATACTCATAATAATCATAGTATTAGGGATATTGAAACTCCTTGGACTCATACTAACAGTCACTTTAATCACCATGTTTACAACAGACTTTGTCCAACCAATAATGATAGAAGAAGCTAAAGGAGTACTATCAGGTTGGAGAAAGACCATTAAACTTATCAAGGAAAATCTCGGCCAGTTCATCGCCTACATACTAATAAAACTTGGAATGATTATGTTCACAGGCATGATATCTTTTGTAATAAGTTTTATCATACTATTCTTCCTTGGGCTTATCACACTAATTATCGGCGGAGGGACTCTACTAGGATTTATAGCCCTTACATTCGTCTATCCAGCACTCGAAACATTATTGATACTCGTCATTATCCTAGGAATTATCGTATTAATCATCATCTTCTGGATCATGCAATTGTTCACAATAATCCTAACACTACCAATACCCGTATTTTACAGGTGTTACAGCCTATACTTCCTTCAGAAAATCCAGCCAAAATATGATTTCTACCATAAACACAGGAAAAATAAGGGGAAAACACCAGTAAAAGAGATACCAGACCAGTATAATAAGGATAAAGTGGTTAAAATCTACTAGCAAAATGGAAGCGATAATCATTGGAGCCAGCGGATATACTGGAAGAGAATTAGTAAGGATACTAGACAGACATGAGAAGATAGATACAATCAGGATAACATCAAGAAAATATGTTGGAAAAACAGTCAACGAAGTACATCCTAGCCTAGACGGTATAGAAGATATAATCTTTGAAGAATTAGACATGAGTATACTAGATTCAGACATCGCTTTTTTAGCGGTCCCACATACAGATGCTATGCACTATGTCCCAGACATACTTGAAAAAGGAATAAAGATTATAGACTTAAGCGCAGACTTCCGACTGAAAAACAAAGATACCTATCAAAAATATTATAAAACAAATCATTCCTGTCCAGAATATATCGAAAAAGCAGTATATGGACTACCAGAATACTATCGAAATGAGATAAAAAAGGCCAGCTTAATAGCGAATCCAGGATGCTATCCAACATCCACGATACTAGCATCTAAACCCCTCACAGATAAGACCAAGGTCAAACACCTGATAATAGATTCAAAGAGTGGTGTATCAGGAGCAGGAGTAAAAAACGCGGATGAATACCAGAAGTTTATCCAAGAAGAGAATTTCAAGGCATACAAGATAATAGGACACCAGCATACACCAGAAATAGAACAGGAATTAGGGATGAACGTCTCTTTCACACCACATCTAGCCCCAATCAACCAGGGCATATTCACCACAATCCACGCAATAACAGATGCCTGCCCAGAAGAAGTGAAAAAAACATATGAGAAAAAGTATGGTAAAGAACCTTTCGTTGAGATCATAGACGATCCAGACGTATTAACCGTCCGAGACACAAATATGTGCCAGATAGGCGGATTCCAAAGTGATGGAACCCACATTGTAATAACATCCACAATAGACAACCTGATAAAAGGCGCAAGCGGCCAGGCAGTTCAAAACATGAATCTGATGATGGGCTACACAGAGACAGAAGGATTAGAATGAGTGCTATCGGACAGGTAGAAGAATTATTTCAAAGAGGCCGCGAGATACAAACCCCTGAAAGATTAGCTAGCATGTTTTCTACAGAGCAATTAGTGAGAGTGCACACCCTAACAAAGCTCACTAAGATAATGGACAGTCTGAAATCAAGCAGGATCATTGGAAAATATAAGGGAATGGAAAAACTGCAGCAAGCAGATGAAGACAAGATAGACTTTGAATTAGACAGGATAATAAAACAAACATCATCTGATCCAGAGATCGAGAAATGGTATGATGCCATATTTCTGAAAGACGACTGGAGCGATGTAATAAATGTGACTAAGCAGAAGATGATGATGGAACTGGGAATAAAGGATAGAAGCCTGCAATCATACCTGATAATCGGGGGCACCCCACCAGCAGAAGTCTTACTGCAAGGCATTATGGAAGCTGATAATGAGTTAAAATAGCCTTGATGTTCTAGGCACTATAATCTTGATTCGATATCAATGAACTTCACGACATCTTTATTCAATTCCGTGTAAAGATCTGCCTCGCCACTATCAGCCAACATCTTCTTAGCCTGTTGGAACCACGGTAATAAAGAGGACTTCTTACCAGATAGAACCTCATTAAAATCATCCAGACCTACAGGACGCTTCTTCCCTGATTCCATTGATTCCTTCCATGGGATCTCAGCCGCCTCAGCACACAAAACCTTGATATCCGCACCAGAAAAACCTTCAGAAAGCTCTGCTAAAACATTATAATCAAGATCTTTAACAATGGGCTTGCCCTTTAAGTGAATCTTGAATATATCGAGCCTGCTTGCAAGATCCGGAGGCGGGATATATATCTGATCGCTAAAACGACCAGATCTTCTTAATGCAGGATCAATATCCCATGGAGCATTTGTAGCCCCAAGAATCATGACACCAACACGTTTTTGAAAACCATCCATCTCAGTGAGTAGCTGGTTCACAAGCCTTCTTTCAGACCCTTTCTGTCCAACAGACCTAGTACCTGCAACCGCATCAATCTCATCAATAAAAATTATCGAAGGCGCATTCCGCGACGCCCTCTCAAAGATAGCATGGATCCGTCTCTCAGTCTCACCCTCAATCGGAGACATAAGATCTGTAATCTTCACATTGAAAAACGATGACTCACACTCACCTGCAGTAGCCCTAGCAATATATGTTTTACCACAACCCGGAGGACCATACAATAACACAGCACCACCCAACTCCTGACCATACTCAGCCGCCAAATCAGGATTCAATAACGGATACACTACCTTAGTCTTAATCTCATCCTTAATATCTACCAGACCACCAACATCACTGAACTTTATTGTCGGCCTAGACGCAGCCTCGATTCCACCAGCCCGTTTTAAAATATATTCCGAAAGTTCCTGGAATACATCTGCTTCCCCACTATTTCTGATCTGCTCTTCAGCAAGCCTAAGCCAAGGTATGATTGATGGATCTCTATCAAGTATGACTTTCTCATAATCTGTGATTAATACAGGACGTTTCACTCCAGAATCCATTGATTCTGCCCAAGGCATTTCCGCAGCCTCATCGCATATAACCTTTAAGTCAGCAGAGGAATACCCCTCAGTCTTATCAGCCAGATAAGAATAATCCACTGAGTCATCAACAGGCTTCCCGCGCGAATGAAGTCTTAGAATCTCAGCCCTACCCTCAGTGTCAGGTGGTGGAATATAGATCTGATCGCTAAAACGACC
>CAYREE010000085.1:0-9782 GCA_964423225.1 uncultured archaeon | reverse complement strand
ATCCATTATGGTTACCGTGTAAGACGGCATTTTTATCACATCTCCTTCATTTAAATTCTTTGTTTTAAATCCAAGATGGTTGTTATAAAACAAGGGAGTGAATGATGATATCCTAATTGCTTTAGCCGACATTTTTTCTATTAATAAGTGTTCTGAAGATATGTTCACACCGATTGTTAGAATATGTGGATTATACATGATACCCGTATTATAGTTTAAGATTTCATCAATGAATAAAATTTTGGTCAAATGATCAGGGTAGTTGATGATATAAAAATTATCTTGAGTAAATCCATCTTCTATCGCTTGAGCATATGAATCATGGATACTATCAAAGTCTGTGACAATTGTATTTAATGCCTTGGGTAGTAGGATGTTTTCAACTGTTAGATAAGAAGAGTATAAGAGGAAGAAGAAGATAATCATTGCAAGACCGGCCTTATTGTTAAATGCTTTTATCCCTAAGAATCTTTGGATGAAGAATATCAGTATTCCAAAGAAACTAATTGATGAAAGATAGATGAATCGTTCGCTTGTATATACTATCAGGGATGGAAGTAGTGTGATTATGAAGAATAATACGAGAAACCAGTATCTTTTTTCATTTTTTAGAAAGATAAACGAGAAAAAAATACATATTGGTATCAGAAGGATAAGTGGAGAATTCAATGATGTGATTTTCTCTATAAACAATGTGTCAGATAGGTAGAATGGGGTTGTATGATATCCAAAAAACAGGTTTATCAGATAAAGAGTTATCATCACTAAAACGTGTAGTATAAAGCCTGTCCTTTCAGGAGTGTAGAAATAGGGGTAAACATGCGTATCTGGAAGAATGCTTCCAATAATCATCAATCTGAGGATATAGTAGATGAATAGCATAACTAAAAATCCTAGGTAATAATGATATTTTTTTATGAGAATTCGTTTAAAATTTTTCCATCCATTATAGATCAAGTCATATACGAGTATTATTAATATCAGTGTGATTGAGTTTTCCTTTGATAATAGAGCGAGAAAAAAGAATATAAGGGTAGTCAACCCATTATTCCCAGAGGGTTT
Source organism: uncultured archaeon (assembly GCA_964423225.1). Taxonomy (GTDB): domain Archaea; phylum Altiarchaeota; class Altiarchaeia; order IMC4; family SCGC-AAA252-I15; genus CAYREE01. Next base: position 8,720 of record CAYREE010000085.1, on the reverse strand, counting down.
TATATGATGATAAAAAGCCATTAGCCAGAATAATGCGGCTAAAGAATCTGTAACTCCTGGAAAATACCATAATGCCTCTCCATGCACAGGATGTATCGCAAATAATAAAGCTGTATAAAAAGCTATTTTTCTATCTTCAAATAGTATCTTGAAGATCTTTAAAACCAGTATTGAACAGATAATGTGTATAATCAAGGCAGTTAGAGCATATCCGAGGGGATTAGAATCCCATACAATGTATGTGATCAAATAGGCTGATAATACGGGAAAACGAAAGAACCGTATAATACTATCGGAGTTATGCCACCAAAGATGCTGCCATGAATTCTCGATGATAAACAAGTCCATTATGTTTTCAAATGGATTATCGAGTATTGACTTCATCTGCCCTAAGTATCGGTAGTCGTCGGGTGAGAATACAGGATTTAATAATACTGGGATCATGACGAGTATGACAGATAGTATTATAACAATCTCGCCAGGTATTTTAGTATAATTCCCGTGAACATTCATCTTTAATTAGTTAACAATTGAGTCGAGTCTTTTACGTTGGGACGTTGAAGTAATCACATCGGATGGAACACCAATCGTGGTCGTGGTCATCTGGATTAAAATCCTTTTAGACTTACCTGGTTCTTTATCATCGCAAATCCGGTTCGCATCATCATCTAAACAACACTCTCCATCCAGGTATTCGATGTATGGCATCATACAGCCGATGAAACGCTCTTTTGGCACAGTATATGTAGAGTAAAAAAATGCAAAAAGTATCAGAACCGCTATCAAACCATAGATAAACACCATTGAATGGAAACCAATGAATTTTTTCATCACTATATTCTTTAAAAATATCTGGATAAAAACATGCATTTATACAAACTAGATAGATATCTTATATGCGATTAGCCTGGAGGATATGCATCTTACTATCCATCAATGTCTTATTGATATTTGTATCTGGATTAGATGACTCAAACATTAATGCAATTTCTATTTCAAATGGCGAAATACACGGTAAACTAGTTAAGAATGATGGTCGATCCGTGGGTGGATATTATGTGGAATTAGAATGCTTTGAATCGGATTATTTCAGACATGATATAACAGATAAGACAGGGAGATTCTCATTCAGGGATGTCCCTACAGGCGAATGTCAGGTATTGACTATGTATGACGGCAGATTATACCTGGAAGACGTTTACGTGGTCAATGATAAAGTCTCAAAAAAGGATCTGGTCGTTGAAAGTAATGACAGCTATTACATGGCATTGGTACGAGTCATACTTGGATTCACATTCCTAGGATTCCTATCACTCATATTGTTTTCGTATATACAACTGAAAAAAAGGACGATACCAGAGCAGGTGATGGATGAGGGAGCAGACGAGACAAAAAAGTATGCTCCAATCAGGGTCACCCAAAGGATGCAGGAGATAATAGCTGCCTTACCTGAAAGACAAAAAAAGATAATCGACTTATTAATCGAGTATGATGGCGTGCTCAATAGCGCAGAAATAATACACTATATCGAGATACCTAAAGCAACCTTGTCTAGAGAGCTAAATCATCTAGAACAACAGAAGATCATTGATACCGTCCATGTGGGCAGAAATAGGAGGGTTAGATTCACTGGATGGTTCCTTTCAGGCGATAAAAACTAGTTTTGGAACGTTTCGAATAATCGTTCCAAAAGTGCCTTTTAAATCGTTTCACCCTTCGTTTTAATGAGGTGATTCAAATGTTAGGCAATAAAGGTCAGGGTGCTATGGAGTACCTTATGACTTATGGCTGGGCCATCCTTGTCGTCATGGTTGTTGGTATTGCAATGTGGCAGCTTGGTTTGTTCAAGCCTAATTCAGCAATGACTGCAACGGGATTTTCTAAAATAAAACCCCAGCTATCTATGAGCGGGCTTGCAGCCGATGGTGTCATCCAAACCGTCTTCACAAACGGTGTTGGGAGTAAGTTAACCATTGATCCTACGGCTGTTGTCTTCACTGATGGTGGTTCTGTGTCTTGTTCGCCTGTTGGCGCCGTCATCACAGTTGATGCAGGTGATAATTTCCAACTTTCCGCATCTGGTTGTGATCTGGGCGATTCTGGTGAATACTTCATTATAGATGTGACCATCCCGTATACAACAACACTAGGGACCATATCCACAACTCATCAGGAGTCTGGAACCATCAAGGGATCCATAGAATAAAAACCCTTTTTTTCTTTTTTTATTTTTTTTTGAATACGCGTGTCATGACCTTGAAAGTCCTTGACTCTTTATCCAGGTCACGTGACTCCCATACTGCTTTAAGGTCGTTTGGATCATCTACGTCTTGAAGGGATTGTAATATCTCTGTCTTTAAACCGAGTTTCCCGGCATTTTCAATAATTTTTTCTAAAATACGTGGTGTTTTCCATTCTACATCTGCAAATAGTTCTTCTGAGACTCCTCGACCACCCATCAAATAGAATCCTCCATCCTTCGAAGGGCCTAATACAAGGTCTTTTTCGGACATGTGTTTGAAGGCTTCTTCTATTATTTCTTTCTTGAATGTTGGGGTATCACATCCTAATAGTAGTATGTCTTTCCTTCCCGCCCTGTAGAAGTCTGAGAATAGATTCAGGATTCGTTCTTCAATGTGTTTTCCCCGTTGGACGATGTACTTTCTTTCTCCGATGATATCCCATATTAGATTTAATTTATGTGAGGGATAGTAGGCGACGAATGGATCGTATTCTCCAATCTTGTCGAGAGTGTCGCATAGGAAGGCGATATATATTTCTTCAACAAGGTATGCTGGCATCTTTACTTGAAGTTTTCTCTTAACATAGCCTCTTTCAGGAACTTTTGTAATTACAACCACATCACCCATCAAAGATTATTAAATACCAGACAAAATAAAAGCGATAAACCGTTTTATACCTGTATTCTTTCTTATTGAGTATGGTGAAGGCACACGGATTTTATCTGCCCTTGCTCATACTCCTGGTTTTAACAGTTGTCATCACCCTATTATATTCTCTTGGTTTATCCCCAACTAACAATCAGGACAGCCAGAATATCCAAGCTGATCCAGTCTGTAAAGACTGTAATATTATTTTTATAACAATAGATACTCTCAGAGCAGATCATATAGGCAGCCATGGATATTATAGGAATACAACACCGAATATCGACGAGTTCTTCTCAGACAAGAGCATCTTTCTAAACGCTTATAGTACTGCACCATGTACTGTTCCATCTGTCATGCAGATGATAACAGGATCATTCAAATATGAGAAAGAAGCTCCCAGGCTCGCAGAGATATTAAGAGACAATGGATTTAATACTGCTGCAGTCATTAGTCAGCATACATTCGGATTCATGGAAGATCCTAAACCAAGATATGCGAGAGGATTTGACTTCTATGACATACAGTCTAAAAACCAGGTGGATCATCACGACCAGACTACAAGAACTGCTAGTGAGATATCAGATAAAGCCTTGGAACTCATTGATAAGATCCGGGATAATGGTAATTTCTTCTTATGGCTTTACTATTTCGATCCTCATGATCCTTATAATCCGCCGGTAGAATCCCGATTTTTTTCATCTGATAATATATCAGATCCGACAGGTGATGTTAGGATGCTGCTTTATGATGCTGAGGGAAGATATAATACTGATTGGAAGCAGACAGGATTTATATTCGATGAAAAACAGGTTTCAGACTATAAGGATTTGTATGATGGTGAGATACATTATACCGACCAACAGGTTGGACGGGTATTGGACCGTCTAAAGGAGCTTGGATTGGTAAACAATTCGATAATCATCCTTTTATCGGACCATGGTGAAAGACTCGGTGAAGACGACAGATGGATACACTGCACATCCATTCATGATACAGAAATCCATGTCCCATTGATGATGAGTGTTAAAGGATTGGAGATTGATGGGGAAAAAATCATTGATACTCCAGTCAGCACAATTGATGTTTTCCCAACAATTCTCGCGCTCACAGGGATTAGATATAACCGATCAGCATACGATGGAAATAGTCTGGTTGACATGAATGGGGATCGGACAGCGTTCACAGTCTGGGAGGGGGAGAAAGCTTTGCACAAGAAGGGCTGGAAACTATACTATGATAAAGGACCGACTGGAGTGCATAGGATAACCAGTAAGGGTGAGGATCCAGTCAATCAGATCGAAACAATGATCAATGTCAAGGATGAGTTAGTGAAAGACATGACAATCTTTAATGAGAAGGTCGGTGATTTAGTATCTGAGAAGACTAGGGAGATTATTAAACAACTTGAAGAAATAGGGTATCTATGATGGATCCGTTCCAAAACACGTATATGTGGATGGGAATAATCGCTGTAATACTTTTTATAAAAAAGATTTTCGAACTGGAAGGGAAAAAGAAATATTATGGGGATAAAAAGAAACTTGCTAAAACCCTAGGACTAAAAAAACACTATCAACACTATCTGATAGCAATACTTCTTCTTTCAATAATTATCAGGGTTTCAACCATCAATTTAATATCCATCACTTCAGACGAGGGATTTCACATCTATAGCTCCTGGAAGATATATGAAGGCTTAAAACCGTATACAGACTTTATGTTCACACAACAACCGTTGAATCTATATCAAACAGCACTGCTTTTTAAGATCCTTGGTGTTGGGATAGTGCAGGCAAAGATAATACCTATAATCCTTTCGATATCAACTGTAGGATTGAGTTATATTGTTGCAAAGAGGTTCTTTAGTATAGAGCATGCGATCGCATCGACAGCACTTATAGGACTCAGCCATTTCGTCGTAAAATTCTCAAATACAGCCAACACATATTCAGAGATGGTATTCCTACATCTTATGGCAATCTATCTATTTCTATCAGGATATGAAAAGAAGGATATTAGACTACTAGTTATCGCAGGCATCCTGATCGGAGTATCTGCATTATACAAGATGCTAGGACTATTACCATTAGGTGCTATCCTGATCTTTCTAGCATCCAAAAATTTCCATAAACTCTTCAAGGAAGGTCTAAGTGTATTGGCTGGAGTTCTTATCATACTAGGTACCGCAACATATCTCCTATATTCCACTGAATATCTCTATCAAGTATACATCCATCATAGCCAGTATTTAAACGATGGATTCTTATGTAAGGCTTATGGAATCCTCAAGGTCTTGGCAGTTGATCCGTTATTTATGTTGCCTGGACTTACTGGAGTCTATCTTACCCTAAAGAAGAGGAAGCGTTCTTATGCAGAGGATTTTCTACTCATCTATCTTGGTGTGGTCGTCGCGTCTATCCTTGTTGTAAAGTATTTATGCGGTTTCTCCCATCCATATCTTTACTTCACTCTCGCCATACCCGCCTTTTCCATTATTGCAGGATCGTGTTTTACCCGATTAAACGAATCATTTATCCCTGTTCTTGCCTCATTGATCCTGGTGTCATGCATATCTTTTTACATCTATTTTGTTGCTGAAACATACAATTACACTGTGATCAGTAGTATCACAGAATATATCCAGGAGAACACAGGACCAGACGATCAGATCATGGGTGACTCGCCTTTGGCCGGTACAATAGGATTTAAGGCGGGAAGAGATATTCCACCAGTCTACATGGAGTTCTTCAGCCTGCATGTTAGGGCTAGTAACCATTCCATCGCAGATTATAAGGAAAACACAGGTAAAGTGAAGTATGTTATAACATATCCCTTCCCAAGCCAATATCCAGTATTCTTCGAATTCCTATCCCAAAACGCTGTTATTGAAAAGAAATACGGGACCTTAAAGCCAATATACGTGCTTAGGATAAAAGGTAGTTCTGACTAATAGTAACTGTGTTAAATCAAAACGGGCTTCAAAGAGGCGTTCAAACAGAGGGAAAAGCCATAGACATTGGTAAAGTCAGAGAGTTAACTACTTCACTGACTCATCCAGAAGCCTATTTCATTTCCAGAGGCATGAGTATTAAGGGATTCGCTGCCGAGTTTTTTCTGAGTTTAAGGGTTGGGTCGATCATCATGGAGATCTTTCAAAACTGGCTGAAAGAGAAAAACGATTGAATGATGAAGTATCATGGAGGCCATTTAGACATGAATCCGCTAATAGTGCACTATTAGATTTTTTTGAAGATGCTGCTAGAAGGCTATCTGATCCAAGGAATCCTATATTAGGTTCATATAGGAATCCTCCGAATAAGCTGGCAGAATATTACAGGGAAAATGGCTTGAGATATGCTAGCAACCAAGAGATACATGCATTTCTTGATTCAGTCCCTGAAGCCAATCTCGGAGGATCTTCTAATAAAACAGGTATTAAAAAAGTTTTATCAAAATTGCCGAGGATCGTGACCATCGAGGATATGCAAAGATATCGTGATAGTCTTGGAAATCCAGAAGGCCACATTAAAAATAATAAGAGATTCCCGATTAGATTTGCATTATTTCCAAGTAGGTCAACCAATGAATATGATCATTTTCTGATCGGGCTTGTGGTAGAAGATAGGGATGTTTTGAAAAGACTCGATTCGACACAGTATACTGGTGAGATTAAGCAGAATCATTTTCCGGGATTGCTAGCATTCACGTTTCTTAGGGATTATAAGACTCAGAGTATCACCGAAATCCTAGAGATACAGTCAGATCATGATCCCAGAGAAACCGTTGGTCTTGGTTTAACAGAATGGCCAGATATGTTAAGGGCTGCCTCTGAAGTTGATGCAAGAGCAAATCATAAACAGTATCTATTAGCACCGAAATCCTCGGAGATAATAAGGCATTTTGCTGCATCAAACTGGGGTATGGGGACAATAATAAAGATAGATAGGGCATATGGGATTGACGAAAATCCGCCTAATGGTTTTTCGGGATGGAGTGAAGTAGATCCTGCTATTGAGGTATCAAAGCTTAAAGATCGGCCGAATGTCCAGGAAACTCATTTTATCAAGAGGTTGTCTTAGTCCAAGATTTTATTCACTGATAGAAACCTTGCAATCTCTTCTGCCATTATCTGGTTTCCAGTTGGATTCAAGTGGAAGTCATGTGGAGTATTATGTAGAATCTTCTCATATCTATTTGTCTTTAAAACATCTGTGAGATCTAGGAAAGGTATGCTGTAGGCCTTGCAGTTTTTTGCAAGGATATCCCTGATTGCAAATGATGCATTATCATTATAGACTTGCGGATAGCTGGGATAGTAGATAAACACGAGTTTAACCCCATTTTCCAGGCAATAATCATTCATATGCTCTAGTGCAAAAAGATAGTTGGATAACAATGATTCAGCCTCCTTCGAGAACGGTTCGTTTAATATGATGCCATCATGTTTAGAGAATGCATTATTGAACCGATATATATTCCCTGAATAATTCAGGCTTCTAGGATCATTATAACGACCTTTGTTCAATGCTATTTCCGGGTCTCTTTCATGTGCCCGGTATGTAGTGAAGGTAAGACGCATGAAAGAGTCAAAGAGTATCTCGCCAATAGCGGTTGTGAAGAAACATTCGATTGTAGACCAGACAATACCATCATCAAGTTTAATTGGTTTTCTATTGATTAAATCTGTTCGCGATACTCCTTTTATCTCGCTGATATCATTGGTTACAAACGTCAATAATACAATATCTGGGTTTAGATCAATACCAAATGATTTAAGGATCATGTATTCTCGATCTATTGATCCGCCACCCCTTGCAAGATTAATAACCTCTGGATTTTTACTGGTCTCAGATAGTATCCCCTCTAGCATATACGGGTAGGTTTCATTAGTGTCTACAAAAAAACCGTCAGTAACCGAATCACCTATCGCTAATATCCTTGTTGTATCCTGTTTTTTCTCATATGAGACTTCATCCCCCTGTATTCCAAGTGAATTCGACCATTTAACATGTGGTATCGGACCCCAAGTGATATTATACCGTATGTTCGCAGGGTATAATCCAATACCGTCCTGCATGAGAAGAGTGTATTCTAGATAGCCTGAGGGATGATCTGTAGACGCCCGTAATAATAATTCAGTTATCGCAAGTAGGGCGATACAAAAGAATATGATGAGAAATATTTCCTTTATTTTTTTTTCCATATAGATCTACTACCCAATTTTTAATATAAGCATAATCGTTATATCATAGATAGTATAAAATATGAATAGAAATGAAAAACACGGCGGGAAATAAGGTCCATGTTTATTCCCATGGCTGCCATCGTTCTAGGACTGAATCCCTTAAGATAGAGGATTATTTCAGACAGAATGGCTATGAAATCATTCCAGATTACAAGCAAGCAGACATTATATTAGTAAACACTTGTGGTTTCATCCAAAGCAGTGAGGATGCTTCAGTCGATACTATCAATAGGCTGAACAAATACAAGAAAAAGGAGTGTATTCTTATTGTCACTGGATGCCTACCTGACATTAATAAGGATCGGATTCGAGTAGACGAGATTGATCATGTCATACCCATCAAGGATATCGGACTTCTAGACGGGATAATAGACGCTAAACATGGATTCGACACTATCCAAGAGCCTTTAAAAGATTTGCCTCCAAGATCATCTATAAAAGAACCGTTATTGAAACGTTTCGTAAACGAATTCGAGCTAAACCACAAATTCATGAAAAACACTATCCTAAGACTGTTAAAAACATTGAATATTCTAAAACCAGGTAGTCCCACAGACCCGGATTATAAACCATTATACGTATAC
>CAYREE010000084.1:0-9843 GCA_964423225.1 uncultured archaeon | reverse complement strand
AGAGACGACAAGTCAATGCTATGAAAGCACTATCCTACCTATTCCCTGATAAGCTCAAGCAAGTCCATGATGAGGAAGGTAGGCCAGACAGGGATAGGGGATTTGACTTGCGGTTTGAGTGGCTTGGTGAAAAGCAGGAAGGAACCAGGTTGACGGTTGAAAACCTGATGCAACCAAAGGAAAAAAATGAGAAGGATGATATTGGAGGATATGATTTTACAGGGAAGAAGTCTGAGATAAGACCTCTTGACATGGAGATGAATGATATGCAGAGGGCAGCTGACAGGCAGTCTGAGGGTGGTAGGAGTTCTTCTGCATACCAGGAAAGCCTTGCAAAGGAGATGGGTGGAGAATTTGGAGATCAGGAAGGTTGTCCCCAGGGTTTTGCATTTACAAATTATATTACGCCCACACAGTATGGAATTAGGAAGGATCCTAAAGTCAAAGGCTATTTTACATTAGTCTATCAAAATCATTCAGCCCAATTGAAGGTACTAGACAAAGACGGGTCTCGCGAGAGGACTTTATGCTTGACAAAAAACGACGTATATGCTGACGGAAAACATTCCGAAACAATCTATACATTCTACTACAAGACACCCGAAAGCAGCCCCAGGAAAGATAAATTGTTTCTTGAAAGGCTTCATGGAACCAAGCTACCAGTATTAGACGGTCTCTGACAGACTAGCTTTGCGATTTTTTACGGCTATTATCACAGTGATATGTTTGAAAATCTTCTTGTCTATTATTGTGTATGACTCGGGTATGGAACGATCCTCAGACACATGGTTCTTTTTACTAAACATTATATGATAGTATGGTTGTTCTTCTACCATTCTACAGCCCCTGATTACTTCAATATCTTTTACCTTCCAATCTTTCTCCTTTGCCAGAAACCATTGGATTGACGTAGTTGGCATCTGATCCCACGCACAATACAATCCAATTGTCTTATTTTCTTTTATCACTGATGTGATATGGTCAAGGATATCATGATGGAATGATACTCCCTCATACTCTTTTTTCAATAATCCTGGGAATTCACTGTATAATTGAATCATCCCAGGAATAGAGACAAGTAGAAGTAGGGTGAATAAGATGCTTGAATGTCTGACTGATAACTGCTTCTTTCCCATCATATCTGTGATCTGTAAACCAGTTATAAGATAGAGTGCAGGAATACAAGTGATGATAAATCGCACTTCATTCTGTAATTTCAGAAACATTAAAAACAGGGTGAATAGAAAAAAGGATGATAGAAAAAGAATCTTTTGATTCTTCAACTGTCTAAGAGAGAGGATTAAAGAGAGTGTGAGTAGCAGATACACGGCTAGTGATACCGAATAATCAGTGTATATTACTTGAGGGTAAAATTTGATATTTTCCAGGCTAAAAAGTGTTGTTCGAACAGGCTGTGTAGTTAAAAATTTAATAAAACTATTCCAGCTTAGAATGGTCCAAAAGATAGAGGGTAGTATTGATAGAAAAATCATGAGATTATTTAATCCAATATCATAAAGCTTGCTTTTAGAATTAATATGACTATATAAGTCCGCTATTTCAACGATAATGATTGGGACCAATAGGAATATCCCATAATTATATTTTGTAAGGAATGTCAATGTCGTGAAAAAACCAGTGAGTAAGTAATAGTGTCTGCCCCCAGTATCAAGTGCCTTAAAAAAAACATAGATTGTGCAAAGTGACGTGAATAAACCAGTTATCTCTATCATACAAAGACCAGACAAAAGTAGTGTTTTCCTAGATAAAAACAGCATAAACACAGATATCAGACCGATCATCCACCCTCTCTTCCCATCCATTAAAACACCGATCCAATAAAGGATGATAGCGGAAAAGCCTAGCATTAACAGGCTGGCTAGTCTCGAAGTGGCTAGACTCACACCAGTTAGATAATAAAACAAGCCAAGATACCAACCATGCAGAAATGGATAAAGATTATCCTGGGTAGAATATGTATAAGCTATGAAATCATTGAGGTTATAATCCATTAATGATTGATAGATCGACAAACCCAAAACAGCTTTAGTAGCCTCATCTGCATCAAAGGTTATCCTAGAATCATTGATTAAAGGAAGGATAAAAAAAGTCGGGTATATTACGAGTAAAAGCATTACAACAAATGCAATTCTATTATACTTCGTTACATCATCCATATGTTAGATAATTTAAAGAAGTAATAAAGAAAAAGGAATCGGATTAAAAAATATCCGTTTCGCTCTTAGGTATGCTTGTCTCACACCGGTTCTCAATATCCCACAAGCTCCGTATCTCCTCAGGCGCGATAAATGACATGGCTTTACCAGTCTTTCCCGCCCGTCCAGTCCTACCTATCCTATGGACATAGCTTTCCGGGTCTTGGGGTATGTCATAGTTGAAGACATGACTCACATCATCTATATCCAAACCCCTTGCAGCCACATCGGTAGCAATAAGGAATTTGAACTTGCTTTTCCTAAAATCTTCCATCACTCGTTCTCTCTGTTTTTGCGTCATATCACCATGTAGTGCACGAGCATCTAAACGTCTATGCCTCAATAATTTCGTGAGTGTATCTGCCCAGCGTTTAGTGTTACAAAAGATTATAGCACTTTCAGGATCCTCAGTCTTAACAACTTTCTCAAAGAAGTCGAGTTTGTCTTCCTGTGGGATCTCAAAATAGCATTGTTCTATCTCATCGACCATCAAATCGTCGCAACCAGTTGAAATCTGAACAGGATTATTAGTAATCGAGTATGCTAGATCCATAACCTTATCCCCAATAGTCGCTGAAAAAAGCATTGTCTGACGCTCTCTCGGCGTATGTGAGATAATCCTTCTAATATCATCTATGAAACCCATGTCAAGCATACGATCAGCCTCATCCAATACAAGCATGCTGGCACGATCCAACTTCAGGATATCCCTCCTAATTAGATCCAATATCCTTCCTGGAGTGCCAACAACTACTTGCGGACCCCTGCGGATCATCTGTGCGTTTGTATTGACGCTAGTTCCACCATACACACAGGTTATCCCTGTCTTCTTATGGTATCCAATCTTCTTTATCTCTCCTGCAACCTGTATGGCAAGCTCCCTTGTAGGAGTTATCACCAAGGCTTGTACTCTCCTCTTGCTCGTATCAATCTTCTCGATTATTGGTATCGCAAATGCAAGTGTCTTCCCAGTCCCAGTCTTAGCCTGGGCAATCAAATCCTTTCCCGAAAGCAATATTGGGATAGACTCGACTTGTATGTCCATGGGAATCTCCATCCCATGATATTTAAGGTCTTTCAAGACCTGTTGACTAATGTCTAATTCTTTAAAATGTATAGTATCCATTCTAACCTCTCTAAGTTGTTTTAAAAACGTGTAGAATCAGGGTTCATTTCAGCCCTCATAGGGGTAATTCAGTGAAAATGATTATTAAATCACGAACATGTCTGAACTCGAATCCTACTCTCTTTCCAATATGTACGTAGTAGGCGTATAAAAATGAAAGAAAAGCCAGGATTTCCACAGTTTAGGTTTTAAATGATGGTTGCTTATGATTCAAGCAATATGAAACAATTGTCAGCCCAGAACAAGGATACTGTTGTTACGTATCGAGTCGTATAAACTACTGGTCTTGATGATATAAATTCTTTATTGCATGGGACCGATTAGGCGATTAATGATTAAGTTATAGCAAATGAAAGACAGATAATACGTCCTAACCAGTTCCAAATCAGTCTAATAAGAAAAAGGATGGAAGGAACGGAATGAATACCCTACCAGACAATTGTACTATTTCTGTATTAGAATTGATATTATTATAATACAGAGTAATAGTGGTAAAGTGGATTAAGATAAGACATGATACTAAAAAATATTTTTAAAAAAGAACGGCTAGTAAGAGCCCTATCAGCCGGACTTTGCTTCTCACTACTTGAATTTTTCGCGAATAATATTGTAAGTGAACTTATAGAAGGATGGTTTATATCGGTTTATTTCTTCCTAATAAACACATTCATTATAGGTCTGCTATATCTGCTCATTAATGCATTACTCACCATAATACTAAAAAACAGGAAGAATAGTGGAGATACCCCCAAGAATTTATTCCGTGATATCATAAAAGTGAATATCCTTGTGATATTAGCATACCTAGTGTTAAACTGTGTTTTAAATATCGTTTATGAGGGATACAATATTATATCTATCAAATTAATGATTGTCTGCATTTTATTAAACATTACTATTCTACCCAGCATCCTTGTATTCTGCTATAAAGTTTCAAATTATCCTAGAGGGAAAAAAATAAAAACTCTATTAGTATTATTTATGATATCGATAACTGGATTTTTTCTCACAAGCTATTATCATCCGATTAAGGCAGATGATTCAAAACCCAATATCGTGTTTATTCTCTCAGACACAACAAGAGCGGATAGGCTTAGCGTATACAACAATGAAGTTGATACAACCCCCAATTTAAAAGAATTTTCAGAAGTCAGTATTACTTTTAAAAAAGCATATTCGACAATAGGAAGCACTCGTGAATCAATGTCATCAATTATGACGGGGCTTTATCCGCAAAATAATGGTGTTAGGGGACTAGGTTATAATCTTGATTCAAAGCATTATACACTCGCAGAGATATTAAGGGATAACGGATATAAAACAGCTATTTTTTCAAGAAACTCTATATTAGGCTCTTCAAAGATAGGACCGTCAAGCATGTTACAGGGAGTTGAAGAGATTGATTGGGGACCATATATAAATGATCTGATACTAACCACCATCATATATCGTTCTAGAATCTCTGATTCATTATTTAAGGCGGGTTTAATTAGGCAACAAAATAATGCTGAGGAATGTACTAACAGGGTAGTCCACTGGCTTAAGAAAAACAAGGATAACCGATTTTTTATATGGATCCACTATATGGACCCACACTGGAAATATATTCCCCCGGAAACATACAGGGAAAAATATTCAACTGGCTTTAAAGGTGATTTTGTTGTTAATAATGGAATCAAATATCCAGGACTAATATTTAATAAGGTAAAATCCGAGCCTCAAGTACCAGAAGCATTAGCATTATATGATGCTTTAACAAATTATATTGATGACCAGGTTGGAATAGTGATTGATACTCTAAGAGAATTAGACTTATACGATAACACCATCATAGTATTTACTTCTGATCATGGTGAAGCCTTTGGAGAACATGGCGTATATTTCAGTCATCATATCTACACATACGATGAAGAATTATCAGTGCCCCTGATAATGAAAATGCCTGGAAACGAATATTCAGGATCGGAGGTTAATGACCCGGTAAGCCTAGTTCAATTTATGCCAACTATATTGGATACAATAGGCATTGACTATTCTAAAAGGCAGTTTGATGGTGAAACCCTCCATACATTATTAGATAAGAAAAAACAGGATAATATCGTATTTGCTGAATCATATAGGGTAAATCATGTTGATAAAGAAAGGAAGTATTACCAGGGGATTAAAGGACAATGGCGTATGATAGTAGCTCAGCCATGGAAACTTATTCTCATCCCCCATCCTGACGGAGACATATTAGAGTTGTACAATCTAGAGAAAGATCCTAAGGAAAAAATGGATTTAAGTGATGAACGAAAGGATATTGCAATAAAACTGGAGAAACGATTAAGGCAATGGATAGACATGGATCCTAATAAAGATGATACATCGAAGATGAATATAACACCTGAACACGAGAGGATACTAAGGCAGCTAGGTTATATCCAATAGCGAATATTAATGATATTTCAGGTCTTTCAAGACCTGTTGACTAATGTCTAATTCTTTAAAAATTTAAGGTATCCATTCAAACCTCTCTAAATAGTTATAAAAACGTGTAGAATCAAGGTTCATTTCAGCCCACACAAGAGTAATTCAGTGAAAATTATTATTAAATCACGAACATGACTGAACTCGAAACCTACTCTCTTTCCAATATGTCCATAGTCTGAGTTTATAAATTATTGTACTATTTCTGTATTAGAATTGATATTATTATAATACAGAGTAATAGTAGTAAAGTGGATTAAGATAAGACATGATACTAAAAAATATTTTTAAAAAAGAACGGCTAGTAAGAGCCCTATCAGCCGGACTTTGCTTCTCACTACTTGAATTTTTCGCGAATAATATTGTAAGTGAACTTATAGAAGGATGGTTTATATCGGTTTATTTCTTCCTAATAAACACATTCATTATAGGTCTGCTATATCTGCTCATTAATGCATTACTCACCATAATACTAAAAAACAGGAAGAATAGTGGAGATACCCCCAAGAATTTATTCCGTGATATCATAAAAGTGAATATCCTTGTGATATTAGCATACCTAGTGTTAAACTGTGTTTTAAATATCGTTTATGAGGGATACAATATTATATCTATCAAATTAATGATTGTCTGCATTTTATTAAACATTACTATTCTACCCAGCATCCTTGTATTCTGCTATAAAGTTTCAAATTATCCTAGAGGGAAAAAAATAAAAACTCTATTAGTATTATTTATGATATCGATAACTGGATTTTTTCTCACAAGCTATTATCATCCGATTAAGGCAGATGATTCAAAACCCAATATCGTGTTTATTCTCTCAGACACAACAAGAGCGGATAGGCTTAGCGTATACAACAATGAAGTTGATACAACCCCCAATTTAAAAGAATTTTCAGAAGTCAGTATTACTTTTAAAAAAGCATATTCGACAATAGGAAGCACTCGTGAATCAATGTCATCAATTATGACGGGGCTTTATCCGCAAAATAATGGTGTTAGGGGACTAGGTTATAATCTTGATTCAAAGCATTATACACTCGCAGAGATATTAAGGGATAACGGATATAAAACAGCTATTTTTTCAAGAAACTCTATATTAGGCTCTTCAAAGATAGGACCGTCAAGCATGTTACAGGGAGTTGAAGAGATTGATTGGGGACCATATATAAATGATCTGATACTAACCACCATCATATATCGTTCTAGAATCTCTGATTCATTATTTAAGGCGGGTTTAATTAGGCAACAAAATAATGCTGAGGAATGTACTAACAGGGTAGTCCACTGGCTTAAGAAAAACAAGGATAACCGATTTTTTATATGGATCCACTATATGGACCCACACTGGAAATATATTCCCCCGGAAACATACAGGGAAAAATATTCAACTGGCTTTAAAGGTGATTTTGTTGTTAATAATGGAATCAAATATCCAGGACTAATATTTAATAAGGTAAAATCCGAGCCTCAAGTACCAGAAGCATTAGCATTATATGATGCTTTAACAAATTATATTGATGACCAGGTTGGAATAGTGATTGATACTCTAAGAGAATTAGACTTATACGATAACACCATCATAGTATTTACTTCTGATCATGGTGAAGCCTTTGGAGAACATGGCGTATATTTCAGTCATCATATCTACACATACGATGAAGAATTATCAGTGCCCCTGATAATGAAAATGCCTGGAAACGAATATTCAGGATCGGAGGTTAATGACCCGGTAAGCCTAGTTCAATTTATGCCAACTATATTGGATACAATAGGCATTGACTATTCTAAAAGGCAGTTTGATGGTGAAACCCTCCATACATTATTAGATAAGAAAAAACAGGATAATATCGTATTTGCTGAATCATATAGGGTAAATCATGTTGATAAAGAAAGGAAGTATTACCAGGGGATTAAAGGACAATGGCGTATGATAGTAGCTCAGCCATGGAAACTTATTCTCATCCCCCATCCTGACGGAGACATATTAGAGTTGTACAATCTAGAGAAAGATCCTAAGGAAAAAATGGATTTAAGTGATGAACGAAAGGATATTGCAATAAAACTGGAGAAACGATTAAGGCAATGGATAGACATGGATCCTAATAAAGATGATACATCGAAGATGAATATAACACCTGAACACGAGAGGATACTAAGGCAGCTAGGTTATATCCAATAGCGAATATTAATGATATTTAAGGTCTTTCAAGACCTGTTGACTAATGTCTAATTCTTTAAAATGTATAGTATCCATTCTAACCTCTCTAAGTTGTTTTAAAAACGTGTAGAATCAGGGTTCATTTCAGCCCTCATAGGGGTAATTCAGTGAA
The DNA here is from genome assembly GCA_964423225.1 of uncultured archaeon. GTDB lineage: Archaea > Altiarchaeota > Altiarchaeia > IMC4 > SCGC-AAA252-I15 > CAYREE01. Next base: position 1,696 of record CAYREE010000084.1, on the reverse strand, counting down.
AATGATTATTAAATCACGAACATGTCTGAACTCGAATCCTACTCTCTTTCCAATATGTACGTAGTAGGCGTATAAAAATGAAAGAAACGCCTGAATTTTCACTGTTTAGGTTTTAAATGATGGTTGCTTATGATTCAAGCATATGAAACAATTATCACAGAAGAACAAGGCGACTGACATAAGACGCGAATTAATGAGAGAATTACTAAAACTCTTCTTTGAAGATAGGATGGATGAGTTGGATGAACTCCCATTCAAGCTTTATCCATATGATCAAAAACCCTTCAGATGCTGCATTCATAAAGACAGATATATCATTCGGGCCAGGCTTCTTGCAATACTCGGCCATAGCATTGAAGATGATGATGAGCGGGTTAGACTATCAGATTATGCTAAAACCGCGATGGAACGAGAGAAGATACAGGAGCCTATGATGACATTCATAAATGACGCCTGTAGTTCATGTGTTACAGTTAATTATTATGTGACTGACGTATGTAAGGGATGTGTTGCAAGACCTTGCAAGATGAATTGTCCCAAGACTGCGATATCAGTATTGAATAACAAGGCATTGATAAATCCTGTTGATTGTGTGAACTGTGGTATCTGCAAGGATGTCTGCCCATATAATGCGATAGTATACATTCCAGTACCCTGTGAGCAAGGGTGTCCAGTAGATGCTGTCAAACAGTCTGATAATGGCAAGCATTATATAGACTATAAGGAATGCATGTATTGCGGGGCTTGCACGAGGAATTGTCCGTTTGGTGCCATCATGGAAAAGACACAGATCCTCGATGTTGCAAGAAAGATCAGGGATGATGTTAAAATCGTGGCAATGGTCGCGCCATCGATTGTCGGACAGTTTCCAGGAGAACTAGGGAATATTATCGGCGCAATAAAGAAAGTTGGCTTTGACAGTGTTATAGAGGTTGCGATGGGAGCGGACACAACTGCAAAAGAAGAGGCGAACGAGTTTGAGAACATGATGAATGATGGTAAAAAAATGATGGGTACATCATGCTGTCCAGCATACATTGAAACAGTGAAAAAGCATGTCAACGAATTTTCAGACTATGTATCTAAGACAAGGACACCAATGTCGTATACAGGAGAATATGCAAGGGAAAAATATCCGGGAAGCATAACCGTCTTTATTGGACCTTGTATCACAAAGAAATTCGAGGGGATAAACGACGACCTCATCGATTACGTGCTAACTTATGAGGAATTGAATGCATTCATCGAGGCTAAAGGAATCGATGTTGCCGGCTGCGAGAAAAAAGTTTTTGACAACCAGGATGCAAGCGTTTATGGCAAGGGTTTTGCAGTATCAAATGGTGTTGGAGAAGCAGTCAAACATTACTGCAGCAAAGATGTCAAACCAGTCGTAATAGACGGATTAGACAAGTCAGGGATAGAAAAGCTCAGGGATTACGCAGTCAATGAGGCACCAGGCAACCTGATTGAAGTAATGTCTTGCAAGGGAGGATGTATAGCAGGTCCTGGAGTAATGGTAAACCCAGAAGTAGCAAAACACAAGATAAAAAAGATGGTGGAAGGAAAATGAGTGAGATAAGCCCGAACATATATGCAAGCAAAGAGTATTTACGCCATATCAACAATCTAGAACTCTTAATCTATTCAAGCATATGTTTCCTAACACCATTCATCCTTGGAGGCCCGCAATTACTGG
>CAYREE010000083.1:0-10052 GCA_964423225.1 uncultured archaeon | reverse complement strand
TCTATTAACTATCATGCTAGATTCATTATACTTTTTATCGATAGAGAATGTCAATGGCCTAGTCATGTCATATGGTCCTATCGGACTTCTATTATCCTCTACATTGGCATCCACAATATTTTTCCCATTTATCATAGAACTTGTTTTCATCCCGCTTATGAAGGCAGGGATGAGCGGATTACAAGTAGTCTTTTATGCATCTTTAGGGGCTGTTATCGGCACTTATATAAATTATCTGATCGGATATTATGGTATTAAGATCGCTCATAAAAGCGAGAGTAGAGGAATAATTAAAGCTAAGGAATACGCTGACAAATACGGTTTTTACGGAGTTTTCATATTGTTTGCCTGGCCAATACCTTTGCCTGTTGATCCTCTTGCAATAGTATTGGGTGTTACTAGGATGGATTGGAAGAAATTCTTGATCACTGTTTTTATTGCAAAAATTGTTAGGTATTCTATTGCTGTTGGATTATTCTCCTTAATATAATCCTTAACTCATATATTTTTTTTATGAATGATGCATTTAGTTTCATAATATCCTTGGCGATCTTATCCCTCATCTGGATTTTGATGCAATACATGGAGTTCCCAGACTTGATGCTAGCAGTAGTGGGTATCGGTTTTTTTATCGGAGTCATTGTAGTATTTGCTCAGATACATTCTATCTCACCAATCTTTGAAGAACATCATGTTCCCCATCCGCCCTTATCTCATCCTCCCTCTCATTCAGACCATCATTCAGATTCTCATACCGAGGAACATGAATGAATGTTGAGAATTCTCCCAGGATAGTTGAGATTATAATACTTGATATTTATTCAGAATTAGAATTGCTAGTCTTCACAGTGAGCCTGGCCAACCAATTTAGCAATCCTCTTTCTAACATGCTTGTTTCAAAGGCGAGAACGCATAATCTTGCAGTCCTTGATGTGAACGGGTTTCAAAACATTGAAGCCAAAGGGCTTAGAGGAAAAATCGGGTTGAGAGAGATAGTATTAAGTAGTGAAGAATACATGAAGCGGTATGCCATGGATTATCACAATATTGAAGAGAGGCTTATCGATAAGATAAAAAATGATGGACATGGTATTTTATTTTTATCTGTTGACGGCTTGGTACGAGGTCTATTAGTCTATGATGGATGGAGTAAGGAAAAACCATTTTTATAACAAATGAATTAAATAAATATCAAATGAAAATCGAACTAAATACTCTGATACTCTTTTTGGTTGGCGTTGGTGTAGGATATTTCCTTGCAGGCGTTATCTAAATAAACCAAGGAAAAACGGATTGGATACTCTTTATATATATACTTATTCTTAGAGCTCCCGATAATTAATAATGGCAGTAGAACAGCCACAAGGCCCTAATCGGCGTAATCTACCACGTCCTGATCGGACGATGGCGGATGGTTTGGGCCCAGCACTTACCTTAGAAGAGGCCAGGAGATTCGAAGCTTATTGCAAGGTTGGTGCTGTCATCGATATGCGGGATAAGCCAGTTGATCATCCAGTGGATTTCCTTGTTCTAAGATGGACTCCAGAAACTACTGTCAAGGATGGTCTCAACTGTGTGTTTTCTGGTAATTCTATGAGGGATGCGTTGGCTGCTGCAGATAAGTATGTTGGAAGCCAGTATCTGGATGATGTGATGAAAACCGCAAATGGTATACTTAACTCTGTTGAGCAGAAACGTTGGGATGTATATGAACGACGTGGAGTCATCGGTGATGTTTACGCTATGGATGCTGAACGAAGATATGCAGTGGATTGTAACTGGTCTCCAGATTGTGGGAAAAAGGCTGGTAATCTTGATATTAAAAGAGTCAGGTCAAAGGTAGAAGCATTAAGGCTAGCTGATGATCGAGTTGGGAGATACTATCAACGCTCTTTATTTGGTATGGGAGAAGATATTGTTGTAGATGACGATCCATTTTTATGTGTAGTGGATGATCCATTAGATCTTTCTGAAGAACTAAAATTACCTGCATTAGCGCCTAAGAAGAGTCTACCACCACCATTACCGCCGAGACACGCTCAGAATATGCATCAGATAGGCCAGTTATGGGGTCCATATGGACACGTGATAGATGGTGGAATAAATACTTCTAGAGAAGGTTCAAGAGAGAGGATAATTGTTAACCTGCCTGAAGACCAGTATATGACTGGTTTGATCGACCAAGTATTTAAAGAATCCAATATTACGTCTGATGATTATGAGCCAACGGGGATAGAAAAAAAGGGATTGTTGCGTAAATTACATGCCAAGGCCAGGAAAATCGCGTATAATCCCAATGCATTTGAAGCTGAGGAAGAGATCATGATTGGTGAGGCTTTACGTAAGAACGAGGGATGTTGCAGGCATATGGGACTGGTGATAGCCACAGTTCTTGAGGCAGCGATTAAACGAGGGATACTGAAGGGTAAAGTGTATTATGTGAGGCATGGTAACCACGGATTCGCTGTCTATGAGAATAGTTCAGGAGAATTCGATGCTATGGATGCAGCCCAACATCCGAAACCATTGAATGTAGGATTAGCTAGTTCGACGATGGACACTTTTATTGATGGTGCGGTTAGGAAAGTTCCCTACAGGGAGGCTGATGAGCTTAAAGCCATCATGGCACGCAGGTCGCTGGAAAGAAGTGAGTCTCCCGAACCTGATGGAAGCATTCAAAGGACGATTGGTTTCGGAAATTCATCATTGATGGATCTAAGGGGTAAATTCGACTGGCTTTTGGGAAAGAGGAAGGAGAAAGACTAGGCTAGTCTTTGCTTCCCATGAACAAGCTGACTGATAATCCTGTGACTAATGCTACAAGCGAGTCAGAGGCGAAATACTCTTTTGATAAAAGACTTTCCAATGGGTAGTTGCCCCAGTAATGACCTAATAGTATTGATAATACAACGCCGACGATGACGGCTATAGCAAGATGCTTTAATCCAGTAATATAATCCTTATAGCTTTGATACACGAATATTGTCGCTGCTACAAGGAATGTGAGGAAGAATCCCATACCTACGTCTGCGGTTGGCGCGGATATTGTCTTGGATGAGAAAACTCCGAACTCGGCAATCACAAGATATGTCAAAACTGCGCCCAGTGCCTTATCATTCTTGATATTATTCAATGAGAATAACCCTTGTATCCTCTCCCTGCCAGTAAGTGATACTCCAGGAGTGGTTGGGGCCGGCACTTTATCATCGTCAGCAATCTTCTCTTGGGACGCCTGCTCTTTCTTATCGTCTTCAAGACACTCGCATTCTTCCTTGGACTTCTTCAATGTCTTTAGCGAAGTGAATGCAGCATATAACGAGATCATGAATGCGATAAATCCTGCGATAAAACCAGCCGCGCCAAACAAAACAACATCTTGTGTCAATCCTTCAGTACCAACTCTGATGACAAAGCCTTCAACGAACTTGAAGAATGCTAGAGAAACAATAGTAAGCAGGAATACTTTTTTCAATATGAATATGATCAGGCCTGTCAGCTTGTTTATGAATAATACGATCAAGTAGAATCCTATCAATACTGTTGAGACTGCGAACACGTCACCTGACAATATTCCTGACGGTATAGAGTATATATATTCTATTATCGCTGTAGTGTCAATCAATCCAACCACCAAATCTCTGATCTATTATAATCTTGTTTTTTTTGATATAAAACCTATTTTTATCATTTAACATGAGGGAGAAGAATATCCGTTTTTTATATGATACGACTGGAGTAGAACACGAGGATGAAGCCAAACCATTCCATTATGTCTGGTTAAGAATGAGTATTGGCTTAATGTTTGTAATTATTATTTCTATTTTATTGGATGATATTAACCTGTTTTATATTACTTCATTTCCACCACTTTTTTTCACTACTATTCTTATAACATATGTTTCTTGTTCGAGGAGATTGGGTGATTATTTGAACAACAATCAGTTGAAAGGAGATTCAATAGACATTAATGTGCCTCGTGGTTTTGATGGTTCACGTGATAAGATGTTGATAAATCCTCCAAAATGGTTGTATGTTATTGTGATTGGATCAAGTATTACTCCGGGTATTAATTCGATGATGCCATCTCTCACTGGATTCATCGCACTTCTCACAGTCATGTCAGGATTCACATTCGGGCTCTGGCTATACTATCACAGGATCGAAAGGAAATATGACGTCAAATTAAAAGGATATCCGGTTAAGAAACATTTAGCCGAACAAATGAATGATTAGCATCTCTTATTTCCTACAAGATCAGGATATCCGTTTTTAAGCCGTTATAGAGTCATCTAAGGCTCTTTTATAGTTTCTTATCTAATTTATATTGGATGAGTGAATCAGACTTGTTTGGTAAGGATATTATTTCAATAAACGACCTGTCAAAAGAAGATATATTAAAGATATTAACTACTGCTAAAGACTTAGAAGAGAATCCAAGGCCTGATTTGATGAAGGGAAAGATTCTAGCCACTATGTTCTATGAACCATCGACACGGACTAGACTAAGCTTCACATCTGCTATGGAGCGGATGGGGGGTAATGTCTTAGGATTTGAAGATGAGTCGATCACATCTGCTTCAAAAGGAGAGACTATCTGGGATACGATAAAAATGATAGAACAATATTCAGACATAATCGTACAAAGGCACAGGATCGAAGGCGCACCAAGACATTCGGCAATGGCAAGCTCCAAGCCTGTGATAAATGCTGGAGACGGGTCAAACCAACATCCAACACAGACATTAATCGACTTATATACAATTCTAAAGGAGAAAGGAACTCTTGATGGACTCAACGTTGGATTCATAGGGGATTTGAAATATGGTAGGACAGTACATTCATTATGCATTGCAATGAGCCATTTTAAAACCAAAATGTATTTCATCTCGCCAAAAGCATTAAGCATGTCGAAAGGATACCTTGATATTCTAGACCGTAAAAAAATCCATTATAGTGAACATCAGGATCTGTCAGAGATAATCGGGGACTTGGATATAATCTATATGACACGTATACAGAAGGAACGATTTCCAGACCCCGTCGAATACAACAAGCTCAAGGGATGCTTCCAGATAGACTTGTCAACACTCGATTCAGCAAGGAAAGATGTTAGGATATTACATCCGCTTCCACGAGTCGATGAAATTGCCCAAGACCTTGATGACACACCGAATGCAGCCTATTTCAGACAGGCAGGAAACGGTGTTCCAGTCAGACAGGCTATCATAGCCCTTGTATCGGGGGTGCTATAGGATGACGGATAAAACACAGATAATGATACATGCGATAGAGACAGGAACCGTAATAGACCATATTCCAAGCAGACAGACCTTCAAGATCATACGGATAATCAATCCCCAAGAATTCGAGCATAACATCACTGTTGCATTAAATCTAAAGAGCAAGAAGATGGGTAAGAAGGGTATGATAAAAATGTCCCACCGGATACTCACCGACGATGAGATTAATAAAATCTCAGTGCTCGCTCCAAAGGCCACTGTAAATATAATCCGAAACTACAAGGTAGAGGAAAAATTCCATGTTAATGTTCCGGAAAAAGTCGAATCCATTGTCAAGTGCACTAACCCTAATTGTATTACAAACCATGAACCAGTGAAGACAAGCTTTAATGTAGAGGAAAAACATCCCCTCAAGATGAGGTGCATATATTGCGAACGGTCGATTACTGGCGAAGATATAAAAATAGTCTAAGGAGTTCGGGCAAAATTGAAAGAAAAATTATTGCTAAAAAACTGCCAGGCATTTGTTGACGGACATATTGAAAAAACAAATATTCTCATATCTGATGGAAAGATAGCATCCTTGGATAATGATGTTTATGGGAGTGATTGCAGGGCCATTGATTGCTCTGAGAAAATTGTGTTGCCCGGGCTGGTTGATACGCATGTTCATATGCGGTATCCTGGTTTTACGCATAAAGAAGATGTGAGGACTGGATCACAGGCTGCGGCTGCAGGCGGAGTAACAACGATCCTTGATATGCCTAATACTTTCCCTCAGACACTCACCCTAACTGACTTGGATGAAAAACGAAGAGAGTATTCTGAAAAATCAATTGTAAACTATGGTTTTCACATCGGATTGTCTGAAAGTAATCTGGATGAGATTAAAGAGGCAGAGAATATCGCTTCCACTAAAATATTTCTAAATGATTCGACAGGAGATATGAAGGTTGACGACCTAGAACAGCTTGAGAATGCATTTGAAGCATCCCGGATGGTCATGGTTCATGCAGAAGGAAAGACAGTTGAGACTGCTGTAGCGCTTGCTGAAAAGACGGGGAAAAAACTGCATCTGGCTCATATTAGCATGGCTAGCGAATTAGAATGGCTTAGAGAGAATAAAAGTGAGAATATCAGTATTGAAGTTACCCCGCATCACCTACTACTTTCAAAAACCGATGATCCACTCTTAGAGGTTAAACCATCTCTTAATACAGAGGCTGACAGAAGTGCTTTATGGAAAGCATTAGACTGGGGATTAATAGATACGATAGGATCAGACCATGCCCCACATCTCATATCAGAAAAAGAATCTACTACCACATATGGTATTCCCGGAGTTGAGACTACTCTACCCCTAATGCTTGATGCTGTAAATAAGGATAGATTAAGCCTTGGAAGAATGGTGAAAATATGCTGTGATAATCCATGCAAGATATTCGGAATCAAAAATAAGGGAATCATCAAGGTTGGATATGATGCGGACCTGGTTGTCGTTGACATGAAAAAGAAAAAGAAAGTCGAAAAACTATATACAAAATGCGGATGGTCACCCTACACAGGCTGGGAACTACAAGGATGGCCTGAAACAACGATAGTTAATGGTAATATTGTATATGCTGACGAAGAAGTGAATACTCAAAGCAAAGGTTCAGAAGTCTGTTTTGAATAATCCATCTTAAAAGGTTTTTCTTCTTTTATTCATATCTTTTTTATATGTCCATGTAATGATGGATTATAACAATTTAATATGGATTCTTCTGTATCACTTCAAGGTTTAAGAAAGAACAATATCGGAGGGATCGATTTTTTCCAGATATTTATTGGTATATCCGCCTCTTTGGCGATCACAGCAGTCTTAGCATTTATTATCTCTGGAAAAAGTACATTGGCTCCAGGCGATCCATGGTATACTTTCAGCCCGAACTTCAATAAAACCATGGTCGTTGTCTATGGTTTCCTATGGCTGTTCTACAAGTTTATAAATGCGAAACTGGAAGGGAAGAAGTGTACGGTCTGCGGAAAAAAGAGTATGGGAGAAAAAATCTGCTATGATGTAAAGAATAAATTGGGGGTGGAGTGGGGAGTAAACTCAAAGCCTTTTTGTAGGGAACACATGGTTGAAGAATTCAAGAAATATTTCATCAATTTCAAGGGAAAGCTTGTCGTCTTTTATCCCGACCTCGAGGATAAGCGCGGATCATTCATCTATTCCTATTCTCCATTAGAAAAAATGTCTGGCGATAAATACATTAATGAGATCCATTCACGTGTAGAAAACTGGCTAAATGGAATCAATGGAAACTGCAATAAATGCGGAAAAACTGCGAATATAGCATATTTTGCCAAAGGGACATTCGAATGGGAGTCTAATCCTTGGGCTCCAAATTTCAAGAAAATATCAACGCAACCAGAAATAGTATGCAATGACTGTATTGCAGACAAGATAACATTTTCAATTAGATCATTCAAAGACAAATTCATAGAAGGAATCTCGGTTCCAACAAAAGACGATGGATTAATATTCCCACTGGAAATCTAAACCAATTCCATATCTTTTGTCATGTCACAGGATAGCTAAGCGTTAGCGCATGCTGCTCCTTTCCCGGCCGGAAACTCGGCCGACGGACCCGCTGGGATTCGAACCCAGGTCAGGGGATCTCCTCGAACCATGTTTTTCTCTTGTCACCGGGCCATCGAGGTACTAGCCGAAGATGGTCCCTTTTTGTGAACTTTTACTAAAAGTTCTCCGAAGTCCCCCAGGATGTCCAGACTACCCTACGGGCCCGTATGTTGAGTGGGGTATATCTTTATCGAATGCTTTATTTATATTCTGTTGGAACCATTTTTTATTTGTTATGAATGGTTTGAAACGGGTTATTAAACGGACTTTTCTCATTTCTATTGTTGTTGGACTGATTATATTCGTTTTGGCTGGTCTTAGCATTTATAGTTTCTTTATTGGAATGCAATTCTCCATAGGTTTATGGATAGTCTTGATATTATACCATGTAGTCTATAAGGCAATGGGTGTAAAACCGGTGGCAAAGACAAAAAAACCGGATTATTAATGTTTCTGTATTTATTTGGCTATTTTTTATCTATTTAACATGGGTCTTATCGGCAATGCGATTGATGGTGGTGTGGCTTTAATCCTCTTATATCTGGCCTATATTTATGGTGTCCCTTGGGTAAGCGATACGTTAGCAGTTAATCATCTTCCTATTCAGATTGGTATTGTTATATTGGCTATTATGACGGTTATAGGAATATTTAAAAACGATTGATTCATGGAGTGAGATGGATTTTAATAAGGAATTATTCGAGGAATGGGTTAAGAGGATCAAGTTTAGACGAGAGTCTATTGTCAAGCGGAGAAAGGATCTTGTTTTCGAGCGTAAGGAGATTGAGAGGAGGGCTCAGGACATTCGTATCGAGGAGTCACTGCTTCTTGAGGAGGAGAAGAGTTTAGATGCTGAGAGAAAGACTCTTGAAAAGAGGCTTTCTGGAACAAAGATGATTCCTTATGATGATGTCTTGATGCTTGAAGCTAATATGCAGGTTTTAGACCGGAAGGCTGATGGTCTTGAAGCAAAGCGTCGTGAACTGGATAAGAAGATCCTTGGATTGAGGAAACAACAATCATCCTTCAAACACAATGAGTATAAGATGAAGAAGGAGGAAGAGCATTGCTTGAGAAGCGGTTGCAGTCGAGGCAGGATACTATCTCTAAACTTGAGAAGAAGCTTGCTGACTATGAGGGTAGGTTATTAAGGAAAAAGGCTGCTAAAGAAGATGGGATAAAAGATATTATCTCTGATGAGCATCGGGCTGAAGTAGAAGGTTTATCCTATGATTCTGACAGTTATAAGGCATTGAAGGCTCAGGAAGCTGAATATAGGGGGGAGTTAGAAAAGATTATCAGTGAAAGTGAGATGGTATGGGATCAGGAGAAAAGCCTGTTTGAACAACAGAAAGAATTAGAGGCGGAAGAGGAGGTCGTAGTATCAAAGGAGTTAAAGTCTAAGAAAGAGTTGAACAAGATCATTGAGGCTGAACGTAAACTTGAGGCGTTAGAGGTTCGCATAGAGCATGAACGAGAGTCTATTATGCAGGAGTTGGATCTTGTTAAGGCAGAGCGTGGAGCATTGTTCTCCAGGGAACGGTCTATAATGCATGGTGCTTCGGTCATTGACTTGTCGAATGTGCCATTGAAGCCAGGTTTTATATATCTTGTTAACGAGGAAAATATCCTTGTTGAAGGTGTCATACCCCAAAAATCTATTAATATCCTCAGTAGTTCATTAGAGAGTGGTTGTCACGGGCTAGTTATATCCCGTACAAATCCACGGCAGCTTGAGGAATTATACGAGTTGAAAAATACTGTGTTCTACTGGCTTTCAGATGTCAAGGATCATGAAGGATTGAATACTGTTTATGGATTGTCTGATATCTCGATTACGATTAGTGGGTTCACTTCGAGTGCAGATGGCACATGCATCTTGATTGATGGACTTGAATACTTGGTGTCAAACGATGGTTTTAAACCCACACTTAGTTTCATACAGCATTTACGGGATCTTGTTAGTGAGAAACAATCAAAGATTCTAATACCCGTTAATTTTAAGAGTCTTAGCGAGCAGGAGGCTGTGATACTAAGCAGGGAATGTAATGTCATCAACTAGTCTTTCGTTTGAGTAATCCCTTTTTTATTATGCCTATGTCTATTGCATCGCCATTATATCTCACTATTTTTTTCGAGTCTGAAAATCCAACATCTATCTGTTCGCCTTTGATGAATGCACTACA
>CAYREE010000082.1:0-10091 GCA_964423225.1 uncultured archaeon | reverse complement strand
CAAATGTTAATGTCATAGCTGTATGGATCTTTCTTTGTGACTGGTATGGGTATCTTATGTTTCTTCGCATATTTTATCTGTTCATCTCGGCTCATCGGCCACTCCCGGACTGGAGCAATTACTTTAAGATTGGGATTGAGTGCTTGTACTGCGACATCGAATCGTACCTGGTCGTTTCCTTTTCCAGTGGATCCGTGGGCTACTGCATCTGCATTTTCTTTTTCAGCGATTTCCACTAGTTTTTTCGCGATTAAGGGCCGTCCTATCGCCGTACTTATAGGGTATTTGCCCTCGTATAGTGCATTGGCTTTGATGGCTGGATTGATATAGTCTTTTACGAATTCTCGTCGGGCGTCAATGCTGTATGTCTTTATTGCTCCTAGTTTTTTTGCTTTTTCTTCTATCTCCTTCAGGTTTTCGATTTCTTGTCCGAGTTCTAGTGTTAGTGTTATGACTTTTGCATTATATTTGTCTTGTAGCCATTTGATGCAGACGCTCGTATCTAATCCTCCTGAATATGCTAATATTACCTTCATAATAACACCTTTTTTTCATATGCGTTGTTTATCTAATGGTTTTCCATCGAGTATTAAGGACACGATTTTTTCTGTAAGGTCATGTGCTTTTTTTATCTTGCCCTCTTGTTTCTTTATCTTTTTCTCATTTTTCATAATTTCTTTCTTGAACTCTTTTATCATAGATGATACTTCCTTGGGTGATGTGCTTCCAAGGCTTTTGTATGTATGTATTGTTTTTTTTGGATCGAATATCACTCGCATCTCATTGTATGATATGGATACGTCATGTTTTTTCAGTATCTGTTCTACTTCGTCAAAATCCATGAATGTTTTTCCTGACCGGTGTAGTTTTCCCACGAGATCTCCTACAATCTGATGGCATTTTCGGAAGCTTATTCCGTGTTCGCGTACAAGATGGTTTGCAAGCTCTGTCGCAGTCGTGAAATTAGCTCCTGCGAGCTCGGCAAGCCGATCCTTGTTAATCTTCATAGTTTTTATCAATCCGCTCGTCACTTCTAATGTGTCATTGATGACGTTGAAAGCATTCCATAATGGGGGTTTGTCTTCTTGCAAGTCACGGTTATACCCCATTGGTATGCCCTTCATCATTGTTAGAAATTGCATTAGTGAGCCGTAAATTCTTCCGGTTCGGCCGCGTGTCAGCTCTGCAATGCAAGGATTCTTCTTCTGGGGCATTATGCTGCTTCCAGCGGTATATCCGTCGTCTAGTTCCAATATGCCGAATTCATATGTGCTCCAATATACTATTTCTTCGGCTAGTTTGCTTAAGTTGCTCATGAGGATGGTTAATGCGCATAGTGTTTCTGCTATGAAATCTCGTGTACTAATAATGTCTAATGAATGACGGTGTACTTTGCTGAATCCTAGAAGTTTTGTTGTGATCATTCGATCTGTATTGAAGGAAGTTCCTGCAAGCGCGCATGAGCCAAGTGGATTCATATCAACAGTCTGATAAGCATTGTCTAATCGGGTGAGGTCACGCATTAATAGGCTGACATATGCGGTGGCCCAAAAACCTAGTGTGATTGGTTGTGCGTCTTGTGTATGTGTATAGCCTGGGACTGGCGTCTCTATATTCTCAGATGCTATTTTTAGGAATACTTTCTGCAGTCCTATGATCTTCTTTTTTATCTGGAGTATCTTGTAACGGATATGTATTTTGGCATCCACTAGTACTTGGTCGTTTCGGCTTCGTGCTGTATGGAGTTTTCCACCATATTCGTCTCCGGCTCCGTTGATCAGGTATTTTTCAACATTCATGTGGACGTCTTCATTCTCTTTCTTCAAGATGAATTTTCCATTAAGATAGTCTTTCTTAGCCTTCTCGAGCCAATAGAGTATTTTTTTCAGGTCTTTGTCTGTTATAATCTCCTGTTTAGCAAGCATGATGGCATGGGCTTGACTACCCCAGATGTCTTCGAGTACCATTTCTTTATCGACCTCTAGGCTCTCTAAGAAGTCCTCTACCTTCTCGGTATGGTTCTTTTTGAACCGTCCACCCCATAGTTTATCGGGTTTTTTCATCTTGAATCCTCGCAAGTTATGATATTTGGTTATATTGTATAAAGAACTGTTGTTATAGTCCTTTAATCTGATTCCTCACTGTTTTTTCACACTGGTTTTCTTCACATCTTTTTTTCCAAGTATTGCTGCTCTAGGTTGGGTGATACGTCCGGCTTTTGATAATATCTTCCAGGGTAGGCTCTTGATTTTTGCAGCACCTGCACACCATCTTTGGTCAAAGCCCTTGCTTTTTATTGACCTCATCTCCTGGTTGAAAAGTCCTGTTTCTGACTTTCTTGAAATTATGTCTATATTTCCTTTGTACAGTTTGACGGTGTATTTACCGTTTACTGCAAGCTGGCTTTGGTGTATGAATGCATCCAGGTCTTCTTTTAATGGATGATACCATTCTCCATGGTAGACCATGTATCCCCATCGTGCATCGACCATCTTCTTGAACTGGATCTCGTCTTTTGTCAGACACCAGTGTTCCAAGTCTTTGTGTAGCTTTAGGATGGTGTGGGCAGCGGGAGCCTCGTATATTTCTCTGCTTTTCATATCCATTATCCCGTCTTCGAACATGTCTATCTTACCTATACCATTTCTTCCTGCAATAGTGTTTAGTTCTGGAACAAGTTTTGATAACTGCATTTTTTTACCATTCAATGATATTGGTATTCCTTCCTGGAATTCAATGTCAATGACTTCTGGTTTATCCTGTGCTTTTTCTGGAGGGACTAGCCAAAGCCATATGTCGTCTGGTAGATCTTGGTTGAGGTCGACTGCTCCTGATGCTATCGACCTGCACCACATGGTCTTATCATCTCCTCCTGTTAACTTTTCTGTTATTGGGACTCCCCATTCTTTGCATAATACTTCCTCGTCCAGTCGGGTGAGGTCGAAATCTCTTACTGGTTGTAAGACTTCGAGGTCTGGTGCAAAGAGGCTGAATACATTATGCATCCGGTATTGATCATTACCTTTACCACTTGATCCTTCCATAATGGAGTCGCATCCGGCTTTTACCGCTTCTTCTGCGACTACTCGTGCAACGAGCTGTCGGGTCATTGATGTTGAGACTGGGTAGCCATTATAATTACTGTTTGCCTTGATGGCTTTGGCAAGCCATACTTCGGTGAATTCTTCACGTTTATCTATGAGTATTGGTTTGATACCAAGCGATTTAGCCTTCTTCTCCCCCTCTATTATCTCATCCTCTCCTTGGCCAACATCTAGTGTGATCGCGACTATCTCGTCAACATCGTATTTTCTCCTTAGTAATTCTACTCCCAATGCGGAATCAAGGCCTCCAGAATATGCTAGGCAGGTTTTTTTTACATTGGGTACTGGAGTATCGTTGATTATGGTTATTAGTTCGTTTGCTTGTTTGTTTTCTGTCATTTTCCACCCCATGGTTATGGTATTTATTGTATACTATCAATAAGCTAATACAATAATAAAAATATTTGTTTTAAATAAAACAAAATATAATATACTGTTATATTTAATACAAATGAAACATATTTCAGACATTGTGGAGGAGGTAGTAAAGGGTGATCCTAGACTGTATGAGGCCCTGGCAATGGGCATTGTGAACAATCATTCTCTTGCTCGGCGTATCCAAAATGAGGTGGCGGTTCGATGCGGTCATAATCCACGCGTATCAACAATTGCTGTTAGTATCCAACGTTTATCATCGAAGATTAAAAACAAGGAGGTTTCAGGATCATATAAGGAGATATTCTCCACAAGCAGACTACAGTTCAGAGATGATATAGTCCTCTTATACCTGCAACCTGATACTATCGTAGATGATCCAGGATATAATTCCCTTTTTGAAGTGACTCGAGGATTCCATGTTAAGATACAAGGGATCGGCGTTACAACCATACTGGTTGGTGAAGAGGACCTTAAAAAAATCACGATAAAAAAAGAGGATGTAATCCAAGAGATTAAAGAGTTATCAGCTATAATAATAACTAGTCCAAAGGAAATAGTACAAACTCCCGGGATAATAGCTCAAATAATGGCATCCCTAAGCGGTAGTGATATCAATGTTGTTGAAGTCACTTCAAGCTATGATAATACCTTCATCATCGTTGAGAAAAAAGACTCACTTAAAGCAGTCGATACGATTAGACATATGATAAAAAGAGCGAAAAATGACTAAAAAAGAAAAATCAATCCTGATGAATGATCAAGAGATAAACGATTGCATCAAGGATCTAGCAAATACAATCATATTAAAACAAGAAAAGATTAAGTCAACTGAAATAATCGGTGTCAGGACTAGGGGAGTAATCATTGCAAAACGATTGATAACAGAGATAAATAGGGTAATTGGATATAAACCAGAACTAGGACAAATAGATACTAGACCGTTTCGAGATGACCTGGATTATAACGGAGTAAATGAGACAGACATACCCTCTAATATCGATAAAAAAGACGTGATACTAGTTGATGACGTTATATATACTGGGCGAACCATGAGGGCTGCTATGGACGCTCTTATGGAATACGGTCGTCCGCAAAGCATTCGCATATGCGTATTGATTGACAGGGGACATAGAGAATATCCAATTCAGGCCGACTATGTTGGTCGAGTGATCCCGACATCAAGCAAGGAGACAATCAGATTAAATGTTAAGGAGATAGATAATGGGCCTGATATGGTCGTTGTAATCTAAATACTGGTGATATCATCATATACAAGCTATTTTCAAAGATTAAGGGTTTAATCAGGCTTTCATATAGGGATTTTGTTCTATGGGTGAGTGATGTTTCGACTTTCTTTGATGAAGTAATTACCGTGCGTTTTCTAAGCGGAACTGGATCACAATATTTTTGGAATAGTCTTGATGTTCATCGTACTTTATTGATGGATGAGGTCAGACTTACCGTGTTTAAGAAGGGGATATCAGATGCGGTGAACAAGGGAGATATGGTACTTGATCTTGGAACGGGTACTGGAGTACTGTCTTTTTTTGCATTAGACGCGGGTGCTGAACGAGTATATTCCGTAGATTCAGCGAAGATCATTGATGTGGGCAGAAGATCTGCAAAGAAGAAGGGTATTACACAGATAGAGTTTTTACGCAATGATATACGGGATCTGTCAATTCCAAAAGTTGATTGTATAGTATCTGAGCTTCTAGGGATGGAGATAGTTGATGAAGGGATGATGGAGAAGATCAGGATGGCAAAACGTTTTCTAAAAAAAGATGGCAAGATAATCCCTCATAAGGTTGAGATAGTAATATCTCCTGTTGAGACATCAGAAGTTGGATTGGGTTTCTGGAAGGATATGCATGGGATAGATTATTCTATTGTACAGAAAGTCCCAGATAAGTTAAGGAATTTTGATTCTGGTCCGGGAACGAAAAGATTAGCAGAGGATAAAATCGTATATTCGATCGATATGAATGATCCACCGAAGCATATTGATGTGGAAACGGAATTTATTATCAGCAAGCCTGGTGTTTTTACAGGTTGTCTGATGTATTTTAATGCATGGCTTAGTGATAATGTTGTTCTCTCCACTTCTCCTGAAGAACCACAGACTCATTGGAAGCAGATTTTTATACCTTTTCAAGAAAGAGTTGATATGTCTACGGGAGATAAGATTCACTTAAAATTGAAATCGTGTATCGGAAACACTAAGTGGAAGTGGAAGTACAAGATAATCAAATCTAATCAAGACTGAAGATGATGAGGTCATCATCCTGTCCGATTATCCTAGCGTTCATTGATGATGTATAATCTATAAGGTCTTGGACATCGCCCTTGTAATATTCTTTTTCAACGGTTATGAATTGTATCTCATACTCGTTAAGAATCTTTTTATCTTCCATGGATTCTTCCATACTCGTTCGTTCAGGATGTTTCAGGTTATTGATTACTGGTTGTAGCTTCAATAGCTTCTTCCTCTCCTGGTTGTATCGGATTGGTTTTCTCACTAAGAAGCAATTGACTATTGGGAGTCCGTGTTTCGCCTGGATATACATTGCATCATTGCTCCTGTAAGGGATATGGATGACATTACCCATAGAATCCTTCATCTGGGAATATGCTGGAAGGTCTTTGAATCCCTCAGTATAATCTGGTACAGAATAAGATTCCGCGAAAGCAGCGATAAAAACGATCACTATCAATACACTTGTTTTTTTCCTGGTGATCTTTTTACTGAGCTCTAGGAAACCCCATCCTGCAAGAATTGCGATAGAAAGCTGTGTTACTATTGTAAACCTATTGACGAATCTCATCATGCCCATAAACGGGATTTTTCTCATAAGTCCGTAAGGGCCTGGTAATCCAGTGTCCTCTCCTATAAAGTGTATGATTGGTCCAAGTGAGAGTAGATAGAACAATCCAGCGATTATTAACCAGATCATTGTCTCTTTCTTATCTGCGCGTAGCACTCCAATCAAGGCTAAGAACAGGGTTGTAAATCCTGCAAACGAGATCATTGAAAATTGTTTTGATTTAAATTTATCATATATGCCTGACGTGTATTCTCCAAAAATAATGTTTTCTGGAGAAGGTACTATTAGTCCGAATGCATCAGCTGAATCATCGATGACTTCATTCAATGTTGGATTAACATAGCTTGGTGGGATCGATTCAATGATCGATGGGATGATGACTGGTGATGATATGATGAAAAAAACAGTGAATATCAAAGCAGTGTCTGTTAGCAATCTTCTGGTCGATCCTGGTTTGGTTACAAGTAGGGTGTATGCAATAATTAATATAGTCAATATTCCGCAATACAACAAGTGTTCATAAAATGTCAATGCTGTGAACGCTAGGAATAATCCTGCTAGGATCTTATCCTTCAACTTGTTCTCCTGGATCGATTTTAGAAGAAAATATAAGTAGATTGGCGTCCATTGGATGCTAAGTGCGTTGATCCATCCCAGGCTTATCCAGTGATATCTTATCGGGGAGAGTGCAAAGAGGATGCCGCTGACAATGCCTGCTTCACGACTTTTTGTTAAATATTGGCTTAACATGCAGGTTCCAAATGCTGTTAGTATGAATGAGAGGATTACTAATAGGTTGTAGATTACCTCTACAGTAAGGAAGTATGTTAGGGGGATTGTTAGTATCATAAGTAGTGGTGAACGATTCTGGAAATATAGGCTTATCTGATTTGGATGGCAGATATGATTCGTATAAAATGGATTTTCTAGTCTATCAACTGTCTTATGTTTGAACCACCAGATACTCCACATATACATTCGTGAGTCCTTGAAACTTGTTACCCCATCCAGTTTTAGGACTAATGGATAAGTCACAATCAGTGAGAAAAAAATGAATATTATGACTAAAATTACGATTTCCCTGATTTTTTCCATGAAAAACTATTGGTTATAAATATTTATAGAACGCCTGACCTATCAATATCTGATGGTCTATTTTAGCGATCTTAAAAAAAGGCGGGTTTATGATTCTAACAAGAAACTTATGGGTAGCCTATATGATCTAGTATTTGGTGATGGAGAAGAATATGCTGAGATAACCCATCTAATCTATACTGGTAGTGATAAATACAAGCGGAAAATACCCTTCAGACACGTTAATGAGTTCAAGTCAATGAAATCCGATCAGGATCTTGTTATAAACCTTGATCAACCAGTTGAGAAGATAGTCCATTTCTTCCCTAGGGAAGAGGATATGCTTGTCGGAAACATTCTCGACAAACAAGTTGTTGATGTAAATGGTGCCAAGATAGTACGTGTAAATGACGTTCTATTAGGCAAAGTCAAGAATATGTTGTGTGTCATGGCTGTTGCCGTTGGAAAGAGGAGCTTTTTAAGCCGGCTTGGATTAAAAAAAATTTCAAGTGCTGCAACAGCAAGACTACCAGATAATATCATCCGGTGGGAGTCGGTCGAGTTATTAGAACCAGAATGGCACGACCTACACCTTAAGATCCAAAAATCCAAGATAAGGGACATGCATCCCGAGGATATCGCAGATGTTATGGAAGATTTATCCCATAGGGAGCGAGTACTGATATTCAAAGCACTTGATAAGAACAAGGCAGTCCAAACCCTTCTTGATGCTGAGCCCGAAGTACAGGAATCAGTTTTTAAGGACTGGAAGCTTGAACGTGTCGGCGATTTACTTGAGGGCATTCCTGTTGATGAATCAGCAGATATACTAAGTCTCATGGCTGATGATAAACGCAACTATATACTATCCCTCATGCGAAAGGGTACTGCAAACAAGATCAAGAATATCCTAGATTATCCCTCTGATAGTGCGGGGGGAATAATGGAGACCTTATTTGTCTCAATACCCTTAGAATACACTGCTCAACAGACTATAGACCATCTAAGAAAACTGGCTTTCTCATCGGATATTAGCTATCATATATATGTTACAGACTCGTCTCAAAGGTTGATGGGAGTACTTCCCACAAGGACTCTGCTTACTGCAAATCCTGAAATCAAAGTTTCAGATCTAATGAAGACTGAAGTAATACACATTGAATTATCAACGCCTAAAGAAGATATTGCAAAGGCAATGGCCAGATACGACCTTTTCGTACTGCCTGTTGTGAAGGAGGATGGTATTCTCGCAGGGATCGTGAAGGCAGATGATGTTTTAACAGAGATAATGCCAGAATCTTGGAAGCGGGAGAAATATAAGCCAATGAAAATCACGAGGCGTATGAATGGAACTTCTAAAAAAGATTAGCAGTTGCAGGTTTCTCTTGTTATTCAGTGTCATAGGCCCTGGATTAATAACTGCTGCAGTAGATAACGATGCTGGAGGCATCACAACATACTCAATTGCGGGAGCTCAATTTGGTTATGGTATGTTGTGGGCAATCATACCCATCACTATACTATTAGTCATCGTCCAAGAGATGTGTGCCCGGATGGGTGTTGTGACCGGCAAAGGTCTTGCAGACTTGATCCGTGAAAATTTCGGTATAAAAATAACCTTATTCCTCATGATAGGCCTGCTTTTTGCAAACCTTTTTGTGACTGTATCTGAGTTTGCAGGGATCGCTGCTGCTTCAGAATTATTTGGGATAGAAAAAATCGTGATAATACCTTTAAGCGGGCTTTTCGTATTACTTGCTATATTAAAATTCAACTATAAATCCCTTGAAAAACTTTTCTTGTTGATGATATTCTTCTATATATCATATATCATTACGGGTTTTATCGCTAATCCGGATTGGGGCATGATAGCTAAAGAGACTGTCACACCCTCGATATCATTTACTGCACCCTATCTCATACTGCTTGTCGGAGTCATTGGGACTACGATTACTCCATGGATGCAGTTCTATCTGCAATCCTCTGTTGTTGAGAAGGGATTACAATTGAAAGATATGGTATATTCTAGGGCAGAAGTTATCATAGGGTGCATACTAACCGATACGGTTAGTTTTTTCATCATTGTTGTGTGTGGTACAGTACTTTATACTAATGGTATCGAAGTCAATTCTGCATCAGATGCTGCGCAGGCATTATTTCCTCTTGCAGGCCAATACGCGTTCTTATTGTTTGCGGTCGGTCTTTTTGGTGCTGCATTGTTCGGGGCATTTATACTTCCTATCTCGACTGCATTTTATGTGTGTGAGGCATTAGGATGGGAATCTGGTGTCAATAAGAGTTATTCAGAGGCAAAAGAATTCTATACAATACTTATTGCAATAATTGTATTCTCAGTTGCTATTGTAATGATACCTGACATACCATTAATCCCCTTGATAGTGACTTCTCAGGTTGTTAATGGGATCTTACTGCCGTTCATATTGATTCCCATCATACTTTTGATAAATGACAGTAGGTTGATGGGTGAGCATGTTAATCCACCTTGGATGAATGTTATCTCTTGGACAGCTATACTCATATTGATCCTTACTTCATTGCTTATGGTTATAACCACACTCTTTTCTTTGGGTGTGTTATGATTTATTTAGTTATGTCTAATTATGTTCAGAGGTGATGAAACTGGCAAGTAAAAAAACTCCGGTTAAAAAATCAGTAAAGAAGAAGGCTGTGAAAAAGACTGTTAAGAAGA
>CAYREE010000081.1:0-10113 GCA_964423225.1 uncultured archaeon | reverse complement strand
GAGTCTCTTAGAAGCTTTTCCATCCAATGGAGCTATATGATCTTCAAGTATCTTCTTTCGACCATCAGAGTGTATCGAAGGATCCTCAAGATAATTATTTATTGCTTTGAATATTTTGTCATATGATCCAACCATCCAGGTCCCTTCAGCAGTTACAAGAGGTTTGTAGTGTTCGAACTCATATTCCCTGAGAAATGAGTCGTTGGGATTGCGTATGTCGTCACCATCGAATGCGAGGGATATGACTGGAGTGTCGAATGCTATGGCATCCAGTGCGAGTGAACCCCTGCTTTGGATGACTATGTCGGAATGCTTCATCAGGTTTGCCAGGAATATTTGGTCTTTCCTGCCGTCAAGTGAATCCTCATGTTCCTGGTCTCCGAACGAACTTGCCTTTAGTGCTATTACATTCTCCCCGTCATCTAGGATTCCAAAGTCTTTTCTCCATTGGTAGTCTTGCGGATGGGTTCTTATCAGTAGAGTTGCATTTCCGAATGATCCTTTTTTGAACTCTTCTGCGAGCCTTTTTGCTATTGATACTTCATGTCGATTCAACACGGTTGCATTCGTTCCAAATGTAATAAGCTTATTTTCAATTGGTACTCCAATCTGCCCAAGGAATTCCTTCCTTTCAATAAGCACCGACACATCTTTGTATACATCCATCTGCATCTTCCCGACTTGATGTATCCGGGATTCATCGATCATGTGAAGGTCTCGCATCTCATCCACCATCCTTTTGCTTGCCACGATATACTCACGAATTCCCCTGGGGGTAGGGCCTTTTGTTGTAGGATGATCCCAGCTAGAAACAATGCCTATGGTGGGGATTTCTAGTTTGTCAAGGACATTCATTATATACGGTGTAGGCTGATGGTGCACCCTGCCAACCACAAAAAGATCCGGATCAATCTCCTTAATTGAACCTATATCCTCATTTATCGGCCGATTAAACCAACTATGCCTCAACCAGTACAGAATCCAGAATATCAGCTTGCTTTTTGGCAGTGGGAATCCGACCGTTTCACCACCAAGATAGTCTGTGAGTTCCCTATAGTTTTCCTGCCAGAACTTAGAATAATTCTTTCTTACATTGTAGTGTGAAAGGTTATTTATTGATGCAAACCTGTATCCGAGAGAGTCAAAGAGGTATTTGCTGTCCATGAATCTGAACACTTTATAGATAAACCAGTCAAAGAATCCAATGATGCCTGGCATCTTGACTTTCAGTTTAGGAAATTCGACAAATCTTATATTAGATGCTTTATTCTTTTTTATCAGTTCACCGATCTTTTCATCGCTTGAAAGTAGGAAAAAGTCTAGTTCCCTGTGTTTTAACATCTCAGCCCAGGCATTTGTATATAGGAAGTCACGTACAGTGAATAGATAGGGTAAAGTTATCGCTATCTTCAGACGTTCCATTTTCTATGGCTACCAGTTTTCCAGGACTGTCTTCCTCTGCATAGGATCTAGTTCTGCGATCTTCTTGTCCTCATAGTATGAGTCGTCTTTGACATGTGTTGTTGATATCTCCTCGAATATCCCGCCTTTCTTGCTGGAGAAGCTATGCCATGCACCACGTTCGACAAGGAGTTTATCCCCAGGTTTCATGCTCATAGGAAGGTCATTCATGATTACCTGCATGTCTCCCCAAAGCAATTGGAATGTCTCTTCCTTGATCTTGTGATGGTGGTTCGGATGCTTCTGGCCAGGGAGTAGTACGACTAGTTTTTTGCAATATTCCCGGTTGATGATGTTTACAATCAATGCTCCAACGCGCCTGAATTTCTCTATCCCATAATGGTGTGATAACTCTATCTCAAAATCATTGCCGAATACTATACCTGCCTCGTATATCATTCCCTTGGCATCATGTACAATGCTCCTCACATTGCTTATCGTGTCAGGTTGTCGGTGTTCGATTATCGCCTCGTTTTTCTTGTAGTTATTAGAGGCGATATATGTGGCTCTTTTTCTACCGAATTCTCCACTGGTTGTCTGACCGTCCTGGCAGGGCATAGAGAAGAAAACATCGCTTTTAGTCAGCTTCTTGCCCTTCTTTATCGGTTTTTTAGCATATACACCCCTTTTAAGCGACAATAAAGAATCTATCTCAGCCTTCGATGCCTTCCTTTCATTGCCGGTACCGCAGATCTTTTTCGCATCTAATGCTGCCTGTATCCATTCATCTGATTGGCCAGGAGTCATCGAGTATTTGTTTAATTTTATCTCTTCAGTTTCGAAACCTACATGTCTTTCAAGGATCTTCGCCCCTTTTGCCACAGCAATCTTGACTATATCCAAATTTTCAGGATTGTCATGACCTGAATACCCGATAGGAACATTGGGATATCTTTTTATCATTTTTGTGAGAAAGTTCATCTGCGCCATCTTGTTTGGTGTCGGATAGACTGCGATACAATGCATTAGTGCTAATTCTATGTCCTTATGCGTGAAGAAGCTTACTATATTATCTATGTCGTATATGCTCAATCCACCAGTCGACACAATCACAGGTTTTCCCGTATCAGCAACAGTCTCCAGCAGGGGCCAGTCATCAGCACTACAGCTAGCGATTTTTAGTATCTCTATTCCGTGATCAACGCAATGGTGTACCGAAGCCTCATCAAAGGGGGTGCATATGCTTATCATCCTCTTGTCTTTGACTGCGTGGACCATTGTCTGATAGTCATTTGGCAGTAGTCTTGTCGCAAGAAAACGAGGTATATGTTTCACATCTTCGCGTTTCTTGTAGTCAGGGTGGATGAGTGAATTCATATCCCTGTATTGGAATTTTAATCCTGCTTTTATCTCATTCTTTCTAGCTACGTCCCCTATCCCATTTATTATCTTCAATCCGTGTTCGACACTTCCCTGATGGTTGTTAGCCATATCGAATACAAACAAATCCTCGAATATTTCACTCATCTTCTTTAACACCGTCATATGATTAGTCTTCAAGATATAAGTGCTTTATCTGTTTAATTGAAGCGTTTTTATCATCGATATAGTAATCTGCAGCGGGCTTTTTGAATAATAGCTCATGGTATTTTACTCCCCAGTCTTTCATCTGTTTTTTCGTTGTCTTCTCCCAGCCTATGCCACTTAAAGAGCCTCTAGCAGTGAACAATATTATCTTATGTCCTTTTGAATACAGCTTATTGACTACATGAATATTCTTCTTCATCGGCCCGGCCTTTGAATAGTCCAGGTCTGGGATGAATGTAGCTATCACTCCATCAATATCGAAGCAGAACGTCCTTTTCACAGACCTGTCTTTGTCCTTAACTATCTTCTTCTCAGTATAATTAAAATGTTCTTCAGAGTCTATGTCATAGTATTCATCCATCAATAGCCCGATTATCTTATCGCCTGTCATTGACTTCTTTTCAAGGATTACAGAGGTTCGCATAACATCGATGCATGCATTCTGCACATATGTTTCAGGTAATGACTGTCTCGGTAGATTATAAGCTTCTTTGATCGCTGTATTAATAACTGGTTTTAAAAATCCATCTTCATCCATGAACCACATTTTGTATGGAGTCTTTTCTGGGCTTGAAACAGACCTTACAGAATCAATACTTGAGTCGACAATAAGCATTTTAACGGCTTTATCAATATCCTGGACATTCCTTATTGGAGAAGTCGGCCTAAGCTGGACACATATATCGGGGGAATAATCCTCGTTATCCCTCAACCAGTTCAATGCATGAGTAAAGGCCTCAAGATCGGTTGAATCATCATTTGAAATCTCTATCGGCCTTAAGAAAGGTGTTTCAGCACCATACTCTCTTGCGATCTTTGCATAACTCTTACTGTCTGTGCTAACAATTATCCTATCAACATATTTTGACTGCTTTGCCTGATCTATGGAGTATGCAATCAAAGGCTTACCAGCTATAGGACGAACATTCTTATCGCTCACACCCTTAGAACCGCTGCGAGCGGGAATCATTGCCAAAACACATGGTTTTTCTTTCATCGTATAGAAAAATTATCAATAAACAAGTTTATAACCCAAGTCGATCCAAAGCCCTATCAATGGCACCATCAGGATAAAACTCGCGTAGATGTATCCGATCTTCCGAATCATCAATGGAGGTTTTTGCTTCTATGCTTTTTATTACGTCATTGAATCCTTCTTTGATATCCTCCGATTTTTCTAGATAGTGACTGAATCCAGTATATAGGTTCTTCATCTTATCCCACTTGTTTACAAGCGATTGGGTAGATGTGTTCAATACGATTACGGGAATGCCGCTTATTGAGGGTATAAAAAAGACTGTTGAATATAATGATACAATAAAATCTATCTCGTTAAGCAGAGCATATATCGGTTCATTAGATATTTCCCAGTCATCGATCTCAGAATTATCAAAAACTCTTTTTAGGGATAAATAATCGGTAGAGGGATGGGGTTTGATGATTATCTTTACATCTTTTTTTGATCCCTTAATAGCTTCTCCTAGCAGATCCACATAGTGTTTAAATTCCTCATAGTCGTATACGAAATCATTATCTTTGACCGTTCTTTTTTGTCCTTCTTCAATGAATCTTCGCACTACAAATAGGCATTTGAGTGCCTTTGAATCTTGTTTATTATTATGACTGGTTTTTTTCACATGATTTCGTTTTTTAATAAATACTATCCATTCTGAATCTAGACCAGGATATCCAATATAATGAAATTTTGACTTTTGTTCAGGCATCATTCTCCAGGGTTTTTCATGAATGAAAGGGATCCATACCTCGCAAAAATCTGGAAGTGTATCTTCGGAATTATATGGATGAAATGCTGTCTCCCTTCCGTGGTGTGGAGCATGAGGCAACAGAATTACTTTTTTACTGTTTTCTCTGAGATAATCAAATAAGAAACAAGTATTAATGTTCGTCTTGGATGCGGTATTATCCAGCAATACAATATCAGGGTTAAATGAAGGAAGAATTCGTTCATAATCAATATTTTTTAGAATTATTTTTTCCAGAGACTTATCAAATAAATTAACAATTTTAATCCCTAATTTGCTAATGGCATTTTTACTAATTTTTTTTGAGTAATTTGAATCCCATTGAGAAGTTGAGAATTTTTTCCTAATAAGTTCTTTTAATACGGAATATGGTTTTTTTAGATAATCCAGAATATCATATTGTTTGATACTTAATTGTTCTAACAATTCAGGATAAAAATTTGATTTTCTAAGGATCTGCTCCCTGGTTAGGGTAGAATATAACACCGATATCTCGGCCGATTTGTCAATTTCATTTATCTTTCTTAATAAAGGGACAGTATAGTCCATACAAGCCGAATTCTTTATCACTACGAATAGTATCTTTAAGGCCATGATATTATTATTTTATTGAGAAGTATTATACGTAGAATTATGATGATATTAAGTCTATTTTGCCAGAACTATGCTTCTCGATTTCTCCATTTTCTTGTGGGACATAGTAGGTTATATCGACCTTAACCTCGTATGGACTGTCTTTCTTAATGTCTGCACATGGACCGATACTCCCAATCTCTTTGCTTTTAATATTTGTCGATGCGCTTACATAGAAATCTGAGTTACTTGGCACTAAGATGTATTCACCATTACCTCCAATATCATCGCAGCGTATAGATCCTTTCACGCCACGATAGTCGATGCATCTGGATTCATCTTCACAAGTGTTATCAGCATTACATGACCTGAAAATATATGCGCTCTTATCATTATCCAAGTAGGATAACAATGAAGCCCGCATCATGAAACAATGACGTTCGTTGATGAGTACATCAATATTTTTTATTGTCACATCGGAGGATAATGTGTTTATAAAATTACATATAAATCCTCTATTCTGTGTTGTAGCAGAGGGACAGAAGAATACGCAAGTATCTTTTATTATCTTACACTCACCCAATTCAGGGACTAGTCCCTCAAAAGTTGATACTGTTTGTTTTTTTACTGTCGACTCGGGGGGCTCGGTTTTAATATTCTTTTTATCTTCAACAGTTATTCGAGTTTGTGTTTTGCTGGAAGATGTAGATGACGAATCGATACACCCAGATATGAGATTTAAGCAGATTATGACAAATAATGACGTTAAAAGCCGATATTTTTGTTTCATATAGAATTATTTAACACATTTAAAAATAATTCAATATTCTGACCATCAGCCTTTCAATATTTGCAGTTCTACCAGATAATCATGTATTTCATCCCAATTCTTCTTTATTACCAGATTAGTATTCTGTGCTTCTTCGGTATCCCCAGTTAATAGGATTGCATGAACTTCTTTGTTACCGATGATTTTTTTAAGGAAATCAATTTCATCGTCTATTACAACTCTAACTCCCTGGTCTTGTATATCCTTTAGAAAATCTTGTTTGTTGTCAGTAAATACGACTTTATCATATTGGAAGTTTTTATCTAACCAGTGTTTTGTGTCATTTATAACTTCGTCTAATTTCGGGCGGCTAGTTATGATCCATATCTTCATTCGATTGTCTTTTAGTTCCTTTATCGTCTCCTGTGCCTTTTCGTTTATTGGTAATCTCTTTTTAATCCCCGAGGTACGATATTCATATTTTATTTTACTATATTCCTCCTTTGTTAGTTCTTTTTTCATTTCAGGAAGAGAAGGATATCTTAAATCCTTGTTTTCACTTACCCAGTCAAGGAAAACCTGGGGGTAATCGGTTAAACATCCATCTATGTCTATCACTACAATATCCCTAGATTTGATTGTCATCAGACCACCTCATAAATAACCCTGCCAATATACCTAAAAAGACGGATGATGTGATAATAGCTATTGAGAATATATCAAATTTCTTCAATGAGCTTGATATCCTCCCAATATGAACGTTCAGATATGATCTAAATTTTCTGATCTTCCATTCAAATGACTGATCCCTGCAATGTTTTTTCATGAATAATATAATATTCCTTACCCTGTAATAATTTGGGATAAACCTCTGTTTCTTTGATGTTCCACCACCCAGATGGGAAAAACTAACTGAAGTTACAGACTTGGTCGTGTATCCCGCATTCCTTAACCGAATGATGAAATCAAGATCCTCAAAATAACGCACTAACATCTCATTCAACAGACCAATCTCGTTAAATACATCGCTCTTTACGATAAATCCTTCTGTTGGAGTTTCCATCGATACTCCCAGCTTGTTCTTTGGAGTTCCGTCCCAGCGAACTCCTTTTTCATAATCATTGCATAAGGTTCCAACCAAACCAATTTTTTCATCACTCTGAAAAGTTTTAACAACTTCTTCAAGATAGTTTTCTGAAAAGTCTTTGGTATCATTATTCACCAGGAAAACGTATTCGGCCCCATCCTTTATTGCTTGTCGAATTCCAAGATTCAATCCCTTGCAATATTCAACATATTTCCCTGTTTTAATCAGGGTTACTAACGGATATTTATCGATTATCCTTTTTGCTGAATCGTCTTTTGATCCATCGTCAACAACAAGTATCCTATAATCCGGATATGACAGTTTTAGAAGTGAATCAATACACTCAGACGTTAGGTTGAATGCATTATGATTTCGTATGATAATATATACTAATGAATATGGTTTTGATGCTTTCATGATTGAATCAAATATTAATTAATGTGATATTTAACAATAGACCTATTTTTCAAATCATAATTTATTTATCAATTCTATTTTAAAGATATTGTGACTGACCTCCCATTTGTGAATCTGTATGAATAATCATCGAGGTTCTTTGAATAACCAATCGTAAAGTCATTTTTTTCTAAACCGTCAAATTCATCAATAATTTTAATTTGACGAATTATATCATTCAATGAATATTGTTTTTCTGAAACATCCCACCAACTAATTCTGTCTTCATGCTTAATTGTTTTAAAAGAGAAATGGGGGGAAATTCCCAGAATTTTTCTAATAACCGATGTAATCTTATGAGAAATATTATGTTTATCCCATCCTAAAGTCTTTTTTTCACAAAAAGAGTTAGAGGTTTTATTTTTTTTATCTTTTATGCTTTTCAATATGGTATCAGCTACTCTTTGATGGGAATTACCATCAATTTTATAATATGTTTTTTTTATAACATCTTTAGTATTCGAAATGATTGATCGGGGAATTGAAAATCCTTCATCTTTCGCTTTTGTAATATTTTTTAAGAGAGTATCCAGATCCTTGCAGTCTATTGATAAAGAATCTACCAGAGGTACAGGGGGGAATGCTGGTAACCATTTTGCAGTAAAAGCAGGTACATTTAACAGTGCTGCATCAATTGCAGTCGAGCTCCCGAAATGAATGAGCGCCTTTGACCGTAATAGCCATCCAATTACTGTTCCCTCTTTTTTAAGGTGGAGATTGGGGAGATTTTTCATTTTTTCCATGTATGTTTCCTCTGCTTCAAATGGATGAGGCCTATAGATTACTGTTAAATCTGAATTATTTTTCGCTATTTCGTTTGCTATTTCAACTAATCCATCCAATGCCTTTACTTGAGAATCCATTAGTTTGTCTATGAAATCTTTTGAGTATGAGAATTCCTCAGTCATCATCTGCGCCTCTTCTTCAGGAGTCTTGAATTTTGGATTTGATAGGCAGAAACTCCCATTTATAAGGATCATTGGTTCTGGGTACTCATCAACATAATCTGAAATTAATCTCGAGACTTTATGCCATTTTTCAGCATAATAGTCCATCCGTGGAGTGCCTGTGACATGCATTTGTTCTTGGTTATACCATCCCTGATCTATTGCGTAGTCAGCGAACTCCTTTGTCCATGAACAATAACAAGATACTTTATATCGAAGGTCTTCTCGTTTTGTCATTGATAATGCATGTTCCTCCATTGAAGGTTTTACATCTTCGCACTGTAAATTATCGGATTCTTTATCTGTTACAGGGCTGAAAACACTGCCTTCTGTATCTAGAACTCCAACTGATATCCCTGCAGAATATAAGTCCTCTAAGAAATCCTCATAAACTGTCCTTAAATGGTTTAATAGCACAAAATCCGGTGCTAGTGGCCATATCTCTTGCTCTCTTAGGTTCATGGGTATAAGAAAGCATTTTGCTCCCCTACTTGCTAGCTCTTTTGCAACCAACACTAATCCAGGTAAATCTCTGAAGGGATTATCGACCAATAATGCGATTTTATATTGTTTCTCTTTATCCATTCTGTAATTTATCATCTATTTAATAGAAATTCTGCAACAGACAGATCAAATGGTGAGTCTATGTCTATTGATCGTTCTGCAGGCATCTCATGTATTAATGTTTTAATTGGATGAACTGATTTATATTTAAATATGCATTTTCTTGAAAGTATGTATACAGCTCCATTTTCCCGGTAGCATTTTTTAAGTTTTTGCCGGTTTGTAATGTTTTCAGTACTATCAGAAAATATTTTATAGTATCTATCAGATTCGATAAGTATATTTTTATAGGGATTCGCTATGCTTTCAGTTACAGAGATAACAGCATCGGGTTTTTTTTCCATGAATAGTTTGATTGAATTATCAATATCTGCTGACGACCTCAGTGGGCTTGTAGGCTGCAATAGAACAAGTGCATCAATCTGTTTCCCTATGCGCTCCTCATGTTGAACTACTTCATATTCAAGTAGATCTATCATCTCGGAATCATCTTCTGCAAGATCCTTTGGTCTTAAGGAAGGTACTAATCCACCATGTTTTTGAGAGATTTCTTTTATCTGATTGCTATCTGAGGATATGTAAACTTCATCAATATATTTTGAGGATAATGCTTGATCGATTGTGTATGAGATTAATGGCTTTCCGTTTAGATCTATTATATTTTTGTTTTTGATCCCCTTAGATCCTCCCCTAGCAGGGATTAATGCAAATAAGATTTGTTTCATGAAAACCATGTTTTCTGTTGTTTTACTGATACGTTTGATAATATTTCCGCTATTTGTTTACCTGCATTTCCGTCACCATATATGAATTCAGGATCATATTTCCCATGAGACAACTGCTTTTTTATTGCCCCGAGTACCTCTTTGGAACTATAGTCAGTATTTACTACGTTCTTGCCTCTCTCACGATTATCCTGCCGCGATCCAATGTTTACACAGGGTATACCAAAGTAGCAGGATTCAC
>CAYREE010000080.1:6642-10391 GCA_964423225.1 uncultured archaeon | reverse complement strand
CAATAAGCTTAGTGGAAACGCAAGGTATACTAGTAGGATCATGACACCAACCGGTGCAAGTATCCATTGATCCAGTATGTATGCAATGCTTATCAGTGAGAGGAATACGAC
Organism: uncultured archaeon; assembly: GCA_964423225.1. GTDB lineage: Archaea > Altiarchaeota > Altiarchaeia > IMC4 > SCGC-AAA252-I15 > CAYREE01. The sequence continues at coordinate 10,280 of CAYREE010000080.1, read as the reverse complement.
AACAATCAAGTCGATTAATCTGTCGATTAAAACAAATCCAATAGTAGCAACCCTGTCTTTTTCTTTGAAGTATATGCATCGTGAAACTTCACCCACATGGGCGGGGGTGAGCATACCAATAGACCAGCCTATCAGATAGGAATAAAAGGCATCTTTATATGATAGGTCTAATGCTTTGCGACATATTAGCCGCCATTTGAAAGCCTTGGCAAAATGAAAGATGAAACCCACGGCGAGACTGATAATTATCAATCCTTTATCAGCCATGTATAGCACGGATAACACGTCTTTGGATCCGACATATGATAGTACAAAAGAGAATATTATAACCCCTAATATCAGTTTTAAAAAGAATTTATTACTAACAGGAAGATTCATATCCAATAAATATTGACGGTGCTTGTTTATGAATATACCTAGTCTAGATACCCCAGGCTTTTCAACCTGTCTTTCACCTTCTCCTCATCAGCATCCGGTTTTGATTCTGCCTTATCCTGAATTACATCAGACTTTGGCTCAGCTGGCTTCTTCTTCAAACCCAGACAACTCTTCAGTTTACCGATTAAACACATTGTAGAAAATACAATTGTTGTCAATCCTTAAATAGCAGTATAGTAATATTGTATATGATTCTAGTTACTGGTGCTACCGGCTTTTTAGGCCATATGGTTGTGAAACAGCTAACTGAACAAGGACGTGAGGTCCGAGCACTGGTAATCAAGAACGATCCATTAATCAGTAGTTTAGATGGATTAGACTGCGATATCTATACTGGAGATATTACCAAGCCTGAAAGCCTAGTAGGAATTATGGAGGGTATTGAGACTGTAATTCATCTTGCCGCCATAATGGTTTCTGACAATAAGGAATTATTTCATTGGATTAACTATGAAGGCACAAAAAATGTTGTATGTCAGGCTGTTGAATCAAAGGTCAAACATTTCATATATGTTTCAGCAGCAGCGGCAGATTATAAGATTAGAACTGATTATGGCGACTCAAAATTTGAGTCTGAGAAACTCATGAAAAAACAGGGGAGTACTAATTTCACGATTATCAGGCCGTCGATAATATACGCGTCACATGGGGGGCAAGAACTTGATATATACACTGAATTTATGAAAAAAATCCCCTTATTCTTTCCTCTTGTAGGTTCTGGAAATGCATTGAAAAAACCAGTATATGTGGATGGTGTGGTCGATGGATTATGTAAACTTGTTGATAAACCGGTTTCATATGGTAAGACTTATAATTTCAATGGTGGGAGTGATATAAACATGCTTGATTTCACAAGGCTATGGGCAAAGGCGCATGGAGTCCAACGTCTGATAATCCCTATTCCAATGCCTTTGATATGGATAACAGTCAAATTCCTAGGAATATTTATGAAGAATCCTCCAGTAGACAGGAACATGGTTTTAGGGATAATCAATGATGCTAACTTTAGCAATGAGGATGCTGTAATGGATATTGGCTACAATCCAATAACATTAAAAGAGGGTTTTAAGAAGGCTTTTGACATGGATTTGTGATAATTGAGAAAAGCTTTGATTCTATTTGGAATAGGGGATCTCCGACATAACATTTCACAACATTTACTTTCCCTCTAAGATAATGATGTCTATCATAGTTTTTAACGCCAAGAGTTGTGGTATACAGATAATTATGGACCAATATGAGGATGTATAGTAAGACAAGGATTCTAAGTAGCTTTTGTCTTTCTGAGTTTAGCATCTTTTGAACAATTATTGCCGAATACATTATCAAGATCAATAAGGCAGGGATTGAAGCTTTTGTTGAAAAATCATTTATTATCACTTTAAGTATCAGAGAGGGTATGATCATGATGACCAATATTGAAAAAATGATTATCAAGGGTATCTTCTTCGTTCTAATAAATTCCAATGCAGGCATGACTAATACAAGGAATAAAATGATTAGACGAAAAACAATAGAAAATCCAAGATTATCTAAAATCCCTTTGTTAAAAATAATCTGTAAAGGATATGCTTTTGACTGATAGAATAGGAAAACCATAATAAATGAGATTATTGAAATGAATACCTGATATCGTAATGCAAATAATAGATCGTATACTTTCTTAATTTTTCTTTGAGATACAAGAAACAATAATAGAAAAGGCGTGAATCCGATTAGACATAATGGAGCCGTCACTGACATGAAAAATACCCATAAATATAACGGGAAAAATCTTGTTTTGTTATGGTAGATAAATAGAATCATCAAACCGATCATACTAGGGATTATATGTTGGGGACCTGAAAGCAGTAGTACTATAACTGACGAATTTATGGAATAATCTGCAAATTGAACTTGTATATTTTGAACAAACAGGTCAAGTCCAGGCAAAAATTGTTTATAACGCAATGCTTTTAAGAGGATAAATAGATGGCTGGATAATATCATGATTGGGAAAAAATAATTCCATTCCCCAGTATTCCGTACAACTGGAAAATAATTTCTTAAAGCATAGGGCAAAAGAAGAAGTGAAATAATCAATCCGAGGATATTCCAACCAGTAAACAGGATGCTTAGAATATATCCAAGTTTTTGCATCTCAGTTATTGTTACAATACTTGTGATTATCTTTGTAAGATACACTGCTGGAAGATACATTCCATAGTAGTATACAAGTGGCTTAGACTGAAAACCAAGGTTTTTAACATCGTTAAAAAATGGCATTTTAGGATTGACTGGATCCTCATGCAGGGAAAGCAGCATGCTCCTATGCTTACCCCAGTCAAAAAAGAAATTACCACCAATAATTAATCCAAGATACCCGATTACTACAAGACCTAACGCAATAATAAGATAAGCTACCTTGATCTGATAAAAACCATACTCTTCAAGCTTTAGACACTTGATTTTATTAAAAGAATCCAAGAATCCATAAAAAAGCATAATGACTAGGATGGTCTTTAGAATATTTCCTGCTGGAAGAGATAGGATAAACGGAATACATATTAGAAGCATGTATGTGAAAACCAATGATAATAATATTTTAATCCTTTTATCATCGATTATAATGATCTTCTTCCTGAAAAAATAGGCTAGCAGGCAGAGAGACGCTATTAATGAATAGAAAACCAGATAAGTAGAACCTAACACCACATTTAAAATTGGAAAAACCATTTTCATTTAAAGGGATTATTCGGTCAGAATAACCAATGCTCTGAAAACCAAAGCAGTCTACTGACTATATCTATTGTAGAAAATAAAATTGTTTGTCAAACATTAAATAACATGGGAAACACTGTTTCACGCCTTTATCTGTTGTTCGTTCAAGCTATGTCGGAAAAAAAGGTTTAACGTCTTCTTAAGTCCTTCTGGTGTCCTAAGCATTGGATGCTGTGGCCTATGCTGTCTATGTATACCCCGTATATCCTTCATCACCCCATCCTTGAATCTTAGAGCCTTAAGCTCCATGTTCTCATCCAGGATGTATTCTGTAATAGCTTCCTTGTTGAATTCAAGCTTTCCCTTTTGTTGTACTAAAACTTTCATATTCTACCTCTTCATATAATATATGATAAAGTAATATAAAAATAAAGTAAAAAATAGATATAATATAAAAAAAGAATAAAATACTATGACATAAGATGCAAACAGTGTGATAT
>CAYREE010000080.1:0-6632 GCA_964423225.1 uncultured archaeon | reverse complement strand
ACTAACTTTTTCAAGTCTTCTACCACACCATCTAACTTAAAACCCATTCCTACAGCCTTTGAAACATCCAAAGACACATCCACGGGTCGAACCGCTTTATATCCTGCATTTTCCGAAGATATTTGCCTGATTACACCACATTCCAGGTTGAACACATCAATTACACTTTGACCGAATCCATACATACTGAGTCTATCCCTCCCAGCTAAATGTATGACCCCAACAACATCCTTAGAAACCACATTCAATAATGTTTTTACTAACGTATCGGTCGAAATCGGGCATTTAAACTGGTCGTTTACCAGTTTCATCGGCTTATCTGACGTAGCATTAAGTATCTTTGTCAAGTAATTCTGTCTTTTTTCATTTAAGCCATAGAGCATGCTTGTTCGGACTATAATATATTCTAGACCTGATGATGACACTATCTCCTCTCCAGCCAGTTTAGTGGACCCATAATAATTGACAGGGCCGGGTACATCATCCTCAGAATAACCACCTTTTCTCCCATCAAAAACATAATCAGTTGAAATATAGACAATCTTTGAACCTGATGAGATACATGCATCCACGACATTTCTTGTACCCTCAATATTAGTAGCAGATGCAATCTTCTGATCCATCTCACAAAGATCCACATTGGCTATGGCAGCAGCATGTATTATCAAGTCAGGATTCTCATCATTGATAATATCCAGAGTGCTTGATCGATCAGTGATATCAAGAGACCTAGAATCCTTATCCAAAGGATGCCGACATACACCAACAACAATAAAATATTTATTGAAGATAGTCATTAGCTTTGAACCAAGTAGGCCGCTTGACCCGGTTATCAAGACTTTTTCCATAGAGTGAAATATTGTTAGCTGTATGCTAAAAGTGTCCCGGAATTCACTTTGTTCATTGCTTTTTGCCTTAGATTGTTATAATCAGGTTCTAAGACTCGCTCATCTACTCCTAGCTGGTCGTTTATCCATCCCAGGTAGCTTACAGTCTCCTTGCTATGTTGGATTATGTTTTCTACATTTGCTGGATCTGGGTTTTCAACAGTAGATTTTAGGTATGCATGGCACATGTCTTTCATATGGAAGAGGCAGGGTATCTTCATCCAGTCGATAAGTTTCTCTATATTAATTATGTGGACTCCCGCCAATATGCGTTTGAGTTTTGTTCTCGCCTGCAATCGTATATCCTTTTTAGGATGCCATACGTCAACATATTTGTTCAGAAATACGTTTGTATCGATAGTCTTTATATCCATGCAATTATCATACCGAAGGATTAGTTAATAAAAAGACCTTAGAGCAGTGGAAAAGTATGTTTTGATTATTTTTCTATTATTTTTGGAACGTTTAGAAATCCATTCATTAGGAAAATTATCTTCCCACCTGGTTTTTCAGCTAATGCATCATCTAATGCTTTTTGTATATTGTTATAAGGATGCATGTGGCATTTTTTAACGGTTTTATCATCGATTTTTGACACAAGGAATATCTTCCCGTTCTCAGTGAATTTGAGTATCCGATAGGCTTTATGGTATCCAAGTTTGTATCCTTGTTTTATAGAATTCAGTATCTTGTCTGCTCCTTTATTACTTGATAATAGCGTATAGTATTTGTCTATGCCTATCCCCCCCATGCATTTTGCCACCAGTATAACGATACCGTCCTTCTTGACAGCCATCTTACCTTTTTCCAACGCTTGTTGTGCCTGGTACAAGTCAACATCTTTTGGATATGGAGCCACTGTGACAACGATGTCTGCCAGCTCGCTGATCTTGTTGACTGAGTATGCAATCGCCTTTTCAACTGCCCTGTCGAATGATCCTTTAATATCCCTGGATTCTATTGCTAATATCTTATGTTCGGTATTATAGACCATCTGTATGCTGTAGATCGGCTTGTCTAAGAATGAGACTGCTTCAACTAGGTCTTCATGGACTGGATTTCCTTTCAATGAAGTGTCATATGAGTCATCATCTAATGCAAGGCTGTGGTTCTGTTCAATCGTATCATATCCTGCTACTCCAGGGACTATGCTTTTTCTGCCCCCTGAGAATCCTGCGAAATAATGTGGTTCAACACCACCAATAATGATTATCTGGTCGGCTTCAGCGACATTTCGGTTGATTTTTACATTAGTTCCCCTTGAGGTAGTCCCAATTGTCACTAAGTCTTTCATGCAATCATGAAATATTATTTTTTCTCTCACATCATCTAAAAATTTTCCAAATATTTGTCTTAAGCCGATGTCAGAGGGAGGTTTGTGAGTTCCTGAAGCGATGACAAACAATACCTCTTTTTCAGCAAGCAATGGTAGAATATGCTTTAGAACATCTTCATTTGGAGTCGGTCGCGTATCATCATTAATCAAAACCACGATCAAACCATCATCAATGAAATCAGTTAAGGGTCCTACTGCCTTGGCTATTTCAGGATCGGCAAGTACAGGCATATCTGAGCGTGGAGTGATTATCTGCATGACCTGTTCTTCCCCGATAGTAACAGGAACCGTTCCACCACCATACTCGATTTTTATCGTCTTTTCCATCCCATTCAAGTGACCTTATTTGAACGCTATCTCCCAGTCAGTATCAAAACTGTCGTAGGGTATGCGTTCTTCATCAGGCTTCTTGTGATTGTAGGTATAAATATTTCGCTGCATCACCGAATAGTTTATGAAAAAAATGTTCTTCTTTGTCATTTGAGAGGCTCCCACCAGGATTCGTTCTCTGCATACCACTGCACTGTCTCTAATAAGCCTTCATCAAATTCTTTTTCAGGCTTCCATCCAAGCTTTTTCGTCTTACTTGAATCAATACTGTATCTTCGATCATGACCTAGACGATCCTCAACATATTCAATGCTTGAATCGTCCTTGTCCATAAGCTTTAAAATCTTATTTGTCAAATCAATGTTTGCGACCTCACAGTCCCCGCCGATATTATATGCCTGCCCGGACTTGCCATTATGAAGTACCGTATCTATTGCCTTGCAGTTGTCTTCGACGTGAAGCCAGTCTCTGACATTCAATCCATCACCATAAAGAGGGACCTTCTTACCCTCTATCAAGTTTGTTATGAATAGAGGAATTACTTTCTCAGGGTTTTGGTATGGCCCATAATTGTTGCTTGAACGAGTGATAACGACTGAAAGGCCGTACGTCTTGTTGTAAGCCCTGACAAGCAGGTCTCCGCCTGCTTTGCTGGCTGAGTAAGGGCTGTTTGGCTCCAGTTTGTCTTCCTCTTTAAATGAGCCTTCCATGATACTCCCATATACTTCATCAGTGCTGATTTGTACATATTTTTCGACTTCGTATTTTCTTGCTGCTTCAAGTAGGCGGTATGATCCAAAGACATCTGTTTCTACAAAGCTTCCTGCATCAATTATACTCCGGTCAACGTGGGTTTCGGCCGCGAAATTGATTATCGTATCACAGCCTTTAACATGTTTTTCGACGATCTTCTGATCGCAGATATCGCCTTTTACAAAAGAGTATCTTGGATTATCCCTGATATCCTTCAGGTTCTCTTGGTTTCCGGCATAGGTGAGCTTGTCAAGATTCAGAATCCTATAGTCATACTCACTTAGCATATAGCGGATGAAGTTGCTTCCGATGAAACCCGAACCGCCTGTAACAAGTAGCTTCATTTTTTCACTGGCTTCCAATCATACGGAATGTCTGGCGAATCAGAGGGAACTCTCAACTCGTCAGGTTCCTTGTAGTTGTAAGTGTTTGTCGGACAATTTATAATATATGCTATCTCGTCGGTGGAGGGTGTGAAACCATGAAATACGAGACGAGGAATCTTAACAAGTAACGGATTATCTTCCCCCATTATGAATTCATTTACTTTTCCATGGGTTGACGAATCCTCTCTTGCATCGTATAAGACCACACAGGCCATATTCTTGATGACACAGAAGTGGTCGTCCTGATTCTTGTGATAATGCCAGGCTTTTACTACCCCGGGATATGCGGTTGTAACATATACTTGTCCGAATTCGTCGAATATATCATCGTCTCTTCGCATGATCTCCATCAGCCATCCTCTATCATCATGGATTGGCTTGAGTTTTTTTACGGTAACCCCGTCAATCAAATCGTCCATCTTAAAAGAGTAATTAACTAGTGGTTAAATATATATTGGAGTGGTTAACAATGGAAAAAATACTAATAACCGGTTCAAGCGGGCTTCTAGGAATATGCCTTTTAGAATCCTTTGGAAGAGACTACGATATTCTTGGAGCTAGTAGAAATCCATCAGATCACTCAACCTTAACATTCGACATCAGTGACAAAGATGATACAATAAGCCATATCTCCGATATCAAACCTGATTTGGTGATACATTCTGCAGCAATCACTGATGTTGACTACTGCGAACTCAACAAAGAGGAAGCTTGGAAGACAAATGTTGAAGGAACACGGAACATTGTAGATGCCTGTCTGAAAACCGGATGCAAACTCATCTATGTTTCAACAGACTATGTCTTTGATGGAGAGAAAGGCATGTATAAGGAAGACGATGAGACAAAAGCAGTCAACTATTACGGATTATCAAAGCTTGAAGGGGAAAAGATAGTCGTTGGATCAGGACTACCGAACGTAATCGCAAGAACCAGCGTTCTCTATGGAGGGTATGACAGGAGGCTGACTCATGCCACATGGATGATAGACAAACTCGGAAAGAACGAGGAGATTAAGATGGCGACCGACAGGTATAAATGCCCGACCCTAACGGACAACCTGTCAGAAATGATAAAGGATCTGCATGAAAAAGATGTTACAGGAATATACCATACATCAGGAAGCGAGAGGATTAGCATGTATGATTTCGCAGTGAATATTGCTGAAGTATTCGACCTAGACCAAGACCTGATAAAGCCGCAGACCACGACAGAATTCAAACAACCTGCGAAAAGGCCTGTGGATTCATCGCTAGACGTATCAAAAGCAGAAAAACTGGGCATAGAAATATTTAATACAATTGAAGGCTTAGAATATATGAGGGATAATAGATGAAAGGATTGATTCTGGCTGGAGGTTATGGGACAAGACTCAGACCCCTAACTAGCACGGGCCCAAAACAACTGATACCGATAGGCAATAAACCCGTAATCTACTATGCCATTGAAGACCTGAAGGAAGCGGGGATAACTGATATTGGCATAATACTAGGAACTAATATGCCTGAAAAGATTATTGAGAAGGTTGGAGATGGAAGTCAATGGGGTGTGAAGATAACATACATAATGCAAGGTGAGCCGCTTGGACTTGCACATGCCGCTTATACTGCTAAAGACTTCATGAAGAACCATCCTTTCGTCATGTATCTTGGCGACAACCTGTTGAAGAATGGGATAAAGAAACTAGTCGACGACTTCAAGAAGGGTAAAGCAGAATGTTCCATCGCCTTATGTAGCGTTCCAAACCCCAAGATGTTCGGTGTGGCTGAGTTAGATAAGGAGGGTAAAGTCAATAAGCTTGTTGAAAAACCTAGGGAGCCAAAATCGAACCTTGCCTTAGTCGGAGTCTATATATTTAAAAAATCCATTTTCAATGCGATAGATAATATCGAACCCTCCTGGCGGAACGAGTTGGAGATAACCGATGCAATACAAAAACTCATTGACACAGATAAAAAAGTCGAATCGCATATCGTTCAAGGATGGTGGAAGGATACTGGATTACCAGACGACCTGATACATGCAAACGAACTTGTAATGGAAGACATGAAAAGATCAGTGAAAGGCGAAGTAGCTAAGAAGGCAAAAGTCGAAGGCACCGTCAGAATAGGTCATGGGACAACGATAGATAAAAAATGCTTGATTGAAGGCCCGGTAATCATTGGTAGAGACTGCATAATCGAAAACACAAAGATTGGTCCGAACACTAGTATCGGAGATTACTGCGTGATTAAAAACTCCAATATCGAGTCTTCGATAGTTATGAGCGAAGCCCACATAGACTATAAAGAGAAGATGGTTGACAGCATCATCGGCAGCAATTCACACATCCACACATCAGACAACAAGAGGGATGAAGGAAACACTATAATAATCGGGGACAACAGCCAGATTGCAATTTGATCAATGGATAACACAACTCAGAGATGTCTATGAAAAAATATCTAAATCCAAATAATTATATAAGATATCCACGGTTGGAATGATATCATACAAGACTACTATTCTACTGATCATCATCCTAGTGACCTTTTTGACGATACTCTCCATGTTCGTGGATAATAAATATGTATATGACAAAGACTTAGAGGGTATGGGTAGAGCAGGGTATAAGTGTCCTAACTGTAACCTCGTCTTTATAGTATTGGATGCTGTCAGACCAGATCATCTTGGATGCTACGGTTATCATAGGAACATTAGCCCAAATATAGACTCTCTTGCAAGAGAGGGTATTCTATTCGAGAACACATTTGTAACATATCCCTGAACCCCTATGTCAGTATATAACTATTTCACAGGGACTAGGCCTTTCAGCAACCGTGTTGACGGCCCGCTTGATGTAAGATATGGGGACAGTAGAGGGAAGAAGTGGGTTGGGGATGTAAAGGTTCCAACGCTAGCAGAGATATTAGCGGAGGAGGGTTATCGGACGAAGATCTATGA
>CAYREE010000079.1:0-10534 GCA_964423225.1 uncultured archaeon | reverse complement strand
GGATGGGTTGTTGGGAGGGTTGAGAATGCTAGGGTAATACTTGAATTACAAAAAGAGATGGGAGTAAGACACCCAGTATTCGAATATTCAGGGAAAGCATACAATGTCTAAAACATGGATTTATCCAGTTTTATCCAAAGACTATAAGCTATGACCTGCGACAAGGAAGTCCACTGGGCGCAAAGAGACGGAAGATCCTGATAAGACAGCAATTCCAAGGATAATCCAGGTATTTCCGATAATTTCCTTTTTTTTATATTAATCCTTCCCTTATTATAATTGGGATATATAAATGTCAGCTCCACCAGCACCGGTACCGGTTGCACCGACACAGCAGTTATCCGTTGACGATGCAATAAATAGGGAATTAAGATCAGTTCCACCAGATTTGAAAGAGCATTTCCAGCCTAAATGGTTTCTAGGCTTAAAAAAACTTTACGGGAATCTACCACAGAGGGTGAATGGCTTTGATGAAGCTGATATGCCTGGTATTATCGCTGACACTGCAAGGCCGCTAATGGTTGCCGCTGCCACGGCTGTGAGGGACTATAAGACTCAGAGACAGCCAAGCCCCGATTTATTTCATGATTTAGACACTCAAGTTTTTTTCCCATTAAGGTTGGAAAAGGATGAGGTAAGACCTCTTCTGTTGGCTACAGCGGATGTATTGAATGAGGGAGTGAGATATGAAGGTATTCGACCAACTGGATCAGATCCTGCTGCACCTCCTACTTCTTATAATGGTCTAGAGTCGGATACAAAAGCCAGGGTACTTGAAAAATTTGAATCTAGAATGAGACAATTTACAGGTCCTGCATCAATCGGAGAATTAAAGTAAGACTAATATTAATCTCTTCGTTATCCTGGATATTTATTCTATTTAACTCATAGTCTTTAAGCCATGGCTGATGTCGGTGTTATTGTTGCTAGGTTAGATGAATTGATTACAGTGTCTGTGAGAGACATGTGCAGTGATCAGACTGGGATAATATTCTCCTCTGGAGTGGACAGCACGCTAGTAGCGAGATACGCAGCCAGAGAATCCGAAATAACCGCCTACGTTGTGGGCTTCGAAGGCTCTCCAGACCTCGAGTGTGCGATCAGGAACGAGAAAGAACTCGGGTTTCCACTAGAAAAAATAATAATAAAATTGGATGAATTGGAAGCAATACTGCCAGAGATCGTAGGCATTGTCGGCGAACCGAATCCAGTCAAAGTCGGAGTAGGAGTGCCAATGTACTATGCATCAAAAAAAGCATCAGAGGACGGATATAAAGTAATGTTGTGCGGACAAGGTGCAGACGAGCTTTTTAGTGGATACTGGAGATATGTTGAAGCATACGTTTCTGAAGGGCCTGAAAAGGTCGTTGAACTGATGAAATCCGATGTTTCAACAGCTGACAAGGATAATCTAGACCGAGACAGAGCCTGCTGCAAACATAATAATGTCGAATTGAGGATGCCTTTCCTATCAGCTAAACTAGTTGAATATATCCAAGGCCTACAATTGGACTTGAAGATCAAGGAAGTTGACGCATCCTTCAATGAGTTCTCCTGTATAGATGATGTTGAGGGGAGAAAGTTCGTGCGAAAATATGTTTTGCGAAAGCTAGCTGAAAAAAATGGTGTAACTACCGAGATAATTAACCGTAGTAAGAAAGCAGCCCAATACGGGAGTGCAGTTAACAAACACTTGGAAAAGATCGCCAAGAAAAACGGATATAAGCGGATAAAAGAATACTTGGAGACATTACTGGAATAATAAAATGAAGTTCATGTTAAAACCTGAAGCCCTCATCCTCCTATCCTCAATCTGTTATTCATTATCAGCGATAATCGTAAAACTGATATCAGTAGGTTTCTCAAGCTACTTCATCGCATTCTCACGATTTACACTAGGATTGCTGCTAGGTATACTCGTAATCAAAAATTCAGGTCATGGATTAAGAATCAAGGATCATAAAAACCTTTTTTTCCGAGGATTATTCGGTGCATTCGCAATGATATCCTGGTATACAGCGATAACAATGACCTCAAGTGGCCGAGCCACATTACTAAATCTCACCTATCCTGTGTTCGTCGCAGTATTCGGATACATGTTCTTCAGCCAGAAGATTCATAAAAGGAGTATACTAAGTCTGATAATCTGCTCGATTGGTGTAGTACTCGTATTCTATGATGGATCTCCTTACAGTCTAATTGGTAATCTGATTGGTCTTGCTTCAGGAATGTTCGCAGGGATGGCAATACATTACATTAAAAGAACAGCATCAACAAATGATCCAGAGATAGTCTATATGTCTGCATGTGCAGTTGGATTCATCCTGACCTCACACTCAATAACTGAGGTAGGAAACCTGACATTAACAACGTTTCTCATATTATTGGGCCTAGGGAGCGTGGTATTCATCGGTCAAATGCTGATGACAACAGGATTCAAGATGGTTAGCGCGTCACGAGGAGCCATAACACTCTATTCCACAATCCCTCTAACCTTATTCTTCAGCTATCTTATCATTGGAGAAGAAATGACAACCCGGTTTCTAATAGGCACAATAGTGATAATTATCGGACTTTTAAACAATATGCATACCAGTAGTTCCGAAAGTATGCATTAAATAATCCTGTGTTTTCTCAGAAGATAAATAATAAAGAAAAAAACCGTTACTGAGAGTGGTACTGCAGTTACAAAATTGCAGTATAATTTAATCGAAGGCAGTATCAGTGATAAAATCTCTCTTGAACCAAGTACAAATGCTGCAATAATGCAAAGTATTATCAATTGAAAAAGTGATTTTAGTGCATCAAAATTGAAGTTCCAATCTAGGAACTCAGAAAGCATGCTTTTTCTTGCCATGATAATTATCAAAGCAAGAGAAGCTAAAAAACTAAGGTGGTGGCTGTTTTAGAAGTACAATAATGAATGCTTTTGCAGTTATCTCAAGGAAGTCCTTTACGTTCCCATATATTGCATATTGTAGCAAGTAATTTGCCAGCACCCATAGGTTCATCATCATGAACGAAAAAAGCTGGTAGAAAAGCCTTATCACATAATTTTTACTTGTGGTTCTGGGCTTGAACACGTTTTTCATCCGATAGCTGGTCTCAATTCCCCAGCGTTTCGAGTATTGGTATACAAAATCCTCAATCCCTTCTACCCCGACATCCATGTTTGTGATGAATGCAAGCTTTTCACCCATCTCCCCTTCAATGAAAATAAGCTTTAGGTTCAAACCTATCCTTCTGGCAGCCCCTCCATGTCCCTTCGGTGTAAAATAGTCGATTACTGCTGGCGTTTTCACATCCTTCATAATCCTCTTTACCTTTGGATCGCGGGTTTTGGGCATCAGAAAATTAATGTTCTTCCTAATAAGCAAATCCATGACGCTATACGCGTTGAATCCCCTATCCATATATAGGTTCCGTATTTTCACCCACTTTAGGGCATACTCAACTAGATTGTCGACTACTTGGTCTTTGAAGTCGAACGGTCCCACAGGCACAGCCAATAGCGTAAGCCTTTTACCATTCTCAACGATGTTGATGGAAGCGAAGCGATAGCACCAGTTCGTCCCTTTCTGGGGTTTAGTGGCTACTACATAGTCTGCATTCTTGTTTCCATAAAACAATTCATCTGTGAAGTCTATGGCAACATCAACTGGTCGGTTGAACAGGTTATTGGATTTGGCGACAGTGTTTATCGCATCAAAGACTTCCCGGTAAACGTCATGTATCCGTTTCCTGTTACCTAGCTTTTTCAGATGGTATAACCGGGTGTCCCCGTTCGGAACCTTTTTGTCTGGATTTTCCATATTAAGGCAGAACGACCCGTCTTCTGCAAAGGAGCCTGTCAATCCTATGTACATGAGCAAGTCCAGGAAGTCGTTTCTCTTGAAGATGCTGTTATGTTTAGACTCTAACCAGAGCTTTGGGAAAATCTTTTTCCTTATGAACTTCCTGGCTGCCCCCATCTTCTCCTTTTTCCGCTTAAGCCTTGTCCTATATCCTGCCTTCCTAGAAGGTTTATCAACAACTAATTCATCATCAAGGATTATCCCTTCCCTTTGTATCTTCTTTTTTATCTCTGAAACAAGCCTGTTGACTGCCGTGTTGACCTCTCCAGTAATCCTCTTCTGCTTGAAATGACGAAAGTTCCTTGCGGTAGGTATCAATGGCGTTATACGCATCATTTTTCTACATTTAAATCCCAGGTTCTCCACATCCTTGTAATTCTCCCACAAGTGTTTATGGATTTTCTCACAGCTCCAGAATCCCTTGAGCTTAGCCCATACAAAGGCACGAACCATGGACTCAATGGGATACTTGTAATAGAAGTCCCTCTCATGCTGTGAAAGTATAAAATCAACTATATGTTCTACCTCCTGCTCATTGACCACCTCCGAAAGCCTTTTGGGCTTTTTAGTTTCGTTGCCAATATCTATAAACGTCATCTTTGCGGGTGACCGCAGGTTCTAGCCCTTCTCGAAAGGGGGCTCCTGTTACCGCAGGAGCCAGCCTGCGAAATATTAAACTAATTCTAATGTGTAACGACATCAAAACAGAAAAAAATAAAAAACGAGGGCAAAAGCCCCCGAACCACCATTATAGTGTTATTTTTCCGTCTTTTTCATTATTATAACTTATCATCTTGATGTACACCTAATTAATAATTAGCAACCATCCTTTATAAATCAAATGTACACTTCTTAAGTGTAACTTTTATTATATAAAATCTTATAACTATTTTATAAATGATGAAGGTTAATAGTTAAATGATGAAAGAAGACGTCAAATGGGAGAAAGAAGATCTTAGCGTCCCGAAAAAGGAGATAATCAATGTGGTGGAACCAACGGAAAAAAACATCGTACGTAAGGTTAGGGTTTGTAAGAGCGGTAAAAACCAGCTAATAAGGATACCTGTAGAAATAACTGATGAGTTGAACATAGAGACGGGCGATTATTTCGTGTTTGACGTTCACATACCTCTGGACGAGAGCAAAAAAGGAAAAACAGTGTTAAAATTCACAATAGAGAAGGGGGAAGAATGAGACCGAAAAAACGTCGAACACCAAAGGCAAAAGCACCAGGAATGTTCACAATATATGAAAAAGAGCTAATGAGAAACCTTCACCTCAGCAAACGCCCCAAAACAACTAATAAGTTAGCTAGTGATCTGAGCATCAGCTGGAAGACAACAGATAACTACCTCAAAAGTCTATACAAAAAAGGAATAGTCCAAAGGAAAAAATCACGTAAAAAAACACTCTGGAAACCAAACTTTTAGATTAATAATCTCGGTTTACTTTTCCACATAAAGGTAAACACCAACCCCCATCTTCGGGTTATTTTCACGTGTTTTCCTACCCATTCTAATACAAATATGTTTACCTTTTAAAAAAAGTAAACACAGAGCAGGAGAAAAGTTAATGTCTTTATATCAGTCCTGTTAGGGATGAAATAGCATATGATAAAAATTCTATGAATATTGTTAATATCCCGGCCTTTAGTATTGACACTTCAGCAATCTCTTTGATGATTAATGTAAAATAAGCGAGATATATTAGAGCCAATATTACTTTCATGATTGTAATGACTAGGATAATATACTCGATATAATTACTAAAAAATAGTCTTGCTAATGTTATAGATACAAGAGAAATATTCACTCCTAGAATGATTATAGTAGTGTATATTAAATAGACGGCGATTAATTTTTTAATATTTATTCTGTGTCCGATAAGATATAACATAGCCCTGGCTATAGATGCCCCTAATATTGGTATAATACTCGATATCACAAGCAGTATACTGATGGCTATAATGGAAAGTGGTAATGCTAAAGTAACCATAAAAATAATCATTATGTAAGCACTAATGGGATTAGTAATGTTCAAACCAGAGTACACGCTTTGGTGCGAATGAATAACCACGCTGATTAATAGATAGGGTAAAAAAATGAGTGCTCCTACCACCAAATATTTAGTGAAAGCGAATTTTATATCGACGTTTGGATCTTTTTTTTGATGGACTAGCATTTCACATGGATTCAATATACACTTCATGATATACCTAATATCCTCTTTTCTTGAACTCATTATGTCCATATTTTCACCATTGTAATGAAATAATATTCATATTACAATACTAACCTACAGGTATCCATGGAAATCTTGTACTAAAATCTTTACTGCTTGATGTTTTCGAAGATTGTTCCTGATTAGGAGTTGTCATCTGCATGTCCTGGGTCTCAGTAGTGGTTTTTACAGTTGAATACTTAAGTTTTTTCCGTTTTCGTTCCTCATCCAATCCGTCATCGCCATATCCATCTTTCGTGGGATCTTCGGTTTCATCTTCCATCTCTTTATCATCCGCGATTGGTAGATCAACACTATCTCTTATTATCTCGGTTTTTTCATATCCCCAACATAGACTGCATGAAAGGGCACCTGAAAGGTGTAAATTATTACCAATAAAATCATTAGCTTCTTTGTGACGTTGTTTATTAAATTCCCTGCATTCATCATAAGAGAGTGGTTCATCCCCCATATATATCCTTTCAAGACTCTTGAAATTAGTTTCCCCTTCTGCCCGAAGATAGGTCTTTACCCCTGGTTCTATTATCTTTTCCGAAATTTTTTTAATTATTGATTCGACTCCTTTCACAATAGCTGGGCCAATATATGGTGCAACTCTCGACAATAATATATCATCAATAATAGCAAAATTGCCGGTTGGATCTGTATACTTTAATGGATTATTTCTTACATATGAGTATCTGTTTAGATTTTGTGGATTGTATACGTCTTGAATAACTGGATCTGGTTGCATGAATCTTCTTATTGTGGGGTTGTATTGCCGTGCCCCATAATCATAGATGCCTAAATCACTGGAATACTCTTGGCTGGTGAATTGATACATTTCCTCACTGTCTGATCGCGGCAATCCATACGGGAAGTAGGATACCCGCTCTTCCAATGTACCACCCGCGTTAGAAATGACTACTGTACTCCCTAAATGATCCGGGTGATAATACGTTACCGTGCCATCGTGATCCTTCTTAGCTAATAATTCATTATTTCCGTACACGTAGAGCGTATCGTTTACAGCTCCGTCGGTGTACTCTTCCCGAATCCACGCCTTGCTAATATAGTATGTAGTCTTATTCTCCGAATCTGAGATAACGGTGATCTTCACTCTCCTGTTACCGTCCTGGTCATACTCATACTGTTCTTTTAGGCTACCTGATTCGAGGACACGATAGAGGCGGTTATCCTGATTGTATTCATATGTATATGTACTGTCGTCGATCATGTTACCATTGCTGTCGTAATCGATGTCCTGGCTCATAGTCTCGTTAAACACGCCACCCGCATCCTCAAACGCGATGTAAGCGTCATTAGCTGAATCATCGATCTCCAGGTTGCCCTCCAGGTTCAAGTAGACAGTCTTGCCCTCCGCGTCCGAAGGACCCACAACCGCATTATTCAATGCGAGTTGGATGTTCTCGTTGACGTTCATATTGGATCCATGAGACAAGCGGACTTCCCCGTCACTGCAGGATGTGTCCTCGCTGATAACCCAGTTTCCGCTCGCAGGCGGCGTGCTACCCGTGCACGTGGCAGTATATTTCAAGGTACTGATACTAGCGTTCGTCAATGCGTGGGGTCCTGCATCCATGCCGTATTGGTAGGCGGTGATCGCCGTGGAATTGTCGAAGTGGATAATGTTGCCGATGCTGTTATATGCGTATTCATGGTCGAATCCACCCTGCTCAACGGCTGTGATGAGCCGGTCCAAGTCGTCGTACGTGAATGACTGATACTTGCCGTCCACCGAGTCGTTCAAGTCAAGGATATTGCCAGCGCTATCATACCCGTACTTCAAGGACTGGATGCCTCCCGTATCGACGGTGTTAAGCCGGAAATCGTCGCTATAGTACTCCAGGAGGGATACGAGATTGTTCGCGTAGGTCCGGTTGCTGACCTTGCCTAGGGCGGTATAGTCGAGGTCTGTGATGTAGTCGGTGATGGCGTCCAGGCTGCCCATACTATTATACATGTGTTCGATGAATCCGCCGCTGCTGTACGTCTTGTTGACGACTCGGTCCAGGCTGTCGTAGGCATAGTCAATACTCCATGTTGTGCCGTCCATGTCCCATGACTCATGTAGTAGGCGGTAGCGGTCGTCATAGGTGAAGCTGATGCTTCCCGTACTGCTGTTGGCTTCGCTAAGCGTCCCTATAGTAATAATATCGTAGGCTAGTATTACGTTGGTGTCGCCCTCATAATCTTTTTTCGTGAGCCGGTTGAGATTGTCGTACTCGTATTGTATGAAATTCCAGTTGGCGTCGGTCTGGTTCACCAGGTTGCCGTCCAGGTCATAGCCGTAAGCCCATACTCCAAGATCCGGATCGTCCAAATCCGTCTTGCGTCCAATAGTATCATATGTGAACTTGAATACATTGCCTAGATTATCAGTAATATTAACGAGTTCGCCGCGGGTGCTATACTCGTACTCGGTCGTATATGTAGCACCGCTATTGTACTCCAATACCTCGATGATGCGGTGATACGCGTCCTTCTCCACTGTTCTTTCATGACCATTCTCGTCGGTAATCGTGACTGTCCACTGGTCATATGATATGCTCCTGCTAGTGCCGTCGGTGTTGACTGTCGTGGTCTCGCGATCCAGGACGTCATACTCGTGGGACGTGTTCCTGACAGTCAAATCCGGTATAGAATAGCTATCGGAGGATGAGGTTGTGTATGGCACTGATTCGGCGTGGACACGCCCCAACTGATCATAGTAGACATTCGAGATTATCTGTGTTCCCGCGTCCTCGTACTCGGTTTTAGCCTGTATGCGCCTTCCAAAACCGTCTTTATACACCAGGGATTCCAGTACGCCCGAGCCGCCCGCGTCCTCTCTCATGGAGACCTTGGTCTTAACCGGAGCCGTCCCTTCCATAGTGTATTCAATCAGTTTGGTGGGCTGGTCCACGGTATCGTAGGGGCTTATTTCCTTGACGATCCTGCCGAAGACGTCGTAGACCTTAGTCGATGTAATGCCGTTAGGGTCTACCGTGTACAATAGGTTGCCTGTGCCGAGATCGTATGAGAAATTAATGGTCTGGTCTAGGGCATTGATGGATTGCTCGCGGAAAGTATGGGTGGTATCGTTCAAGCCGTACACGTGTCTGGTGACTCTGCCGAGTGGGTCGGTCTCATTGACTATATTGCCGTAGGAGTCATAGGACTTGTAGGCTATCGGGTTGTCTCCCGTATCCAGCCATTGTTCCACCTGGGTCAAATCGCCCCTAAAGGGTTTGACGCCGTAGGCGTGGTTGTCATATCCGTAGAATGTTTCACCGACCTTGTTGCCGTCAGCGTCATAGATTATCGTATGGTTGACTTTATTTATGACCCATCCCGTCAGGTTGTAGGCATAGTCGTTGATTATCGTAACCTCGTCCCCGGACTGGTCCACATCCCCCAGGTTCTCTGTGAGGTTGACGTTGCCATACAAGTCATGGTCGTATTCGACAGCCCTAGTCTTCGGGCTTGAACCGCCGTCATAAGAGTATTCGTCGGTCCTCGTCAATTCAGGCGTATCAATGCCGTTAATCTCCGTTGTAGTCCACGTGTTAGTGGTCTTTGAATACATGCTTCCACCACTGTCGTTCACACTCACCTGATAGACGGTCCCTTTTAATGCGTCGTCCTGGTGGAACAGGTATTCCCTCATCGTCCCATAGGGGTCGATCTCCGTGACCCTGTTAAAGCCCCGGAACTCCTTCTCACTGTAGCTGTGCAATCCGTCCTCGTAGTCGTATGAGATGGTGCCTGGTACGGAGTGGGCGCCCGTAACACCATTGTGTTGGGTTTTTGAGTCAACTAGGAATAACGGATAGCTTATATTGCCTATGCCAGTGGTGTCTGACAGGTAGTCTGATGACGACTTATACGATATCGTAGTGTTCCCGCCATAGGAGTTGATGACTTCGACGAGCCGGTCCGGCGCATGCATTTTATTCAAATACGTTTCTGCTGTGATGTCTGATAGTCCGTCGGCGTCGGCGTCCAGTGTCCTATCCGGCTCGCTGCCCGTGAAGTCTATTGAGTCTGACATGTTCCAGGCTAGGTCGCGTGTCCAGCCCCTCCCGTTATTCACCCACGCATCATGTATGCTATCCGTCGCCTTGAGCATATCCGGGAGTCCGTCGCCATTGACGTCCAGGAACCTGCATCCCTTATCATAGGTGAAGTCGCAGGACGTATTGTATATCCTCGACCCAATCCACATGAACGACTTCCCGGTGTTCACCAGATAGTAGCCTCCACAGTGTATGTCCACGTTGCCGTCCCCATTCAAGTCTACTATACCGCATTCCGCGTCCCCGTCAAAGACTACGGATGCGTCCGGAGCCCACAGGGTATTGTTTTCCCAGCCGGTTCCGTTGTGAAGCCATGCCCCGTGGTCTTCTGTACCGACAGCCTTTATGATGTCGACCCTACCGTCGTCGTTCAGGTCCGCG
>CAYREE010000078.1:0-10839 GCA_964423225.1 uncultured archaeon | reverse complement strand
AACAATAAAAAAGAGGGCGCGCTGCATCAAACCGTATCTGAGACTCGAAGTCGATCCAATCCACCGGGGAAAAGTAAATGTCCGATATATCAAAGGCAACCCATTCTTAAAGAAAAACACATTCTTTGCAAAAGGAGAGAAAATACGCGCCAAAGTCGAGATAATATGCGAAAACCAACATGAACTAAATTTCCAGGGGACAACATATACATTCACTGTATCTGATCCAAACAAATTGTTCACAAACCAGGGGACATATCTAACAAGCAAACGCTCTAATTCCCGGATAATGAGGTTCGAATGGGAATTACCCGATGTCACAGGCTTGAATCACATGGACTTTGAATCACCCTACAAAGTCATCCTCACATATGCAGTGTACAATTCAAGGCTTGGGATACTTGAAGAAAAGGAATCCTTCATACTGATCCATGATCCCCTACCGACAATCAAGTCTGTTACGGTTACCGCTACCTCACCATCCGATAAATACATTTACGCAGGCAAGAATGCTAATGTTGCAATCAAGTATGATGATGTTGATGACGTCAAACTAGACATCATACTCACAACAAATGCCGGAGCATTCATCCCGCACACAAAAGACAGACATCAAGTCTACAGGCCAGTAGCATCCGACCAGGACCAACCAACATGGATTCAAGACTTGAAAAACAGCAGGCCTGAAAGACATAAACTATACACTTCCGCGATGATAGAATATAATGAGAAGAGGACTAGCGAGTCATATGGTATGGTACGACAGATACAACTATCTCATTTCGGTGAGATGAGCTACGATACAAACTTCTGGACGAGTGCGTTAAACGACCTTGATGATTACAAATGGAGTGTAGGAACCAATTTCGGGGGATATTTAGTGGGTCCAGCTGGACGATGGACTCTCGGACAAGTTAATGATGTGAAAGGCCTTGTCGGAAATGTTAAGACCATGCACGACAAGATAAACCGGGCATTCGACAGCAAAAGCCCCTATGAAAGCTTTTTTGCAGGTATGGACGCCAGCCTAGAGACATGCCAGTTTACTATAGGCGTCATCAACTACAAGTTAAAGCTCATACCTGGTGTGGGAGACCTTGCAAAATTCTCAGAAGACAATGCTAATCTATTAATAGACTTGATACAATCCGGTATACGCTCACATATAGACAAGGAAAGACAGAAATACCTTGAAGACAAGTTGGATATAAGATATGTTGTCGTGGAAATAAGGGATGGTGACGGACATGCGAAACTACAGGTCGTACCATTCTATGTCCACTACTATGAGATGAAGGATGATGCGGGTGGTGGGCAATGAAACGGATAATTTTATTGTTATTATTGGCTTCTACTGTATCTGCCAGTGATACGGAAGTCATAGACATCCTCAGAGACTATTATCAATTTAGTATGGAAGAGGATCTGCATGGATACATGAATCTGATACATCCAGGATCACTGCCTCAGGGAGACTATGAGCTAAACGCATACAAGAATACAGTAAATACTGCTTGGAACCAGGCTGATATAATCCAATGGAGTATATCCAATGAGAAGGTGTCAGACAATGGGATTGTAGCATAAGTATTCTATGACCTGGATTCTCTGATATGGGTGAATGAAGAGGAAAAAGAAGTAATCGGGCCACATGCCGCAATTTTAAAGAGACATGATGACAGATGGAAGATAGTGTTTGTAATGCCAAGATCTGACTATGAGAAGATGACGACAAGACTAAAAGGGATGTATAGTCTAAATGAGGCGTTTGAAGAGGCTAATAAGGCGGGTAACTATATTCCTGGTGTTGGTGTAAGCCAAAAGTTGTCTAATAAACAGGAGTTATATTATGCGGTAAAAGGCTATGGGGGTAGTAGTGAGATAGACTTCAGTCCAGAACAAGGAGAATACAAGGTTGAAGTATTCGATCCAAAGGGGGTTAAGATATCTGGTGAAACGACTAGTGCAAAGAAGATGCTGGTATTCAATACTCCTTTAAATGGGACATATAATGTCAAGATCACAGCCATAAAAAACGGGTTATATAAGATATCATCAAAGTCAGATCAAGGTAAAGTAAATGTTATTGAAGATCCCACCGATGAAGATTCTGGCATCTGGAATCTATTAAAAAGGATGATAAATTGGGTGCTAGGATTTTTCATAGGATCTGATGAACCCGATATTCCTCCATCAACTACGTTGTCAACAGTGGGATGTAGTACCAACTATTATGAGTATAAGATTGGGGAATGCTGTCTGGACACTAATAAAAATGAAATCTGTGATAAAGACGAGTCTACGACCACAACACGTAAAACAACTACAACCATTGTTGTCAAGGTCACAATACCTAAAGATACTACAACAATCAAATCCGCATCAAGTATAGTCTGCCGTACTAACCGGGACTGTGGTGAATACAAGGAAAAAAAGGTTTGTAGCAGAGGGGATGTATACCTCCAGCTTCAATCCCCGATATGTAAGAGTCCTGGAACCAAAAACTCCAAGTGCATTGTAAAACTAAGACTAGCTGGAGAAAGTCTGGTAAGCAAATCCGCGCCAACCGAACGATGCGATAGAGGATGCCAGGAAGGCAAATGCTTGTGAAAAATACCTTATTAGTCTATTGTGTAAAAATCACCTAACATTAAAACACAAGAAATAGACTTATTGATATTTATTGTTGATTTCACCATTATTTTGTCAATATGAAGAAAGGAGCGAAGATAGTGCTTGGTTCAGCCGGATTAATACTACTAGCAACTCTTTTTTTTGACCTATATGTTGGATCACAGAATAAAATTGATGTTTCAACCATGATCTCCATATGCAATGACGAATATACTCTTGAAGAAGTATACTTGTGTGTTAGAGAAAACGCGTGGAATTCAACAGACCCGGATTATTGCGAAAAAATATTCCTTAAACACAATGATGAGACAAGGATGATTAAAGATTGGTGTTATTCAGGTCTTGCAGGAGGAAATACAATCTCTGAATATTGCGATAAAATCGAGGATGAATTCCCTAAAGACCAGTGTTTTTACAGTGTTGCATCTGGAAACAGTGATAATGAATTGTGTCTAAGGATAACCAACGACTTCTATAAAGAAAAATGTTCAAAGAGGATTGAAATTGTGCGTGAACTCAAGGAAAAGGAATCAATCAATATTGGATAAGATTTTTATATCAACCATTTATTCAACCTGATATACTATCATCGTGTTTACCGGATCTATCCCGATAATATACAGGAAAGCCATGATAATTGCAATAATTACAGTAACTCTTATCAAATAATCAATCATCAAACCACCATTTCTTTATTTGTTTTTTATTATCCTATGAGTATTTTGTTTTATATACTATGTTGAATGTACTGAAGGTTCGCGCATATACTCGAATAACAGATATGCTCACTATCGCGCGAAGATACTTTGTATTAAACGGTTTCGACGGCTTATACACTGTGATAGGGATAATCATAGGCTCTTATGTGGCAGGAAGCCATGATCCCCGGATTGTTTTAGGCGCTTCTATGGCGGGAGTAATAGCACTCGGAGTATCAGGTACTGCAAGCGCATATCTCACAGAGAGCGCGGAGAGGGAGAAAGAGATAAAAGAACTTGAAAAATATATGCTAGTCGACATGTCAGATAGCATCCACAAGGATGCTGCAAAATTCGCATCGCTTTTCACCTCATTGATCAATGGAGCATCCCCAGTAATTGCTGCATGCATCATGCTCACACCATTTATGCTAGCATTAGGCGATATTATCTCCGCGGAAACAGCATTCCCCTTATCCCTGGGCATCAGCATATTGGAGATATTCATACTTGGGCTATTGTTAGGCGAGATAAGCGGGAAGAACAAGATGGTATATGGCTTAAAGATGCTGATAGTAGCAGGAATAACAATGGGTATAGCATACATTGTAGGAAGCCTATTCTAGATTTCTAGAAAGAGCGAGATTATTATCGCTCTCTCCAATTCATTATTCTCCAGGTTTCCCCATCATTACCGGGCTTTTAGGCCGTTTCCTTCTTGTTTCTTTTAGCTTGTAATCATCGGATAATTTCAAGATGGTTAGGAGTTCGGTTCTTGCTATCATGTATTTTCCACGCCCGTATTTCAGTGCGAGTCAGTCCGACAGTTTTTCATATAGGTCTCTTTTAGTGTCTTCATCCATTGTCTCAAGAGAATCAAGATTAAGCTTTAGCTTGCTACATAGTTTGGCTAATTCTTCAATGGCTTCCCTATCAGAGATATTATACATGAATTCAGTGAGTTTTTTACTCATCAATATCTCTTTTTTCTTAGAAGCCATATTTTTTTATTATTTGTTAGCTAATCTTTTCTTCAACTCTTCGATATCATGCTTATCATCTCTGACTGAGGCCAGTTCAATACACCAATCCATGAATTTCTGCTCGCTAAAACCATCCTGTTGTACGATCTTAACAACCTCTCGTAAATCCTGTGTTTTTAACAGATGACTTTCAAAAAACTGTCATTTTAGAAACAATTGAGCTTGGATCAAGATAATACTCTTCTCCTCATCTGATAAACCTGGTTGGATGTCACTGCTGAATGCTTCGCCCTGACTTCTAGCTTGACCGCCCTCAGGCCAGATTACTCCACTATCAACTAATTTTGAAATTTGTTCGTCCATGGATAATCTATATGAAAATCCGTTAAATAAACAGACTAAATCCTATTCATGTAAATACTATCCTTTCCCTAACATGATTCAATATCTAGTCAATATAATCTGGCAGATCCACTGAGGAGAGTTGGCTTATAGCAGACTGCAATTCCGCTTGTGCGGAATATAATGTTGATACTGCCTGCTGTATCGTCGAATCCTCGTCGCTAGTATGATCAGAACCCTTTGATAATAGTTCAGAATCAGTCGACTCTATTTGTGAGATAATACTGCTTAGCTGTGATAAAGAGCTTTCTAGATATGCGAGAATATTCTGTATCGTTGCTTCCTCAGATTGTAATTCCGCCTCGATCCCACTGAAATCTTCGTCGTCACCCATAATATAATCACCTCAATTATGAACTGAGAAAATATATATAAATAATCAAAGTTTTTGAATTTCCTCGTCAATTCGTTGTTCAACATATTTTTCATTAAGTTTCCTACGAGTCTTATAGTAAGATTTTAACCTAATGACATGGTGGATAATAATGATGACTCCGGAAACCATGCACAATCCACCAACAAAATCAATGATGTCTAAATCAGATGTTACAAGTAATTCGATACCTAGGCTCTGGGAGAATAATGTGAAAAATAATCCGAGACAAGCAATGAACAAACCTATAGTCAGATACAATATGCTCACACGTCCCGTATTCACCGGATCCACACTGCTTTCAGGAGCTTCAACAACCATTTTGAACTATTATCTTATTTTATGATTTATACTTTTGTATTTATTCTTATATTTGGTTGTTCTAACATGCCTTGGGAATGGTTGAAAGAATCAGAGTATCAAGATGAAATTGTAGGCAGCAAATGCACGGATTGCGGTAAAAAACTCCATTATAAGAAAAAACTATGTACTGGATGTAAGTTCAAACGACTCAAAAATAATCTGAAGTGGGAGATAAAAAAAATAACCTTTCTAATAATCCTGGGTATTTTGATCTGGGCATACCTTGAGAATAAACTACCCCAAACCGAGGACTTACTTAAAGAACTGCCAATGGACACAGTGTCAGAGATTATCGACAAATATACTTATAAGATTGATGTACGGCCGTTAGGTCCGAAAACAGTTTGGATGAACTATACACTACGGGGTGAGAGGAATGTTTTTGAATTTCTCGCTTATCGGACAATAAACGATTATCTGGGTAACATATCACAAAAATATTGGGGTAAACCCTCTCAAAAGGAGCTTGAACTGAGATTTCTTGATGAAAAAAACCAGAAAAAAGACTTGAAGAGACTGATAGAAATAATCCGGAAGATAACGAGAGTCAAGGATGATCAGGCAAGGATTGCTATAAGCATGGTCCAGATGATAGACTATGATAATGATTCATTTAGAAAAAGGACTTTTTTGAATGAGAGATATCCTTATGAAGTCTTATATGATGCAAAAGGTCTTTGCGGTGAAAAGAGTAAACTACTCGTCCTACTTCTTAGAGAACTCGGATATAGTACCATACTCTTTCACTGGGATGCTCAACACCAGGCTGCTGGAGTCAAATGCCCGATGGAACAAAGCTACCTAGATAGTGGATATTGTTTTATAGAGACTGTACGGCCTACAATACCCACTGAAAAACCTAGAGGCTATGGGCCTGGCCAGAAAATGAGGTTGTCTGATGATCCAAGGATCATTACTATAAGCGATGGAAATCAACTAGACTTATCTATTGAATATTCTGATGCACAGGAATTCAAGAGGATCGAGGATTTAGGAACAACATTACCAAAAGAAGAATATAATAAATATCTGCGTTTGGCAACCAAATACGGGATAACATTTGACGGATAATCTACTCTTCCTGTTAACAACAGCTTTCATTGCCCTTATTACAGACGACCCAATCAGCATCTTCCATACAACAGACGTCAGTATCTAAGTTAAAACAAATACTACCACAGCATTCCTCACCCTTAACGCAAGTATCAGATAAAATACCAGCTTCATCAAAACATTGCTTCTCTAGGCTAGCTTGTTTAGCAGTGAACTGAGGAGTGATCTCATTCTCTGAGTGTATCATGAAAAAACCAAGGAATACGCTGCTTACAAATATTATTGCAATAATCCAGCCTGTAATATATCCAATATGGAATGGATTCCTCCCGGTAGGTGATTCTCCTGGTAATCTAGGCGGTCCAGTCGGCCTGTGTGGTGGGTTTTCCATGGGTTTCATGTATGTAGAATTATACGAAGGATAAGTTTATGAATGGTAGAATAGCCTCTATTGACCTGGATGTCGCTTTTTCCATTCTGCTCTTTTTCGATAGTATTCCATTGAATTCTCTATGGCATCGTTTTTAGCCTTTACATGATCTGCTGCAGGAACATCCTTATGACTTTCTATTCCACGGTAAGCATTATCAAGTAGTCTGATCCTAGAATAATCCTTTAGCTCAAATAGTAAATGTCCCCCATATTTCTGCCATAATGGGCCATTACTACGGGCAGTCGCCCATCTACCAGATCTAGTCTTAGTCTGTAATTCAAGGCTTGTTCCAGGTGCTATCCTCATCTCTTGCTCATTGATCTTGGATTCTTCAGTGAAGACAACATTAACAGAACCGTCTTCATTGAATTTGAAGTCGAATATTTTATCTGTATCACTGATGCCAACCTGTTCCCTGTATTTTGCCTTCACCCGATTCACACCATTTCTTAATCTTCCTATTTTTTGTTCTGTCAATTGTTTTTCTCTAGCGATTCTTTTTTCCTGCTGACTTGGTTCTTGCTTGGTCCTAGGTTCTTCATGAACTCTTGTTTTTTCGACTACCTGTTCGACCTGTGATACATTCGATTCTATTGTGACTTGTCTAGGACCATTAAAATAAAGCCCCTGACCAACCTCTAATTTAACATCCCTCATATTAGCCAGTGATCTGTCAGTTAAGACGGCATAACAGCCTTTTAATTTTATCGTCTCGGTTCCTGATCCCTTACCACTCTTACCGCCTATCTCACCAATACGTCTTCCAGAAAGATTGAATAATTCAGTTCCAACACCAAGCTTAATATTATCCTTATATCCTGCGTGAGCGACTGGAAATATAATGTCTCCAGCCTGAAGGTTCCCACCCTCATTATCGATTGTTATCGGAGTCCTCATATCGCTTCCAGGTCCTCTTGTACGTAGAGATCCTGGATCATATTCCATAACTCTAGTACCAGATTTAGTTCTTGTCCTGCTTGATGGTTGTTGATGACGATAACCATATCCTGAATGTGATTGACCTGAATGAGAAGACGTAGAAGTTATTGAACCTTCTTGGGTGACGAGTCTATAACCTGCCCGCTTTCTCACAACCTCGTCAGGACTATGCACGCTAAAATCGAATTTATGCCTGATTGCTGCACTACATCCCTCATCTACCCTATTGAATGTGAACGTAGTACTTGGTATGTCAGCTGCCTCTGCCAATCCGCTTAAGCTGGATGCAGCTATTGTACTTGCAGCAGCAAGCCCTAAAAAACGCCTCCGACCCATAATACTTGTATCTCCGTCACCAACAGATAAGGGTTCATCTAGTCTTAATTTCGCTTGTCTGGCAGCAATATCATCTCTGATAGCGTCTGCAAGACTTCGCATCATATCTCTTCCCTGACGATTCGAACCAGCAATTGCACTCATCTTATATTATATCGGGAATCTGAAGCATAAATACCCTTAAATCAACAATAAATTGATACATTAACCTGTGGTAGGAATGGATTCGCATAAATACTGGAGAAAAATCCTGATTGCAGCCATAATTCTTACTTTCACTGCATTTTCAGTAGGTCTATATTCCTATATTGAATCAAGTTTCCTGGAAAAAAATGCAGATCTTACTCAGGGACGTTTAATGTGGGATAAAGCATGTATGATGGCGTTAGAGCAGAATAATTCCTATTTCTGTGAGCGAGCAAACGAAAAAAAAACCCAGGAGACTTGTTTGAATTGCATGGCTATCGGATTAAATGATATTGAAATATGCGAAAAAATTGAGACGACTGAAGCTAAGGGAAAGTGCATATATGATATAGCGAGGAAAACAGAGAATAAGGAATATTGCAAAAGACTATTGTCCCTTGCCATCACTCCTGAAGAACATTTAGTAACTCCAAGAATTCTTTATGAAGGGTGTATGGATGGATTATGATTTATTCTTGCATGTATTTATCCACTTTTCAAAATGTCTCTTAAGGATAGTATTCCAACAAGATTTCCATATCCGTCAACTACAGGCATGTGTCTAAAACCTTTTTCAAGCATGGTTTTCTTCGCAGATTTAATTGGATCTGTATTTTTCAGTGTGACTGGCTCAGACGTCATAACTTCAGTAACCTTGATATTCTTCAAGTCTTTCTCTTCTGTTATCGCTTTAACAATATCTCTTTCTGTGATGATCCCTATGGGTTTATAATCACTGACGATAACAAGAGAACTTATCTTGTTTTTTGTCATTAGTTTTGCAGATTCAAAAACTGTTTCCTCTCCCGTTATAGAGTATACAACCGATGTCCATTCATGTACTTCATCCATTATTATCACACATTATTTTTTATCATTGAGAGAACGGGCTTTTCTAATAAAAATCGACCTTCTATTCCTCCATCCTTCTAAACCCTCTTCCTTAATCATAGTATCCCTAAGTTTAATCAATGCTTCAGGCGGTTTTAATCCACTATCTATATAATGATTGAATAATTCCATGTATTTCTCATTTATCCGTCGATCATGTGATCCAGCGAAATCATTAATAGATATTGCATTACCTGTGGCTGAAATCACACCAGAATTCTCGATATTTACGAGTGTAACATACATGACAAAGGATAATATTGTTGATGCAGCAAGGAAAATCATGATAAAACCTCGTGGTTCGATAGATCCTTTTAACGATTTGCCCAACATCTCTTAATTATAGGATATTATTATTTTAATAATCTATTTTTTTTATTATGTGCGGTCGTTTTAGTCTATTTTACAATCCAATAGAATTAAAAGAGAGATTTAAAGTAGATCGTTGGAATATCGAATGGAAACCAAGTTATAACATTGCTCCAGGCCAGGCTATATTAACGGTAAACCACGGAAGAGATGGGTTGGAAGCGAACCAAACGATCTGGGGATATGTGCCTCACTGGAATAAAAAACCCGATCCCAAGATAATCATCAATGCACGGGCAGAAACTATATCAGAAAAACCAAGCTTTAAAGAAAGTTTTCTAAACCGCAGATGTCTCATAATCGCTGATGGATTCTACGAGTGGAAGAAGACCCCTATTGGAAAACAACCATATTACATCCGATTAATAACGAGAGAACCATTTGCATTTGCCGGCATCTATGATACGATTACAACGGAAAATGGATCTATAACAACTAGTGCAATAATCACGACAAAAGCCAATGATCTAGTCGGTAAAATCCATGATCGCATGCCAGTGATAATATCAAGACAAGATGAATTTAATTGGCTATATATGAAATCAGACTCAGGAACAATAGCCAACTTACTAAAGACCCCTGATCCAGGATTGCTGGAATTCTTTCCAGTAGATAAACATGTAAACGATTTTAAAAATAATGATCCAGGATTGATCGAGCCTATAGAAGAAACTCCAGATGAACAGAAGACTATGTCTGATTTCACTGGTTGATGAATTATTCTTCACCGAATTCCTCTACAAATCCATATAGTCTGTCTAGGGCCTTATCCATTCTCTTATCGAGCTTTGATAGATCAGGGCCTTCAATATCCTCTAATTCTTGATTGATTTGTCTAACCTCATAAATCAGTTTTTGTTCTTCTTTCTTGTCTTTGATCTGATCTTCGAGGACTAGTAGCATAAGTCTTCTGATCTTCTCGTTCCGCAGGATTCTCTTATTGCGTATATTATCATCCAATAACGGATAACTTTCAATTATCTTATATTCCTTTTCCAATGTTTCTTCTATATCGTTAATGCTGTCGACTGGCGTATCTTTGTGGAATGGTGTACCATAGAAATAAAGTAGGAAATGCAATACTATCGAGTCTTTTCCTCCGAGAGTAACAAAGGAAAGAAGTAATGTCCCGCCTAGAAGCCCTATGAAAGCATCACTGGTTTGAGGAAATAAGACAAA
>CAYREE010000077.1:0-10857 GCA_964423225.1 uncultured archaeon | reverse complement strand
GAGTTATGAATATAACGATAAGGTTAAAAAGATATATTATGCTGATCCGACGGGTAGAAAAAGGATTGTCGTACGCACGGTTTCCGGACAGCAGATGGCTTTTTTCAAAGATCTTGGAGATGGAGCTAGTGGAATAGTATATGGATTAGACGAGGCCTTAGAAATCGTCGATAATTGTCATCCCCGATGGCTTGAAGGATTAAATATTGCTTTCGCAAATTTATCGGATAAAATCAATGCAAGAAGTACTCCTAATGGATTATTAGTCGATGATAAGTATGCGAATCCATATATCACGAACATCCTTACTGCTGGAAAGGCTTCGGCAACCATGGATGAGAAACTCGTTCTAGCAAGTGTTTTAGCAAATCCATCTCTTGGTGCAAAACACATTCTAACATTCACGCCCGACGAGCAAAAGGATGCTTTGCGTGGGATGGGTATGACTGAAGAGAGACTAGTTGAACATTCTGATTATGTCATACAGTTATTAGCCCATTCTGAATTGCAGAGGTCTTTGATAAAGGTGATAGGCAGGCGCTATGAGGCAATAGAAAAAATACGCAAAGACGCGGGAGTACCGGATAATAATAAGAGAAAGAGAGAGTTTTGGACTGATGAAAGGATAGCCGATCAGGATACCAACACATTCTGCAGTATGGGAGTTATTGAACAACTTGATACAGCACCGCTCGTGCCGATTGTATCTGCTATCCGGACACAATGGTCTAGTCTAACCGACGGTGAGAAAGGAATATACCAGGATGTATTGGGCGGAACTGCCAACATTGCGATTGAAACATCTATCCTTTACGATGAAGCAGTACGCAGAATGACTTTAGAAATGGGTTTATTTGATAGGGGGGATGAAGCCTATCGAAAATATATGGCAGACATGCATCTTGTAGCTCCTGAGTCAGAATCTTTTAGGCAGCAATTAACAGTTGCAAGATCATCTAGTAAAGCATATCTTGCAACAGACGATTTAAGGGAGCAATGGGGTGATGGAAAACGTAAGATACGTCTTGGAAATTCTATTCGCGCATTTCTCCCAGAACTACCAAGTGAGATAAAGCCTAAAGAATCAAGTCTCAGAGTATTGAGGAATTCTGATACAGATTTAAAAAATTATGAGGATTATCAGACTCGTTCAATGCTTTTTCACAGGGCAGTACCCGGTTTCATAGACTGGATTGCAGCACTTGATGATTCAAACCATGATCTTGCAACAGCCTGTTGGAGATGCGTGAAACCGGCAAATGAAAATGATCATCAATACAATGACTGGGCAGTGCAGATACTAGTGGCAGGAACCTTCCATTCTAAGGAAGCATCGGAAACTCCAAGGGATTATACAGGAGAATTCAGAAAACTAATGGAAGCCAATGCTTCTAAACCATTCATGCCAGATTATGTTAGGGCAGTGACATCAAAGGAAAGGCCAAAGGATTATGCTGTTTTTGATGCCCTATTATCTCAAAGATTCATTGATCTATACTTGAATGATCTTCCACTTGACAATGCTCGTGGAATGCTTTTTGTCATGCAATTTGATGATGAAAGAAGAATACTCACTCCTACAAACGAGAAAGGTTCGAGACTACTGGCTGATGTTGTATCCACTCCATCACTACTTGATCCATTCCATCCAGGTTATTGGAATTCACTAACCCGGGAATTTGCGAAAGGATACTTAGGTTGCCTAACTGATCCACCGCATAATGAAAGACTTAGATCGGTTGCTGACAGACCATATTATGCAATGTATACATTTGCTTATGTCAATATAGATGATGAATCACGGGATAGGTTCTCTTCTCAAGGATGCGTCCAGATGCTGGACACGTTAAAAGATAGGAATCCTGAAGGAGTTGATTCTTACTTTAATATGATTGCTAATGCGGAAACCCGACCGACTATTCTTTCTGATAATGTTCAAGGTCTGATAACAGGCAGCCCAATAGTAGCAACACATCTGGGCATGGTCCATGATGCTGGACACCTAGGCGAACTATGTCCGCATTTGATGAGCCCTGCAAATACTGATTTCTTCGATGATGAACACCTTAGTGTATTTGCCGATAGAGCAAGAGACGGACAGTGGGCTGTTGCCCAGGCTGCCCTCAAACATCTAAACGCTTAAATAATAAGCTCATAGTGCCTAATTTTAGATATGGCTCGTAGGAGGAGCAGGGCTGTTGAACCTGTAGCTCTACCACAACAATGGGATCCGCTTGCAAATCTTACCGAACCCATAGATACTGAGGAACGAAGAACCAGGCTTAAATCCATGGTTGAGAGAGTATATTCTCATGCACCCGCAGGCATTGAACGAGTACATATTGAGCCTGTGGAAGGTAAGCCTGTTGCATTGTTCCATAAAGCTTCAGGATCTTATCTAAAGAATGTTCTGGATATTGTGGATCGAGCTCATCCCCGTTATATCGATATGATTTATTCTAGGATACCCTCACTTCCAGATGAAATAAAGACAACTAACCATCCTCCACTGGGTGCTATGATAGACGACCATCAGGCTGGTATATTGATGGCTAACTTGATACAATTAGGTAGAAACTCAATTCAGATGGCTGAGGGAGAACTTCTCGCCCACATGCTACGAGATGGTAATGCCGGCAATACTTTCTTCTTAAGGTATACTCCTGATGAGAAGATGGCGGTAATGAAGGAATGGAAGATACCAGACGAACAAAGAGAAGCCATGTGTGGGGAGCTTACATCCCTATTAGAATTCAAACAAAGATGTGTGGGAAATACTACTGCAATGAAAAAAAGAGTATCTGAACTAAAAGCCGTGAGGGCAGCTGAAGTACCTGATGATAGGAAAGCTGAATACTGGACTGGTCAAAGGATTGATGAATTAGATCCAACTGAATTCTGGAATGAAGAACGGGCTGAGGCTTTTACTCCAAGAGAATTCATAGACCTACGAGCCCAGATATGCACTCGTTGGGGTAAAATGAGCAAGGCTGAAAGAGATATCTATACTCCAGTCTTATATGATGTTTCTGGAAGGCATATGTTAGCTGTCACCGAAGCATATAATGCTATCCGTGATGTATCTGATGAACTAATGCTACTTGACAGGAAGAATATTGCATTACAACATACAGATGAGATACAACATTCAGTTGATCCTAGTAGTGATGGTTTTGTCCAACAACTTAGGCAGACACAGCAAGCAAACACCGCATTCCTAGCATCATATGACTTATGTGAAAACTGGGGTCAAGGCACACCAGAGATAGCATTGATCGAGGGAGCGATGAGGGATGCACAAGAAAGACCCCACCATCTAAAAGCCCCTGGTGGCCAAACCGAACTTCTTGGAAATATGGCTGGTTTCTACGGTAATCTAGTACGTCATCATCGCCACGGGATGCCATACCAATATAACCTCAACGGATTCATCGACAATGTGATAGAGATTGACGAGGTTAACCATGATCTTGCAAGAGAGATCTGGCGTGGCCTAAGACCTGAAGGCCTTGAAAAACCGGATAGCGTGATCCCTGGTTCAATACAGCTTGTTTTAACCAGGGATTTCCTGACAGATGATGGAAAGAGACCTGTAAGAGATTATCCTTCAGTTACAATTCCCCTTCTTACAGCTAATGCCGGCAGACCTATCATAGCAGATTATGCCACGGGTTTATTTACTTCCACTTTGCCTGATGATGCTCGAACGCTAGACAGGTATCTCACCCAGGATCATATCGACGAGCTTTCACAACTACCCCTTGAGGCTGCAAGGTCATTGTGCCATGCGTTCGGAGCCCCGGATGCGAGACAATACTTGACTAGAGAGACTCCTGAAGGAGTTCGAGTATTAGACTCAGTGAGAGAACAGCCAGGTTTAATGAATGCTATAGATCCTGCAGTTGATCCAGGAGCATCCCCTGATTATACTGTAAACTATATGGCCTGTATCGCTGATGATACCCACCGAGCAAGACTCGCCCAAGTTGTTGACAAACCCTATCAGAGAGCACACGCCAACTACTATGTGAATGTAACAGATGAAGAAAGGGCAACAGTAGGCAGACCTGAATTCCCACAGTTCCTAGATCAATTAGAAAACAATAATGCGGGGGATGGATCAAATTATATGCATATCATGAATGATGAAGGAGACAGGCCAATACTAGCATCGCCTGCAGTCACTGGATTGATATCCGCTGACCTACGTTGTCTAGAACCTTTACTTGAGATAATAGCGCATCGGAAGCTCACAGCATTAGGGCCAACGATCACAAATCCTGATAACAGGGATTTCTTCTCCTATGATAATCTTGTGAATATGGCGGAACGTGCGGGAGATGATGCTCAATGGAGGATCGTTGAAAATAGTTTGAATTATCTTGGACTACCTTAGAAAATGGCATCCATATCCCAACGGCGGTGGAATCGCGAAATGGTTTTAGAGAGACCAAAACTCTCTGATCCACTGGATTTTCAGCCATTAAGGTTTAGGATAGCCGAAAATATAGATGAGATATTCGATCACTGCCCCACTAATGCTAATCGACTAGTAGCAAGACAAGTTGGAGAAAACTTCCATTATCATTTCACAAGGACTGGTGGAATATCAAAGGAACAGCTATTGGATATATCTAAAAGATGTGACTATCGATGGTTGGAGAGCCTCGGAACTCTTATGGATGAACGACCATGGAAAGTCGAGACAAAACAAGGCCCAACCGGAGCATACCTATCATCTGATTCACCCAACCTACTCGTCTATAATCTAGTAGATAAAGGCAAAGCCACGATTGATAAATCCCATGGTGAAAACTGTGCAAATCTACTTCTTAATGATTCTAGGGGAGGATTCTCCAATTACAATAGATTAACAGCTGATGAGAAAAGAGAAGCCTTACAGGCAATGGGCTTCCAGTCACATAATATAGCGGCTGCAATACAACGGATGGATATGACCATAGACTTACAAGAATATGTTTTCGCAGCATCCAGGGATATGCATAGCAAAGTGTTCACGCTAAGTGGGATGAGACAAGCCAAGGAAATTCCTGATGATAAATCCCATGAGTTCTGGACTCCGAGAAGACTTTCCAAATTCGATCCAACAAGATTTTGGAACGAGGAAAGGAAAAAACGATTGGATGTCAGCCCATTCATGGCTATGAGACAAGATGTCGCAGACGATTGGGGAAATCTAGATCATAAGGAACGTGAAATCTACACGAAATTCCTTTCTGTAATGGCCTACGGGGTTGCGACTAAGCTCTGGGATATTGTCGCGAACGTATCAGACCTTTCAAGGGAGACTGGGGGGTTATCCCGTATACAAATTCCGCTACAGGGAATGAATACAGCCCATGATGAAGTTGATCCTAATGGAAACAGGTTCACCCGACAATTAAAGACGCTAAGATCCAGGAATACGGAATATCTTAGGATGGTCGACTATAACAAACAATGGGGGATTAGTGAAGACCAGATACAACTACTTGATGATGCGATCCGGGTAGTCGAGGATAGGCCAGCATGCATTCAACCATATAAAGAGGATCCAAAGATTATCCGGCAGATGCGTGATAGAAGACCCACGCTAATCAAAGATGGCAGGAAGGAACCAACTTATTTCCGGCATCTTAACGGATTCATCAATGATGTAATATATGTTCATAAGAGGAATCCTAAGGCTGCGCAATTAATGTGGAACTGCATAAGACCTGAGGGAATTGAACCAGAAAATGCTCCCTTATGGCCGACGCGGTTCTGGGTATCAAGCCAGATCGATAGATCTGATACTCTCAATCCTTCAGTTGATTATCCCGGGATAGTTAGGCCACTTATCAGGGCAAATGCTAAAAAACCATATATTGATAGTTATGTCCTTGGTTTATCTCAACAGTTACCGCCTGATGATTATGCATTATTGGATTCTTATCTTAGCCAGGATTATTTTGACAATCATCTGGATAGGATGACTCTGGTTACAGCACAGATGGTATGTATGGAGTTCAAGCGTGATCAAGCTAAACCCTATCTGGTTCCAGTCAGAGAGGAAGGGCGACAGGTTCTAGAGGCGATAAAACAAGAGCGTTTATTAATGGTGCCTGTCGGAGCATCATATTCAGTGAATGAAGAAGATGAGATGGTAGTCGAATATTTGAAATGTCTTGCAGATCCTGTTTCAAGAACCTGTCTCCAGCAGACTTGTAGCCAGCCTTATTTCGGTTTTTATGCACGCACCTACACTTTTGGAGATTCGGAATTAAGGGGTGAGCTACGATCCGATGATTTCCTAGATCTTCTAGCAGTAAGCGAGCAGGGGTTTGGTAAATCTGCAAGCGTCTACCTTGATACCATAAACCGCTCACAAGATAAGGATGTTTTAATATCGCCTGCCGTAAAACAGATCATAAGGAGAGATCCAATGGTGATTGCTTCATTAGACGACCTACAGGAAGCAGGTAGGCTCGGAGAGCTTGGACCATACTTATCTAATGAACAAAATATTGGATTCTTTGACCGAAGCAAGCTTGATGAATTCTGTGAAAAATCAGGTGATCCAGGCCAATGGCCTATTGCATTAGCTGCATTAAGCCATCTTGAATAGTGAATTAAACTTTAATTAAACCCGGACTGCCTAAATGTAATCCTATGACTCAGTCTGGCGATATTCCAATACAACCGGCCCGAACAGATGATCTTGGCAGTCAACTTTCCATGATGGATGAGAAGACTGTACGGGCAAATGTTGCCGATAAAGTTAATCGGATATTTGCAGCAGTTCCTGTAAAACATGCAGAAACGGTTGTTTCGAGGCAGAAACATCCTGGCTCAGAGTCATATTTTATAATGTTTTGCAATAAGGGTTCAAGATATCTTAATCCCTTGTCAAAAACCCATAGTCTAGAAGATGTTTTGGAGATAGTTG
Source organism: uncultured archaeon (assembly GCA_964423225.1). Taxonomy (GTDB): domain Archaea; phylum Altiarchaeota; class Altiarchaeia; order IMC4; family SCGC-AAA252-I15; genus CAYREE01. The sequence goes on along the minus strand of CAYREE010000077.1, from coordinate 3,929 downwards.
ATAAAAGCCATCCTCGATTCATTGATGCGTTAAACCGGGTTGCCCCAGAACTCGGAGAACCCATAGAATTTGAAAGGATTAGCGAGGGAACTCATCCATTGGCTTGCGCAGAAGTATTGAAAAGCCCTGATGCAGTTAACCTAATGAGTAATCTATTGACAAAAGGAGAATCTAGCTTGACAATGGATACTGGAAAAGTCCTAGCCAATATACTATTAGCTCCAGAACTTGGAGGTTTAACAGAATTCCTAAGATATACTGGCCAAGAAAGGATTGATGCATTATGTTCTTTAAAGGTCCCAGATGATAGGATAGCATCAACATCATCCATATTGGTTGGATTATTAGCACAGGGAAATGCTGTAATAGGAGTCAGGAATGCTATGCATAGAAAACAAATGGAGTTAGTGGATGAACGGACACAAGCCGGATTTACAAAATCAAGATCTAGTGAATACTGGACCTTAGATAGGATAAGACAACATGATCCATCCGAGTTCTGGGATCCCGACCGATTAACTTTAGTAGATCCATCCCATTTCATGACAACAAGAGCTGAACTAACTCGTGACTGGTCAGGCCTAAGCGAAACTGAAAGAGAGCTTTACAAAGACTTCTTACCTGGGACTGGAAGAAGGCTAGTTGCCGGTCAAATGGAGATGCAATCCCTGATCTATGAAGTGATCGACGAATTCGGTTTCAATGCCCAACGGAATGAGGAGATGAGGATATTTCACAGTTTTCTAACATCCGTGAATGCAGACGGAGAAAAATTTTCAGAATGGATCGAAACTGCAAAAACCCAGAATAATAAAGTCCTAGACGTCATAGAGCTTGGGGAACGATGGGGTATCGGAAGACCAGAAGTCAGACTATTACAGGGTGCGAAAGATGTGATAACAACATCACCAGGTAATATTCCACCAATAGAGAATGCTGCAGACCATCTACAATCTATCGAAAGACCATTGGCTATGCTCAATCAATATCATATGTGTGAATTCTCATTACACCGAGGATTCAACCAATTCGCAGATACACTTTTAGAATTAGACCCAGCTAACCATGAGCTTGCAGTGACCGTATGGAAAGGCTTTCGGCCTGAGGCACTGCCCGCCGAGCAGACCGCGTTATGGCCAGTGCATCTTTTAGTGACGACCGATTTCAAGCATGAGAGCATCCCTGATGCTGAAATGGAATATCCCAGGCATACTCAAAAACTCTTGAAGGATAATGTAGGTAAACCCTATATCGCTGAATTTGCCTATGGTTTCCTCAATCCTGAGAGGCCACAAGACCTTGAAGTATTCCATAGGTATCTATCCCAGGAGTATATGGATGAACATCTAGACAAGATGCAGCCAGAAGTCGCAAAATCGGTTTGTATTGCTTCAAGGCAGGAAGCTTCAAGAAGATTTCTTACTCCTGGAAATCATGATGGCGACAAAGTACTTAAACTTGCCGTAGAAAAACCGTCATTATTCAATCCGATAATGCTTATAACACATAACCCGGTAAGGCAAGAGTTCATCCCACTTTATCTTGCTTGTCTTTCCGATGATACGGATAGACAAAGGCTTGAACAAGTTAATGGAAAATCTTATCAAGCAGTATATGGATCACTATTTGCAGTAAGGACTGCCCGAGAGCGAGAGCAGATCAGCACCCCTGATTTTATCGGATTATTAGATAGTCTATCACAGCCTATCACAAGGAATGTGAATGCTTACCTATCAATGCTTGCCATGGACGATGATAGACAAGCCCTATTATCGCCGGTAGTGCAGTCATTACTCCGGGAAAATCCTGATAATGCAGGATATATTCTTACACTACAGTCTAACAGGAGGATGGGACAGATCAGGGATTTAATTACACAGCCTGGTAACTCTGCGTTCTTCAACCAACAGCTAGGTGATCTCGCTTCGAAGGCAAGTGATGACTCCCAATGGATGATGGCCGCTGCAGCATTAAAGCACCTGGAGGGTGGTTGATGGCGTATGCAGAAGATGATAATAGGCGGATTAATGCAGGACAAGTCCCAGATCCTCAGATAGTAGCTAAATCAAGGCAAGAAGTTAGTAGAGTTGTTCGTAGTCTATTCAAAATTGCAGGCCAATCTGGAGAGAGTATGTGTGAAAGGGTCAGATTAGAAGGACCTGATGGGATTAATGTGCTTTTTGGAAATACTGGCGATACATTGGAACAAGTACTTGACATTGTGACGCGTTGTGATCCAGGTTATCTAATCTCACTGCAACAACAAACCCTCCAAATCCAAGATGATGGACAAATCTTCCAACAATACCATGGGTCCGGAACAGAAACAGATTCATTACTCAAATCTTCAAGGATGGAATTCTTGATGAAAAGCCTGCTTACAGAAGGGAAGAATTGCATGACCTTACCCGAACCAGAGTTGACAGATCCTATTGACACTCAAACAGTTAGAGCCCAGGTTGCCGGCTGTGTTAAAAAATTCTTTGGGGGATTGGATTCAAAAGATGCTAGAATAAGCTGTAAAAAAGAGGGAGATAGATTCCAAGTGTATATTGGTCGGACTGGATCATCAGAAGACGAAGTACTTGATGTTGTTGAAAAAAGCCATCCCAGATATATCGAGATGGCGGTAAGAAATACTCCAGATGTCGAGCTCCCATTAAAGGTAAGTCCAAAAGAACCCGGTATTGTCGCTGTCGCAAGCGAAGATGCGAACAACCTATTATCCAGTCTCTTAACACTAGGCAAAGATAGTATCGGAAAGAAAAGTGGAGACGTCTTACACACATTATTCAATACTCCAGAACAACACGGCGAGGGAGCGATAGAGTTTTTAAGGTTTAGAGACGAAGACAAGCTTGCATTCTTAAAATTCATTGGGTTTCCATCTGCAAGATGCGAGCTTGGGTCAACGAGACTAACAAGGCTTTTCGAGTACCGGCAGAGATATCATGGAATATATAAGGCAATGGAAGCAAAGAAAAACGAGATAGTACAAGAAAGGACGGATGCCGGATTCCCAGATGATCGTGCAGGCGAATACTGGACAGATGAAAAAGTAGGAGCACATGATCCAACAGAATTTTGGAATGAAAAAAGAGTCACTAATCTTGAAACACGAGACTTCATAGCATTGCGTGCTGAAATCGCTGGTGAATGGTCAGGCCTGGTTCCCATGGAGAATACTTTTTATTCACAGATACTCACAGAAGTCTCAAATATGGCAGTCTCAAGATTAGTGCAAATGCATGGATTGATGAATGATGTTGTAGGCGAACTCCAACTAACAGGTAAGGTGGCTAGCGCTATAAATACATATACTGATGCACAAACTGCAGTCGATCCTGACTCTAGTGATTTTAACACTCAACTTAGGACATTGCGGGATAATACGTGCGAATACCTTAGGCTTTACGATACTGCTGAAAAATGGGGTTGGGGCCAAGCTGCAGACAAATTGATGGTGGGCTCACTTGCCGTGATAAAGGAAAATCCAGATGTAGTAAAAATGGAAATTCCATCAAGAAGAATCCTCGACCAATGGGTAGCTGGGATTTCAGATGCGGAACAATACCGTGAGCACCAACACCCCTATTCAGTTGAATTACCTAAATTCATAGACGATATAATAGAGATAGACGGGAAGAACCATCCTCTAGCAAAATCAATCTGGAGGGCATTACGACCAGCTGATGCCCACCCTTTACGGAATTATCCTATATGCATCCAACTGCTTGTTACAAGGGATTATAGCACACCAGGATGCCCTAGGCCACCACGAGACTATCCCTCAATTGTAAGGCCATTATTGAAAGCGAATGCCGACAAACCATATATCCTCGAGTATGCGGCTGGATTCTTAGCAGGAGAGGAATTCGATGATTATAATATATTCAAGACAACAGACGCAAAGGAGGCCGTTGAAATAA
>CAYREE010000076.1:0-11027 GCA_964423225.1 uncultured archaeon | reverse complement strand
ATACTGCTATCTTGGGTTTGGACGATTCTTTCATCATAGTCCCCCGTATTCATCCTCTAGTTCTTTTAGCGTGAATACTGGTCCGTCTAGACACACGTATTTGCTGCCCCTATTGCAGTGCTGGCATTTTCCGACACCACACTTCATCCGACGCTCTAGTGAGACCAGGATATTCTCTGGTTTCATTCCCAATTCAAGGAGTTTCTTCACAACGAACTTGTACATTATTGGTGGGCCGCACATTGCTGCAACACTATTTTCTCTAATAGTGTTCTCAGTTATCAGGTTTGTGACTACTCCGACCTTGCAGTCGTGGATCTTGTCATCCCAGTCTTTATCAGTGTCTACTGTCAGATAAATTTCTGCATTCTCCCCCCATTTATCGTATTCTTGTCTGAATAGGAGGTCTTGATGGCTTTTTGAACCATATAGGAGTTGTACGCTCTTGAATTTATCCGGGTTCTCGATAGCGTGGAACAAGAGCGATCTTAGTGGTGGGATACCGCATCCCCCACCGATTATTATCAAATCTTTTCCATCAATCCATTCATCTTTGAAACCATTTCCGAAAGGTCCTCTGACACCGACTTCGTCGCCTGGCTCTAGTTTATGGAATGCTTTAGTCACATTCCCAACCTCTCTAATTGAGACCTGGATGTATTCTTTGTTTGAAGGATTTGAAGCTATTCCTACTGGGATTTCTCCAAAGCCGAGTATTCCGACCTCTACGAATTGTCCTGGTTTAAAGTCGAATTCTTGATGTGCTTGTGGATCCTTGAATTTTATTGTGAATAGTTTGCTGTCTGAACTTAGGCTGACAATTTCTGTTACGACTGATGGTATGGGTTCATATGGTTTCATCCCAGTTCCTCGCATTTTTTTAATGTTCCATATATGTCAACTTTTGCCGGGCATATCGTGATACATCTACCACATCCTATGCAGTCGGGTTTTCCCCGTTCCTTTACGGCACGACAGAATTTATGATGATACCAGTTGTGGATCCTCTTATATCGTTCACCCCTAAAGTTCCCACCTAAAGCAACCTGTGAAAAGTCTGCAAGCATGCAGGAATCCCAGTGCCGACATCTTGTCCCTGAGGTTCCAAGCAGGTCTGTTTGGTCTTGTAAGTCAAAACAGTGGCATATGGGACATACATATGCACATGCTCCACAGGCAAAGCAGTCTTCTGCTAATTGATGCCATAATTCTTGTTCAGGACCCTTTTCAAGGAAATTACTTATTCTTGCAAGGTCCAATGCTGGTTTATCACCTGAATATATTAATTCTTTTGATGATTCAGGCCCATCTGTTATAATTCCTGAATTAATAATCTGATTCCCTTTTTCACTGCCAATATTCACTGTATAGTGTTCGCCTTCATCGGTTAATAGGATATCGTATCCCTCATTCAATTCTAATCCGAGTTCAGCATAAAATGAGTTTGGAACATCAGTATGTTCTACTGCCACGATTATTGAATTATCCCTTCTACGCTTGTAATATTCATCTAAGATCGGTTCAGAGAAAGTTTCATCAAGGATCTTTAATGCTTGCACGTCATATAAGTGTAGGCCAAATATTATTGTCTTTTCATCATATCCCGGAGTATTCGCATCTTGTCCCTTGTAATCTAACAGGGTTTCTCCAGATGGAAAGAATATGCTTTTTACTGAGCTTGCAGTTGTCTCATAATCCAATTCTACAGCTTCTTTTCCAGTGAATTTTCGGAAAAAAACAGTATCTGTTTCTCTCACAGGAACATGGATGCTATACCCGCCCATCAGCTCTCTTAGATATTCCTTAAGATCGCTCTTTCTTAAGATTTTAGACATAATGCGTAACAACATTACACATAAGCCTATTTTAATGTTATATGATAAATCATCAATATCATGTTTTACGAATTACATACACACTCAAAATTCAGTGATGGATTATCTACTCCAAAAGAAATTGTTGAGCATGCGAAGACGATAGGACTGTCCGGTATAGCAATAACAGACCATGATCAGATAGCGGGTTCTATCGAGGCTTTAGATTATTCGACAAAGGATTTTAAGGTCATCCCTGGGGTGGAAGTATCTTCCAAGGAAGGGCATATTTTAGCTTTGAATGTGACTGAATTGATTCCTAAAGACATGCATGCGAAAAAAACAGTTAGACAGATACACGCTCTTGGAGGCATTGCTATTGCCGCTCATCCATATGATATATATCGTAGGGGTGTAGGCGACTTGGTGCTTTCAGTTGACTTTGATGCAGTGGAAGTATATAATGGCCATACTTTCGGCAATCGGAAGAATCCTGTAACGATGGCTATGCAAGCGGGTTTGCCTCATACTGGTGGCAGTGATGCTCACACGCTTGGAGAGATTGGTCTGGTGAAAATCTCTTGCAAGAAAGACCCGATTGAAGGCATCCTTAGTGGAGATGTTGAGATCCATCGGGAGGGTATAAAACGCCTAATATCTGCTCATGCACAAGGTCTTTTCAAACGTAAAATAATGAAGAAGTAATTATGAAACGTGAAACTTTAGCACTCATAGTTATCCTTTTAATCGCCTTTCTACTACGTTCATATGGCATTTCCCGTGTGTTCAACTCCAATGATTCTATTGAGATCGCATATCACTCAAGCTGTCATAAAGGATCTGTGTCTGATTGGATAGAATCCTTAAAACCAACTAGGACTCACAGCATCTTAGGCCTCATTTATGGGGTATTGTTGGTGAAAGTCTTTGGATTATTAGGCCTAAGTATTACTGAATTCGTCTGGAATATGCCTTTTGCGATCATTGGCACGTTGACTGTTTTGATGGCGTATATTCTGGTAAAAAAACTTTTTGGGAGGGATTTCCCAGCTTTATCAGCATCCTTATTTCTGGCTGTGTTTCCTCATCACATTGTGTTGAGCCATACTTCTGGCCATGTTCATCATACTCTCGCATTGTTACTGGAATTCACTGTCCTATTGTCATTTATTCACTATTATTCTAGGCCCTCTGGTTTTAGGCTTTTTACAGCATCAGTGATCTCAGCCTTCGCAATATTATCACACCAGTTCTTCCCTCTTGTATATATCACGGTATTATTTCTGTGTGCTCATTTTACCAGAGGTGAATCCATTGATAGACTTTCAGACTCAATTAAAATCCTTTTTAAAAAGTATCTCAGCCAACCAGTTACCATAGTAATCATCTTTATCACATCTCTGATTTCGCTTGTATTCGCTTCTTATCATTCCGGTGCGAGCTACGGGCTTCTTCCCGGCATTCATATCCGGCATTTCTTGTTAAATACTCTTTTTTACATGGATCTCATCCCAGCATTTGTGGGAGTCTTATGTCTCGTTTATTCTTTAAAATATCTTGTAGGCTTTAGGCTTGAGGGTGTTCCAACCGTCCTCTTCATCTCTTATTCTCTTCCGTTCCTCTTTGTTTTTGATAGGTGTATAACAAACTTCTTTATTCTTCCAGCAGTTGCTTTTATCCTGATGACTGGTGCGATACTTGGAGAATTAGTATCTTCAAAAAAATTCGGGAATATATCATTGATTTTGATTTTCTTGATTACAATGATTCTATTGTCTATGTCACTGGAGGATTTAGGTGTATTAGAAATCCCCTCTTTCATCAAACCTGGTGAAGCAATCAGTTGTGGGAGTCTTTCCTGGGATTGTATAATCCCGTGTACAAGGGATCGGGATGATGGTATATACCCGGACAGTGGTGTGAAAGCAGCGGCTTACTGGATACGTGAGAACACTCCACAGACTGCCCTTGTTTTCAGTGATGCTACCGATGGTGCTGGCATCGAGGCGAATATCATCGGATATTATATTCACCGGCCTTATGTTTGTCTAAATGATGCCAATATCACACGTATCCTGGATTTGTTTGAAGAAAGCAGACCAGATCTCGATATACTAATCATACGGCCTGTAAACATGGATATATTCGAAGACTTGATTGTGGAAGAATTCAAGAGGGTTGCTGTTATCACTTCTAATTCAGAAGACATACTCTTCCTGTATTCTCGAGGGGAATCAGGTGGAAAAACACCTATCCTTGATTTATCCGTGTATAACCGTCTTTATGATCTAAAATATGCTGAAGTTGGCATGGTCACAGATTGTAATCTCGATCATTTAATCCAACACCGTATCATATGATTTATAAAACTTAATTGTGAATAATTTGAGGCTATGAAAAAGCTTAACGTTGGTATACTCGGTGCGACCGGGATGGTCGGACAAAGGTTCATAAGAGGATTAGAGGATCATCCATACTTTAACATTTCATGTCTTGCAGCTTCGGAGAGAAGCGCTGGAAAAAGTTATAAAGAAGCAGCTAAATGGTATCTTCCAGGAGACATACCAAAAGACATCGCATCGATGACTGTTTCATCAATGGATACTAAGATCATTGAAGAAAACGATTTGGATCTTGTATTCTCGTCAATTCCATCAGACATAGCAAAACAGGTTGAAGGCGAATTCGCACAAGATATTCCATTATTCAGTAACACTAAGACTTACAGGATGGAGGAAGACGTTCCACTCCTTATTGCAGAAGTCAATCCTAGATCACTCGACTTGATAAAATTCCAAAGAGAGAATCGCGGATGGAATGGTTACATAGTCACAAATGCCAACTGCAGTACAATAGGACTTGCATTACCCTTAAAACCGATCTTTGATGAGTTCGGCCTAGATTGGGTTCATGTTGCAACACTTCAAGCATTAAGTGGGGCAGGATATGCTGGTGTTCCATCAATGGCTATTGTGGATAATGTTATACCCTACATTGGTGGGGAGGAGCCTAAGCTCGAAACCGAAACCCTTAAGATCCTTGGTAAGATGGCTCATGACAAGGTAGATTACGCAAGCTTTGACGTGATAGCATCATGTAATCGTGTTCAATCAATGGACGGGCATATGAAGAATATTTTCTTGGGTACAAGCCAAGACTGTGATGCAGTGGATATAATAGAAGTATTAGAAGAATTCAGTGGTGTTCCACAGGAACTCAAGCTTCCAACAGCACCTGATCCAGTATTCATCGTCCGTGAAGAGCCTGATAGGCCGCAGCCAAGACTTGACCGGGATGCGGGAGATGGAATGGCTATTACCGTCGGTCCAATACGGAAGAAGAAGGAGAAGCAGTTCAAGTTCACTTGTCTAAGTCATAATACAGTTCGTGGCGCGGCAGGAGCAAGCATCTTGAATGCAGAACTGGCTTTGAAGGAGAAGCTTTTATAGTTTTGAATGTCGTGTTTTAGTATTTCTAAGGGACTGGAGCGTTAGCGGAAGTCGCTTTTTTCTCGTCGGGAATCTTCGACATGCAGAATTGGCATTGAAGGAGAAGCTTTTGTAATCTAGATATTTGCAGCCAGGTCGTTAAATCCTGGTTCGCCATTTAAGTAGCCTTGATCATACATCCTTCGTTTTAAATCATTGTTTTCAGTTAGTTTATAGATTATAGCGGCGTCTCTTTCAGTTATTATTAGCCCTGGGAATTCATGGCTTATTTGTTCTCCTAAGACCTCTACTGCGTTATGGGGGTTAGCTTTTTGTGTTTCTTTGGCAAATGTTTCGACCTGATCGAATCCAATTCCAATAGTTTGAGTTAAATATTTTAGTCTTAGTAGTCTGAGTCTTGCTTCACGGTCTTTTGCCAATTGTTCGAGCCTTTCATCATCAGCTACTGCTGAAACCGTTCTTGGTGGATTGAACATATGATCGTCTCCCACCATCCTTGTTATCTCGTCACTTTTTTCAGGATGGGTTGATAGTAGTTCGTTCCATGATGTCAAGACTCTGCTTTCATCATCCTCGTGTATTCCATCCATCACCCTCCTTTGAGATTCTAGTAGATGTCTTGTCTCAGACCTCATCTTAGACGTTAAAGTTTCTATACCCGTATCGTTTAGATCGTCTAGTCTATCAAGCATCTTATCCCATTTTGTCCTGAAGTCATAGTCTGGATTCGTTGGCATCACTCTTTGTCCATTCCAAGATTCTTCGAGGAACTTGTCATTATATCTGCCCATCCAATTGGATGGTTCACTCTGGTATTTATGAAGTACAGCCTTTAATCCTTTTTCGAATTGTTCATAGAATACATCTACACGCTCTAATGCTTGTTGTTCATCTAATTTTCCATAAGTCATTAATTTTCCAATGGTTCTTGCAACGTGACATGCATATAGTGGTGTCTGGTCAATTAATCCATTGTCTATTCCTGTGAATGATCCCGTGATATCTGTAAGACAGAGTTTTGGTTCTTGTCCTGGCAATACTATCTCGTCTCCATCGTCAAATAACATCCTTCCAACCAGCATGTTTACAGGAGCCATCTCACCCTGCAATTTTTCAACCTGTGGGACGAATCCAGGAAGATTACAAGCATCAACTACTTCAATAATAAATGGCGGTCTATTTGACGGTGTTTGAAGTCCTGGCCCTTCTTGGTGTGTTTCTGGTAATACGGCTAGTAGTTCCTCCCCTCCCCTCGTCCTAGTCATGAAAGCAGGGGGGACAGCATAATCTGATCCTTCCTGTCTATAAACTCTTTCAGGCATCTTGTCAGTGACCAATCCTGGCATGTATGGCCTTCTGAAGTAAACATATGGTAACTGTGTTCTACTTGTGAGATTGTCTGCGTATTCTATCGTCTGCTGAGGGACCACATTTATTCCTAGGAATGTGAGAGCGTCTATCCTATCTTGTATGTATTGTTGGTATTCACATGATTTTTTCTTAGACTCATCTACACTCATGCCTTCATGCATGTAGAAATACTCGGCATCCCATTTTAGTTTCCTAAGCAAATCCAATCTTGGTTTGGCTTTCCCCTTTAATTTATAGGCTACCAGGTAGACTTCTCTCTCATCTTCTCCGACTTTCTCCCTTTTAGACTGGGATCGCACTACCTCACCAATGTTTACGAATTCTAGGTTTTCTCCATGTTCATTGATATAATGTTCAAGTATCCTTCTAGTCCTATCTTGAGCTCTATCTGAGAATTCTGCTTTTCCTTCTGTGATAGTGACTCCTGGCATCCATCCGATATTTGCGAAATATTCCTGTCCTAATCCTAATTTCCGTTCTTCGTTTAATGGTATGCTTTGTAGACAGCGATACATCGTCTCCCTGCTGAGATCGACATGTGGCTGATAGCTTAAGAGGGTTGGATTTACTACACATGCTTGCATGTCCTTTGAAAGTTCTCTTAAACCTTTGATGATATCGTCGGAGGTGGCAACTGATTTTCGAGCTTCTTCTTCTATTGCGGAGAAACTAACGATCTTACTCGTATCAAATCCAAAAGTATTTTCAAAACATTTGGTAGTGGCTTCTCGATAACCTTCGTTTACAGCCCCAAATACTGATAGTTCAGGTACTTCCTGTCGGTTCTCATTATTTATCATATAGAAAATAGAAGCGAATCTTTTCACTAGTAGATCGCGGTCTATACCGTTAGTCTTGTTTGCCTGATCTAGTCTTTCTACCATATTATCAAATCGTTCCCATGTAGTGAATCTTCCACCACTACCGGGATTATGATGTACTCTAAGACCCCTATCGACTTCACCTCCCACGTTCGGAATCTCTCCACCAATATGTGTTACCCAGTCATCAATGAATGCGACCTCCTGGGTCTTAGTGACTGGGGGTGGGTGTAGCATCCATAATTCTCCCCTTTCCTCGAATTGTTTTAGTAAATCCTCATCTGAGCTGAAAACCCGGATCTTATCTTCTGGGACACCCATCGAAGTTAGCAATTAAGTCGCCCTCCTGTTTTTCTCCCGCCTCTCATCAGGTGCGATCATTTTATCTGCTCTGATTCCGATGATGATATTATCACCCCGACCACCAACGAGTATTGAAACAGTATTCTGCCAAACCTCTGCTTTATCCAGGGGATGTCCGTCAGGACCTAAGACAGCATCCGCGACCTTATTCATTGAAGACATATGGGAATTAACATCAGGATCTGACATTGCGATTACATCCTCAACTATTTTATCGCCTTTCAGACCTAATGAATAGGCTCGGACTACTGGCCTACCATCAGCTTTTTTTGCGAATAAATCTAGTGTTGGAGGGATTTTCCTGCATCGTGCAAGTTTTTTTCTTGCCTCTGCTTGTTCATGCTCGCCTCTGGCATCTTCAAAGAGGATTAATGCATGGTCAAGTTTTGCATAACTTTCAGAAGCTTGAGTATCTTTCAACTGATTTAGAAACGCCGTCCTTGCCTTTGGCAGATCGGTTTCATCATGAATCATGGCCCTGGCAAGACGTTTAACTTGTTCTTCAATGGGCGTTAATTTTCTTACCCTCGTTCCCATACTAACTATGGGGAATTAAAATCATAAAAAACCGCTTATATTTTCTAATTGTCTAAATTCTTATCCATCTTCGAGGTATCAAATATGAAAAATGATGATTTAGACGGGAAGATCCTTGGAATACTAGAGGAGTCAGGTAGGACGAGCATAGCTGACATAGCTGCAATGACAGGTTTAAAAGAGGATGATGTTAAAGCTAAGATAAACGACCTTGAGAAAAAAGGGATTATTAGAGGTTTTAAAGCCATTATTGACTGGAAGGCATTTGATGGAGGTAAAGCTGCAGCATTAGTCCAGGTTAAAGTAGTTCCTCAGGAAAAACTCGGTTTCGCAAAAACATGCAGAGAGATCAGTAAAGACAAGCGTGTTTTAGATGTATATGTTGTAACTGGAGAATACGATTTAATGATCGTAGTAAAGGCAGAGACACTAGATGAGATCAGTGATTTTGTGACTGAGAAGCTCGCTCCAAGAAAGGAAGTTGTTGGTACAAACACCCATATTCTACTTAGCGAGTATAAACGGGCTGGAAGTCTCATGTTCGATGAGAAAGAGAAACGACTCCCAGTCAGCTAATAATTAAAAATGATTTCTAAAAGGGTTAAGGATATACCTTTCTCAGGTATTAGGCGGTTTTTCGAGCTTGTTGAACAGAGTGAGGGAGTCTTAAGCCTGGGTGTTGGAGAACCAGATTTCCCAACCCCCGATCCTATAAAGAATGAGGCGATACACGCCATCAACGAGGATTATACCTCATATACTTCAAACTATGGGTTAATCGAGCTAAGGAAAAATATCTCTAAAAAACTCAAAAAGGATAATGGACTAATATTTGACCCGCATGATCAGATATTGATAACCTCTGGTACTAGTGAAGCACTTGATCTTGCTTTTAGAGCAATTTTAAATCCTGGTGATGATGTTATAGTTCCGGAACCTAGCTATGTCTCCTACAAACCCTGTGTATGGTTCTTAAATTGTCAGCCAGTATCAGTACCAATGAGACAGGAGAATGAGTTCAGGGTTACAAGCGATGACATAAAGAAGACTATCACCAAAAAAACCCGGGCAATCATCGTAGCATCACCAAACAATCCAACTGGTAGCGTATTAAGGAAGAAGGATCTTGAAGAGATCGCAGACATCGCGATCGAAAACAATCTTATTGTTATCTCTGATGAGATCTATGAATACTTGATCTATGATAATGAAAAACATCATAGTATAGGTTCATTCAATGGCATGCAGGATAATACGATCACGATCAATGGTTTCAGTAAAGGATACTCTTTCACAGGATGGAGGATCGGCTATGCATGCGGGAACAGCCAGATCATTGAGGCCATGATGAAGATACACCAGTATACAATGTTATGCGCGCCTACGATATCACAGTATGCTGCATTGAAGGTGGATTCATGCAGTCGATATGTACGGGATATGATCCGTGAATATGATAAACGCAGGAGGCTTCTGGTGAAGGGATTAAACGATCTTCCTGGTGTAACATGTGTGATGCCAAAGGGTGCTTTCTATGCTTTTCCAAACATATCTGGTACAGGAATGAGTTCAGAAGAATTTGCCAAAAGACTTTTAGAAGAAGGTAAGGTGGCAGTAGTTCCTGGAAGCACATTCGGGGAGAGTGGGGAAGGATTTGTCCGCTGTAGCTATAGTGTATCAACAGAAGTAATAAAGGGAGCCTTAAAACGCATGGAAGGATTCTTAACAGGCTTATAATCCTCCAATTTTTTTAATTTAATTCACTATTACTTGACATGTCTGATAGAAAGGATATTGAAGCCAAGTGGCTGAAAAGGTGGGATAAAGAAAACGCGTTCACCTGCAATCCTGATAAGAGAGAGAAATTCTATCTAACAGTAGCATATCCTTATCCTTCTGGTGGAATGCATGTAGGACATGCAAGAACATATACAGTCCCAGATGTTATCGCCCGCTTCAAACGGATGCAGGGAATGAACGTATTGTTTCCAATGGCCTGGCATGTGACTGGGACTCCAATCATCGGTGCTTTGAAGCGGATGAAGGATGGGGAGGAAAAACAACTGAAGGTCCTAAAGGAAGTTTATAGTATGTCTGATAAAGAGATGGAGTCCATTAAGGAACCTATGGATTTCGCCAGGTATTTCATAGATAATCATTATCGTTCCTCGATGAAGAGTCTTGGATATATTATCGATTGGCGCAGACAATTCACGACAAACGACGAGCAATATAATCAGTTCATCACCTGGCAGTATAAGACGTTAAACGATCGTGGTCTTGTAAAGGAGGGAAAGCATCCTGTGAAATACTGTACTAAAGACGAGAATCCTGTTACAACACACGACCTATTGGATGGTGAAGACGCAGACGTGCAAGAGTTCACATTAATTAAATTCGAGTATGGTGATGACTACATAATCGCTGCAACTCTCAGACCAGAGACCATATATGGTCAGTCGTATATGTGGGTGAATCCGTCTATAACATATGTTAATGCTGAGGTTGATGGAGAATCCTGGATTATCAGTAGGGAATGCGCTGAAAAACTCATATTACAGGATATCAAAGTTGACATCAAGAAAGATATCGAAGGTAAAGAGCTTACGGTAAAGTTTTGCACTGCTTTTGTAGTATAGTGTGACATTTTATTCCTGACATTGTTTTACTCG
>CAYREE010000075.1:0-11206 GCA_964423225.1 uncultured archaeon | reverse complement strand
TTATGTTCTGGTAATAGTCCTGTTGATGAATCAATGTACTGTGGTTCCGGAAAAGTATGTCAGACGGGTAGGTGTATTCCTCAAGTAACAACAACGACTACACTAATATCCTCTAATTCTTGTTGGGATAGTGATGATGCTAATACTGCTACTAGAGGTTATGTGTCTGGTTCGAGTGGTGGAACATCTTATCAGATCTGGGATGAGTGTATTAATACTCAATATGTTGCTGAGATGTTATGTTCTGGTAATAGTCCTGTTGATGAATCAATGTACTGTGGTTCCGGAAAAGAATGTCAGACGGGTAGGTGTATTAATCTTGTACAAGAGCCCTTATGTAATGATGTTGGAGGAATTTGTTGTAGTCAGAGTGATGGCTGTCAGGGTGGGATCTTGCCTTTCTCCTGTGGTTCTGGTCAAATATGCTGTGATGAATGCGCGTGGCAGCAGGTCACATGTGCTGGGGCTGGAGGAACCTGTTGCAGTACGGATACTGGCTGTCAGGGTTATAGTCTAGGATATTATTGTGGTTCTGGACAAACCTGCTGTGACCAATGTAAGCAGATTACACCTACTACAACCTCAACATCGACTACGACCACTCTAGCGGTAGGACCTTGTTCCTGTGAGGAAGTGGGCATGGTTTATTGCGATAATAGTCATGGTGGTGCATGTGATTGGTGGTGTGAAGGTAATGATTTCTATCTTTACTCAAGGTCATGTGGTGAATGTGTTGTTGATCCGAACTGCTTTGGAGGATGTGTTGGTGGCGGTGGAAGAGTACAAACAGGATGCTGTTGCAACCCCCCTACTCCAACAACCACATCCACGTCTACAACTATGGCTTCCGGCAGTGATTACGGCGCATGCTGCAGCCAATTTAGCGGAACATGTCAAAATAATGTTCACTATTCAGGGTGCACTAAGTCAGGAGAATCCTGGTTTGAGGATACACCATGCAATCCGTGGCCATGTCCCTTTATGCAACCGACGACTACGACAACTTTACAACAGCTAACCTGTGCTGGTATTGGTGGTGCTTGTTGTAGTCCTGGTGTGGGTTGTCAGGGTAGTGCTCTACCGTATCAGTGTAGTGGAGGGCAGATTTGTTGTGATCAGTGCGCTCAACAACAGTTAATGTGTAATGATATTGGCGGAAAATGCTGTAATCCCAGTCTTGGTTGTCAGGGTAGTGCTCTACCCTATCAGTGTACTGGTGGACAGGTTTGTTGCGATCAATGCACTCAACAAGAGCCGACCTGTAGTGCTATTGGTGGAACCTGCTGCAGTGCTGGCTGGGGATGTGATGGACAGTCACTACCCTTTCAATGCGGTACTGGCGAGGTCTGCTGCAATCAATGTAAGTCTAGTGATCCAACATGCTGGGAATTAGGAGGACAATGCTGTAGCACATTTGATACATACGGATGTCAAGGCTATCCTATACCCGGATCATGTGGTACAAACGAAGTCTGCTGTGATCAATGTGATTATGGTTGGTTCGGTTGGTGGTAGCATTATTATCGGATTAGGAACTTACTTTAACTCTTTCAATAGTCTTTCTACTTGTTGTACTGCTGTTCCAAGATAGTTTTCAGGCTTCATTATCTTTTCAAGCTCTTTGCCGGGAAGATACTCCTTCACCTTCTTGTTTCTCGCAAGAAAATCTATGAATGGCTTCTCTTTTTCAAAACTGTCCATAGCGCATTTACGTACTAGTTCATGCGCCTCCTGCCGGTTCATACCCTTTTCAGTCAATGCAATCATGATGGATTCTGCCATTATCCGGCCTTGGGATAGATTGAGATTGTGTTTTATCGACTTGTCATGGAAGACGAGGTTTTCAACCAAGTCTATGGAAAGATTCATTATATAATCTGTTAATATGCAGGCTTCAGGTATTAGTATGCGTTCACAACTGGAGTTTGTCAGGTCTCTCTCATGCCATTGTGGGATATTGTCGAGCGACGCGAATGCATTAGCCTTAACGACCCTTGCCAGTCCGCATACTCTTTCAGCATAGATGGGATTGCGTTTATGCGGCATAGTCGACGATCCTACCTGCTTGTTTTTAAATCCTTCACCAACCTCATTTAGCTCGGTCCTCTGAAGATTTCGTATCTCTGTGCAAATCTTATTCAATGTCTGGCTTACAAGCGCTAGAAACATGAGGAATTCAGCATGTCTATCCCTTTGTATGATCTGTGTTGAAGCGTGGACTGGTTCAAGCCCGAGATAGTTCATTGTCAGCCTCTGGATCTTGATAGCGTGTTTTCCAAATGCTGCCTGGGTTCCCACGGCACCAGTCATCTGGCCAACGAGTATCCGTCTTTTAATCTCGCCTAGACGGTCTATGTGCCGTTGTACTTCAGCAGCCCATACACCGAATTTTAATCCAAATGTTGTTGGTACGGCGTGTTGTCCATGCGTCCTTCCTATGCATACTGTCTTAATGTGTTTTTTAGCCTGTTTTTTCAATGCATCCCGCAGTCTTTTCAAGTCATCGGCGAGAAATGTTATGAATTCCTTTATCTGTAATGCTAGTGCAGTGTCGGTAACATCATTGCTTGTTGCACCATAGTGGATGAATCTTTCAGCATCCCCGCATTGTTCGCTTAATGCTTTGACAACAGCCATCACATCGTGGTGGATGACATTCTCGATATCAGTGACTCGTTTTAAAGTGACATGTCTTGTACTGGCTTTTTTAGATATTAGTTGAGCATCTTTTTCAGGTATGTTTCCTACCGCTGCATGAGCTCTCGCAAGAGCTGCTTCAACATCAAGGATTTTTTGAAGCTTGTATTCTTCATCGAATATCTGTTTTACACCACTTCTTCCATATCTGGTTTCAATAGGATGGATACTCATGTTGAGAAACGTATTAGTTTTTTCAAGTATTAGAATCCTATGCATAACCAAAGATTTTCTTTTATAATAAAAAATAATCTTATATTTTATTAAAAAATTCTTATATTTTGTTGTTAAAATTGATTATAATGTCTAAGAAACTATTTGAACATATTAAGGAAAAGTCTATTACCTGGTGTAAGCAGGAGAAATTAAAGCTTACTGAAAAAGAATCAAAGAAAGATCATTTTCTACTTTTTATCAACTATCCTGAGAAAAGCCAGTTAAAAACCCTTATATACGCTCCTAAAAGCAAGAAGGATGTTTTGATAATTGGGAGCAGCCTCTATATCAACACTGATAGATTCAAAAAAACATATCAGAAAACCACTAAAACCAGGATTGAGGAATTCAAATACGACTTCTACTCACATTTTCTGATCTCGCCAACAAGATCCTATTTAAAATTCGATGAAAAAGGTTTTCCTGAACGAATAGACATCATTAAGAAGCTTTGGGTGGGACAAGATCTAGAAAAAAAGGAGTTTATGGAAGCATTGGATGTTGTTAATCGTTGTCGTGAGGCCAGCAGGTATTTCTGCCTGAAATACTTCCACATTCATTCCCAAACTGTTTTGAAGTTTAATGAGGAAGAGGTTCAGGAGGCTACAAGGGAATATATCAGATAAGTTATTTATCTTTTTTTCTCATCGAGTATGGGATGTCGATGAAATATACGCCGTTTCTGGCTTTTATGACTATTGGCTCTCCTCTCATAAGGGATTGTATGTTCAGCCTGTATTTACCCTCATCAATCCTTAAAACATTCTCTATATCAAGACTGATTGTCCTATCCTCTCTTTCAAGACGGTCTTTGAATTCATCGTCAAGCCAGTCAGCCTCAGTATCAGATAGTTTTCGTTCCTCAAGGACTTTAATCGTGTCTTCTTTACTGCCTGCATAATCGTCTCTAAGAAATAGGAAAACCCGTGATCCACAATCGCAGCCACTTATCAACTCATCGCTACTATCTTCGAATATCTTACTACATCTAGCACATTTATGTGGCATATGAAAACCTCTATTCTTTTTTAGACCGTCTTTTCTTGATTATCTTCTCTCCTGCGAGAAGTGAGATCTGTTGAGGCTGTTTTTTAACACTCTTTATGAGCTTGCTAGGTCCGATGACGGTTAGCCCGCCTGTGCTTCCGCCAAGTATCCTAATGAGTTTCTCCCTGAAGCCTTCAGCAGTCCGCTCTCTTAATGTTGACACTTCTATGCCTGGGAACTTCTTACCTATCTTTTTCATCGTAGCCTCAATCAAAGCACTCTCCTCTCTCGCAGACATACTCTCTTCAATGACAATGATCTTATCCTCATTGACATTTTTTAGGATATAATCTATCTTAGCCTCTAAATCCATTGATTTCAAGACCTCTGCTGAAATGAATTCTAGTTCAATATCCATTTTTTACCTCGAATGCTTTGAAATAGCCTTGTATAAATCATTGATATGCTTCCCTTTTTTTGCTGATATTTCAATAACTGGATGTTGAGGGAACGCCTCCTTAATACGGTCAGCCTCTGAATCCTTCAAGTCTATCTTATTAGCAACGATTACTACTGGAATATCCCTGGCTTCAAGATTACCTATTATCGTGATATTAACTTGTGTATATGGGTCTTCAGTAGCATCCATGACTACTAATGCAGTATCAACATGCTCAAGCCACTTAATGGCTTCGATAACGCCCTTGGTCGCTTCCTTAGCCCTCTCCTGTGCGTCGTCCTTGTCCATGCCGAACTCGAGAAACTCTTCAAAATCAATCTTTGTCGCGATTCCAGGCATATCAAGGATATTCATCTCTATAGTATGTCCTTCACTCTTTACCATAACATGCTCTTTTTTCTGGACTTCACGCGTCTCGTGAGGAATCTCAGATACTTTGCCGACAGGCTCACCAGTCCAATCTATAGAAATCTTATTGGCAAGAGTGGTTTTACCAGCGTTTGGCGGGCCATAGAGACCAAGCCGTATCAGTTTCTTCCTTTTGAACATCCGGTTGAAAATCTTAACTAGTTTTTTCCAGGGCACTTAACCACCGATTATATAGAATTTTATACAATATTGCCCACCAATCCTTATATATCGCCAAATTTCATACTTTATGATTTTTAAATCCTTTTTACATATAACTCTACCATCACTTGGAAATGTACGGTTTCTGAAGGCCGTGAATCCAATGAAAAATATACTTTATAGAGGCGATGTTCTATGGGATACATGAAATATGTTAAAAAATTATATGAAGCACCAGGCAAGGAGAAGTCTGGTGGAAGCGAATTCAAGTCACTGTTGACTGAAAGAAAGAAATCATTTAGGAAGGGTAGGACTGTTGTAACACTTGAAAAACCAACTCGTATCGACAAGGCCAGACAATACGGCTACAGGGCCAAACAGGGTTTTGTTGTAGCAAGATGCCGTGTACGAAAGGGAAGCTTGAGGAAATCCAGGCCAAACCGTGGTAGAAGACCTAAGCGTATGGGTACGAATAAGATCACGACTAAAAAGAGTATTCAAAGCATAGCGGAAGAAAGAACTCAGAAAAGATTCCCGAACCTAGAGGTTTTAGGATCCTATTGGACGCTCGAAGACGGCCAATACAAATGGTTTGAAGTAGTACTCGTTGACAAGCATCATCCAGTCATAAAATCCGATGAGAGGATCAACTGGATAACCGCTAAACAACATAAAAAGAGAGTCTATCGCGGACTAACACCAACAGGCAAGAAAAGCAGGGGACTAAACAAAAGAGGAAAAGGAGCAGAAAAGCTCAGACCCAGCTTAAAAGCCCACGACCGAAAAGGGAAGTAAAATCCCTTTTTTTTTTATCTTATTTTTATCTTACTTGTATCGTATCTTGGCTGGTATTTGGAGAAGTCGATGCTATATTCAGGCAAACCTAAGTTGCCTATCCCATGGTCTATTACTGCTTCTGCATAGTCTCTCTTGTCGCTGTCTGCTAATCCTTGAGCGATACCGGTATTACCAACTTTTATTCGGAATGATTTAATATCTCTTGATAGAAGATCATGGTAGAGTACTTCTCTAATCATTTTCCCAAGATTATTCCCTCTATCTGTTTCATCCACTATTATTCCATCTGCAAATCCTTTTTGTCTATCATCTGAAATCGAGTATTGTTGGAATCCAACAGGCTTTCCATTATTGAATGCTACTACACCGTTTACAAGATCCCATTCATATCCTCCCTGGCTTTCAGCATATTTTCTTTCATCAACTAGAAATTTTAATACTCTATTTGAGGCAGTATCTCCAGGTGTTTGCGTGAATACTCTTAAATCATCCTCGGTTAAATCAGAGCATAATTTGAACGAATATTCACTTGGTATCTCTAGGAGTCTAGGACCTCCAATAGATGACATATCTGCCCGCTGACCCGAAATTGGGGGAAAAGCTCTCATCTTATCTAAAATACACGGGAGTAAAAGTTTTTAAGCAATACAGTATTATAATTAAAACCTCGTGATCCGAGAAAAACTCGGTGATATAATAAAAAAAAATAGAGTTATGCCTCTGTAGCTCAGTTGGTAGAGCGCTCGACTGTTAGAAACTTTTTAGTAAAAAAGTTTCATCAAAAAAAAGTTTGCAGCTATCGAGTGGTCCAAGGTTCAAGTCCTTGCGGGGGCGATCAGTTCCAAGTTTAAGTCACGCCTTTTTGTTTTTTTTAACTTTTTCTAATTTTATGTTGAAAACGTAGGTAGTTGATTACTGCTAATGTGAGAAAAATCCATCCTTTATTGTCGTCTTTGATCCAAAGAAGGTAATAACCTATGATAAGGCATGTTAAGCCAAATAATCCAAAAAAGAATTCATATCCTTTTATCCTTATCATAAACTAAATATCTCAATGTCTGTTTAAGTATTCTTTTTCGAATAAATTGTTCAGTTCCTGCCTTCGGCAAAACAGGGGACTTGAACTTTCAGCAGTTCTCCTTGCAGGGGCGAAGTCTTTTTCTATATAATTATTTGATGTTGAAGTGTATGTGTCCTGCTATGATTAAGCCTAATATGTATGGTATTATTGGCGAGGTTAGGTTTGCTAGGGGTAGGTGTATGATTGTTAGGATTATGCTTGCTGCTATGATCCATAGTCCTTTCTTCTTGAATTCTGGGACTGATAAGAGGACTAATCCAAATATCAAGGCTAGAAGACTGTTCAACATAACAAATAATAATCCTAGCCCATAGATGATTAAATCGATTATATTCATCTTCATATTATTGTCCTGTTATATTTTCTAGTTCTTTTTCTGTGAATTGTTTCATGAATTCATTTTTTTCTTCGGGGGGTTCTTTTCGCTCTAATACTTCAAATACTGTAACCGCGCATTTATGGTTTATTTCATTGAAATTTCGTTCTACGATGCCTGTGAACTGAGCGTATAATTCCTTATACATATGGACTCTGTGTGCTGTCTCCACCTCGAATTTTGCGAATGGACAAAAGACTATTAATAATGATGTTTCATCATCCTCATCTTTAATCTTAACATCCACACAGTCGAAGAAAGCTGAAATACCACTATCCTTGATGATCCCTTCTCTGACTTGAACGACAGCCTGATTCGGAACCACTGGTTTAACTTGGAAAATAAACTTAACTCCCCGCCCCATATGATACTCATCACTCATAAAATCATCCCTTTTTTACTTGGCTAACAACTCTAAAAATCAATAATAAAAAAATATATATTTTTTTTTTATTTAATATACGAGGGGGAACCCATTCAATTTATTTAAATAGCTATTAAATCAATTATGATGCGCAGTATTAAACAATTGATTTTAAAAAAAGCAAATGGATTCCTCTCTATTTTTGGATTGAAATTGGTCAGTAAACTCTCTTTTCACTCAGATATGGGTGAAATGCTTGCTAATGTAAAAAAAATTGGTTTCACACCAAAAACGATAATTGATGTGGGGGTCGCATATGGCACTACAGAACTATATGAATCATATAAAAACTGTAAATTCCTCTTGATTGAACCGATAGTGGAATGGGAGAATAATCTAAAGGAAATATGTAGTAAGTATGATGATGAATACGTGCTTGCCGCAGCAGGAACAAATAAGGGTATAGCAAAAATAAATGTACATGAAATACTTACAGGCTCATCTTTTTTTAAAGACAGGGACGGTCAGAGCTTAGATGGATTCGAACGGGAAGTCCCACTAATCAGACTTGATGATATTGTCAATGAGAAAAACCTAAATGGTCCCTACTTGTTAAAGCTAGATGTACAAGGAGCAGAACTACTGGTATTGGATGGTGCGGAAAAAATAATGCAAGAAGCAGAGCTCATACTCGTTGAAACACCATTACACGAATTCATGATCAATAGCCCACAATTCTATGATATTGTTGAATATATGAAAAAACACGGGTTTGTCGTATATGATATTTATTCTGGCTGGGTGAGGCCTTATGATAACTCACTTGCATTTGTTGATCTAGGGTTTGTTAAAGAAGATGGTTTTTTCAGACAATCGAAAACCTATGCTACTGACGAGCAATGGAAGAAATTGAATAAGGTTTTAAAAAAAATAAATAAACCACGGATTTGAACCGGTTTTTTCTGTTCTATTATTTTATTATAATGTATTCCGATTATATTTTAGGTGTAGTGTAATCATGGTTATTCGGATACTGAGGGAATACGAGCGTGGTGTGATCTTTCGGTTAGGCAGATTCCACGAAGTCAGAGGTCCTGGATTATTTGTTGTTATACCTGTTATTGAATCAATGATGAAGATAGACCTTAGGGTTTTGACCTTGGACGTGCCTTCACAGGATGTGATAACAAAAGACAATGTTGCTGTCAAGGTGGATGCAGTACTCTATTTCAAAGTTTCTAATCCTGAAAGCGCTATCTGCGAGTTAGAAAACTATATTCTTGGAACATCACAACTGGCTCAAACATCCTTAAGACGAGTTGTTGGCGAGGCCACTCTAGACGAAGTCCTATCTGAACAAGATAAGATAAACACCAAACTCCATAAGATTATTGATACTGCAACTGATCCATGGGGTATCAAAGTTGATATAGTAGAGTTAAAACACGTTGTCATCCCAGAGGCCATGCAGCGGGCAATTGCCAAGCAGGCTGAGGCAGAGAGGGCCAGACGGGCGAAGGTTATCCTTGCTGAAGGAGAGTTGCAGGCTGCTGGAAAATTAAAGGAAGCTGGTGAGATACTTGGTGCCGAACCGATAGTCCTTAGATACCTTGAGACGCTTGGAGAATCAGCTAAAGAACCGAATACAACAGTCTTATTCCCGATTGAGATGTTGGATGCGGCGAAGAAACTATTGAAGGGCAAATGATTTTTTCTTAGAATAAAAATGAGAGTAGCTCATAATATTCTTTGGATCAGTGTTCAGACTTTCTGATAAATCCTTCATGATCTCATCATAAATTCCCCTTGGTGGGGGAAGCCTTCGCAGATCATATTTCCGGTTCTTATCTATCAATATCTCACGTAGCTCCTCGTCCAAGAGGAAATCCTGGTTATTCACGCCTAACACTGCTTTGACTTTATAGACTTGAGAATATTCCCAACTCATCTTCTCATGAGCATAGAACCAATACCAGAGAATACCCAGCATGATGAATATCAATGAAAGAATTATCTGTGTCAAACCCATCTGCAGAATCAGGATGATATACGCGATTATGCCTGCTATCTGCATCCAAGGATATAATGGGGCCTTGAAAGTCGGCTGATAATACGGCAGTTCCCTGCTTCTTAAGACAAGTAAGGACATGTTGTCAAATGCGAATAATAGAAGTTTGAGTGTTGAAGCCGTCTTTATGAATAATTCAAGATCGAGCGATACCATGACGGCTATGATGAATCCTGAAGTGAATAAGATGGAAAAATCAGGAACACCCTTCTTGGAGACTTGTTCAAACCTTTTTGGAAGCAAGTCTGCCTTGGCCATTGCAACTGGAGTCCTAGAGGCAGTCAAGATTCCTGCATTACCTGTAGATATGAATGCTAGTAAGGCAGCTGCACTCATGATTAAAGCACCGAAAAGACCAGCAATGTTCCTACCACCTAATGTTATCGGAGTAAGAGACGATTTCAGGTTTATGGGGTCTGAGACACCTACAGTAACGTATATGACTCCAAGATAAAGCAGTGATACAACCAGCCATGAAGAGATTATCCCAAGTGGTAGTGTTTTACGCGCATCTTTCACTTCTCCTGCAATCGATGCTATCTTTGTCGTACCTGCAAAAGAGATGAATACGAAACCAGCTGTAGAAAGCACTGATAAAAACCCAAACGGTGCAATAGGCGCATACCTGCTACTTTCGACTCCCTGGTATCCAAGCAAGATATACATGACCAATACTCCAATGAGTATGAGGACAATTCTAGTCTGAATCCGCCCAGCCATCTTGACTCCCTTGAGGTTTATACTAGTGAAATAAATGCAGCATAATACTGCGATACCCCTGATCATCCACATCTTTGTACCTGTCAATATGAGTGTTATGATTATGCCGATCCCAAGCATCGCAAAAGCAGTCTTAAAAGCTATTGAAAACCATGCTGCAAGCCCCGCAACAGTTCCTACACCAGGACCCATGCTCCTGTCAACATGAAAGAATAATCCACCTGTCTTCGGCATCACAGAGATAAGCTCTGACTTAGAAAGGATTGTTGGGATGATTAAAAGACTTGCAAGAAGATATGATATGATCACACCCGGCCCTGTCTTAGCATATGCGAGGCCGACCAGTATGAACAATCCGGAACTGATCATGGCACCTGATGATATGCAGAATATGTCTAAGAGGGCTAGGTCTTGCTTCAACTTTTCTCTGAGTCTCGCCATTACTATTGATTAGTCTTATCAGCTTAATTTAGTTAGTAGAAAAACCAGGGTTAAAGAAGTCTCCTAATATTCAATGCAGCCAATCCACCAGTTAATGCTGTTACAAATTGTAGTCCACCGAATCCAAGTATGAAGAATGAAGGTATTAGCCCGATATTCACGAATATTAGTGTGATTCCAGCCAGGAATACTGATTTGAAGACGGCTGAATAGAATATTCCTGAATATCCGCTCCCGAGTCGTTGAACAGTAAATACGAGAATATAGTTGCCTATCCAGATGAATGGTATCAATACTACTATAATATGGGTGAATGGGCCGAATATCATTCCACGTGAGATGACTCCGATACTTGGGAGAATTATAACTGGCATGATCCTCTTGATGTCTCTCGCATCAGCGGATAAATAAAGTATCATATTTACTAT
>CAYREE010000074.1:0-11226 GCA_964423225.1 uncultured archaeon | reverse complement strand
CCGGATAATCCGAGAGGCTGAAAAAAAGATAAAAGAGATCGAGGAAGAAATCGACGAGCAAGCCAGGATCGAATCTGAAAAAATCCTCGCTGATGCAAAGAAAAAAGCAGTCCTCATACAGAAACAGGAGGCGAGTCGGGCAGACTTAGAATCCAGGCGGCTTATTTCAGGCGAAAAAAACCGTTTAGTTGAAGAGTTATTCAAAAACATGTGTGGAATCATATTAGCGGTACCCGAGACTGAGAAAAAGAAGATAATGGCAAGATTGGTTAAGGACGCTAAAGCCATAGGTAATGATTGTGTGATAAAAGTCGATAAAAACTACTCTAATCTGATTCAAACTGATTTGAAACTTATCGAATCTAATATAGGTGATTTTGGGATTATCATAGAATCACATGATGGAAGTGCGGTGATCGATAACCGGTTGGATAATTATATAAATCAGTTGAAGATAGAGATCAAGCCCAAGGTAAGTAAAATATTATTTGATTAGAGGATGAGTCTGCCGTTATTTGAATTAGGGATGGGAAATGCGAAATACTCCCACGTATATGGTAGAGTCTCAGTATCGTATTCCAGACTATTGACTGAAAGAGATATTGATTCTCTAATCAGTTCAGACATAAATGTTATAACTTCCACTCTTGATTCACGGGGTTATGGCAACCAGATCAGGGACCTAAGGACGAAAGAAGCTGATTCAAACTTAATAGAATCTATTATGATCAGTCATTTCAGAGATATGCTAGATGAAGTATCGTCAATGATCCCTGGAAAAAACTCTTCTGAGTTTAAAACCACTTTTACTTCAATATGGGATGCGAAAAATCTTGCGACAATATACGCTGGAATCACATCTGAATTGCCAATAGATCAGATTCGAAAATCGATTACACCATTAGGATTAATAACGCCTGAAGTGTTGGAGGATATACTATTGGAAACAGATCTGGATGGATTATCAAAAAAAATACCTCAGTTTGCACCCATATTAACAAATGCTCATGCTTCATATATTGCAGAAGAAGACTTGACTCTTACCCGGACAATAATTGAAAAAGAAATTCTCATCAAATTAATGAATAGTCTATCAAGGGTCTATAAAGAATATCTTAAACTACGGATCGAAGCACTGGATATCGCTCTAGTATTAAGATGTAAAAGTTCACAAATCGATCCAATAAAATACTGGTCTAATATCACAAGTATCCTAAGTGAAAAACAAGCCAAAGAACTAGTTAGTAGCGACCTGATACAGGGACTTAAAATACTGTCAGAGACTGAATACAAGGATTTATTTCATGATTATGTTAAAAACTCGGATAATCCACTCTACATTAATAAAAAAATGGATGGTTTCATAGACCAACAAGTGTCAAACAGGGCGATGAATAATCCGCTAAGCGCATATTATATACTCCAATACATAAAGAAAAAATACGATGAAGTCATGAAGGTAAGGGCCATACTAATCGGGAAGAAGCTGGGCTTAAAACCTGATGTGATACGAGGATTGGTTAAATGATTGAAAAAGAAGTGATATTGATCGGTGATGAAGATACTGTAGCTGGATTTAATCTCACCGGACTAAAGAGAACATACACTCTAAATAATGATAACCTTAATGAAATATATGGGAAAGTCGTTGGATCAAACTCGCTAATACTCTTATCATTAAAAGCGTCAGAACTATTGGCAGATAGGATCGATGAATTAAGAGAGACATCACTCGTACAGATCATCCCGCCAAAGGATGAAGATTATAATACCATAAATGAAATAATCAAAGACACAATTGGATTTAACTTGAAGGAGAAATGAAAGGAAGAATATCACGGATCGCAGGACCCCTAATAGAGGCTAAGGGGATGACAGGCAACAAGATGTATGATCTTGTTCAAGTAGGAGAAGACAAACTCTTAGGTGAGATAATCAAGATCATAGGCGACACCGCATCAATCCAGGTTTATGAAGATACAACCGGATTAAAACCTGGTGAAATAGTAGTCGGTACTGGAAGGCCATTATCTGTTGAACTTGGGCCAGGCCTAATTGAATCGATATATGATGGTATACAACGTCCATTAAAGGCGATAAAAGAACAATGTGGCGATTATATCGAGCGTGGGGTAGAGGCTTATGCATTAGATAGGAAGAAAAAATGGCATTTCATGCCCTCAGTGAAAAAAGGTGAATTGGTAGCGGGGGGTTCTATCCTAGGATCAGTCACAGAGACTGAGGCAGTTGAACATAAAATACTCGTGCCTCCGGGAATAACTGGTAAAATCAAGGAGATTAAGGAGGGAGACTATACTGTCGACGAAGATATCATATCACTTGATGATGGAACCTTGATAAAGCTTATGCATAACTGGCCTGTTAAAACACCCCGGCCAGTATGTAACAAACTTGAGCCAACCGAGCCATTAATCACTGGCGAACGTGTTTCAGACATGTTCTTCCCGATTGCTAAAGGTGGGACAGCCGCAATCCCAGGTCCATTCGGAGCGGGTAAAACAGTTGTCCAACATCAATTGGCAAGATGGTCTGATGCAGACATCATAGTATATGTGGGTTGCGGGGAACGCGGGAACGAGATGACTGAAGTATTAGATGATTTTCCAGAGCTTATTGATCCAAGATCAGGAAGGCCATTGTTTGAACGAACCGTTTTAATCGCTAATACTTCTAATATGCCGGTTGCAGCACGTGAGGCATCCGTATATACTGGAGTTACTATTGCAGAATATTATCGGGATATGGGGTTGAACTCTGCTATGATGGCTGATTCTACTTCAAGGTGGGCTGAGGCTATGCGTGAGATATCCTCGAGGCTTGAAGAGATGCCGGGTGAAGAGGGTTTCCCAGCATATCTTGGATCTAGACTCGCAAGCTTTTACGAGCGTGCAGGCAAGATTGAATGCCTGGGAAATAAGAAGATAGGATCCACAAGTATCATTGGGGCAGTATCACCGCCTGGCGGGGATTTCTCCGAACCAATGACTCAGAATACATTGAGGATAGTCAGGGTATTCTGGGCACTTGACGCAAAACTAGCAGACCGAAGGCATTTCCCAGCGATAAACTGGTTTACATCATATTCTCTTTACGCTAAGTCTTTTGAAGACTGGTTCAACAAGAATATTGCTGAAGATACTGTTCAATTGCTACGAGACTCATTCACACTACTACAAAGAGAATCAGAGCTCATGGAGATAGTACAACTTGTTGGCGCGGATGCTCTCCCAGACTATGAACGCATGGTACTTGAGATATCCAGGATGGTTAGAGAAGACTTCCTACAACAAGACGCATACCATGAGATAGATACGTTCTGCCCACTGCAAAAACAATACCATATGCTGAAGATATTAATGGAATTCTACAGTCAAGCATCCGACTCAATAGAAGCTGGGATGTCTGTAGGCGACGTCATCAATCTACCCGTTGTAGAAGATATATCGCGTATGAAATACAAATCAAATGATGATTTTGATAAGCATTACGAACAATTATCTTCAAGTATAAAAAAGTGTTTTAAAGAGAATCAGAAAAAGAATATCAAAACCGAAAATAATGAAGAAATAACCGATAATAAAAAAGTCGAAACAATTGAAATTCAATCGGATGAAACGGAGGAATCAGAAAAATGACAGTAATAGAATACAAGACCGTTTCAGAGATTAAAGGCCCTTTAATGGTCGTAGAAAAAACCAAGAATGTAATGTATGGGGAAGTCGTGTCCATCACCGATGCATCAGGCAACAAGAAGACTGGACAGGTATTAGATGCTTTCGAAGACAAGGCAGTCGTACAAGTCTTCGAATCGACAACGGGTCTAGATACTAAAGATACAAGGGCCAGCTTCATAGGTGAGACCTTAAGACTCTCGGTGTCGACGGAAATGCTTGGTCGTGTTTTTGATGGTGCTGGAAGACCTAGAGACAAGCTGCCAGAGATAACACCGGACGACAGAAGGGATATTAATGGGATACCATTAAATCCTTATGCAAGAGAATATCCGAGAGACTTCATTCAAACCGGGATATCTAGTATCGATGGTATGAATACTCTTGTAAGGGGGCAGAAACTACCTATTTTCTCAGGGTCTGGTCTACCGCATAATGATCTTGCATCACAGATCGCTCGACAAGCCAATGTATTAGGTAAAAAAGAGGACTTTGCAGTGGTTTTCGCTGCTATGGGCATAACCCATGATGAGGAAGTCTTTTTCAGAAACGATTTTGAGTCAAGTGGAGCATCTGGAAACATTGTCAGTTTTATTAATCTTGCCGATGATCCTGCAATAGAGCGGCTTATCACTCCTCGACTCGCATTAACCTGTGCAGAATACCTGGCATTTGACTTAGACTACCAGGTTTTAGTGATAATGACTGATATGACGAATTATTGCGAGGCATTAAGGCAGGTTGGAGCAGCGCGCGAGGAAGTCCCAGGACGAAGGGGTTATCCAGGATACATGTATACTGACCTTGCTGCTTTATATGAGCATGCAGGCAGGATCAGGGGGAAAAAGGGTTCTATTACCCAGCTTCCGATACTTACAATGCCTGACGATGATATAACCCACCCGATTCCTGACTTAACTGGATATATTACTGAAGGACAATTCGTTCTTTCTCGGCCACTGCATAGAAAAGGCATCTACCCTCCAGTGGATGTATTACCCTCATTATCACGTCTTATGAACAACGGGATAGGTGAGGAAAGGACGAGGAAAGACCATTTCTCAGTATCAAACCAATTGTATGCAGCATATGCTGAAGGCAGGGATCTAAAAGACTTGGTCGCTGTTGTTGGGGAAGATGCATTGACTTCACGAGATAAGAATTTCCTTGAATTCACAGACCGTTTCGAAGGCGAGTTCGTATCCCAGGAGCGTAGTGATGATCGGACAATAGATGATACCTTAGAGCTTGGATGGGACTTATTGACAGTATTGCCTGAAAGAGAACTAAAGCGGATCGATCCGAAGATACTTGAAGAATATCATCCAAAACACCGCAAGGCTAAAAAATGAATGACGATATTATAGAGGGTACTCATCCAACAAGGATGGAGCTTCTATTATTGAAACACAAGCTAAAACTCGCTGAGAAAGGCCATAATCTATTGAAGGAGAAGCGAGACGCATTGATGGTTGAATTCATGGAAGCTGCAAGAGATGCTGAGGATATTGTTTTCAAAACAACATCAGATCTTCAGGATGCATACCGATTATATGATATGACGAATGCTCTCGTAGGTCCGTCTGAACTAGCATCTTATTCTATCGGACAAGGAAGGGATATTATCGCTAAATCAGAGTCAAAGAATGTGATGGGAATAAAGATTGAGCATCTGTCTATCGAGGATCCTGTTAGGAGTATAAACTCTCGGGGGTATGGATTGATGCTTTCTAATCCACTTGTTGACTCAACTGCACTTGCATTCGAGAAATCACTTACAAATATAATTGAATTATCAAGCATTGAAAACACTCTTAACAGCCTATCCAAGGAGACAAAAAAGACTAAGAGACGTGTGAATGCGCTTGAATACCGGGTCATGCCTAGGTTAAAAGGTACGATGAAGTATGTTCAAATGAGGTTGGATGAGCTTGAAAGAGAAGGTTTTTTCAGGCTTAAGATGATTAAAAGAAAACGTGGAGGCGGATAAAGTGCCATATAAGAGCAAACCATTTAACTACTCCAGGAGAAAGCTAGTCACCTGCAGGATGAACGACCCATTGACATTGCTTGCGAGAATATTGGTTGATAACAAAGCTGGTTCCGCATTAGTAAAAGATGCGAAAGGAGAATATAGTGGTATGATAACAGATACAATGATTTTCAAGGCAATCGCAAGCGGAGTGAATGTCACAATGCTTAAGGTTGGAGACTTGAAGATGGAGCCTCTAGTTAAGGTAAGCAAGAATGCTGACCTGGGAGAGGTAACCGAGCTTTTCAAGAAATCTGTTACAGACCGGTTGGCAATGGTCGACTCTAAAGGACATATAGTCGGTGTTTTAAAGAAGAATGTATTAGAGCGTTTTAAACGTTTTCAAGTAGGCTCACAGATGACTATGAGGGAATAAGATGAATGCGTCTTCAATGGTCATTGAGGAAATACTTGTAGCCTTTGAGGAATCCGACCAGAAAGGCGTGCAGACTTGTCTGAAATTTGCGAAAAGATATCATAAAGACCATTTACTGCAAAAGGCGTCGAGATTACTATCTGAATATGATAATACTGGAAATGAAGACAAACTGATTGACGGGAAAAAATTATTGGATCTGATAAATGATTCAAGACAATTCCAGACCATGGGTGGACATGGCCTTGCAGTCAAGGATCGTAGGAGATTCAAGTCATTCAGACCTCAGTCAAGAAAGTAAAAAACTTATCATGGATTTAATGAATTTGTTTAAGTCGATTCTAGCATCAAACCATAGGGAAGTAGATGGTCACAGATATACTGTTCCTTCATCGGATACATATCCTTATCAATGGTTGTGGGATAGTTGTTTTCATGCTATAATCTATGCGAGGTTAAATGAGTTTGAAAAAGCGTGTGATGAGATAAGATCTTTATTGTCTGGTCAATGGGCAAGTGGAATGATCCCCCACATGATCTACTGGGAGACAAGGGATGAGCATCTTGTGGACTGGGGAGTAGACACCAATACATCTTCTATGACGCAACCGCCGATGATAGCATATGCTGTTGAGAGAATTTATAACTTGTCTGATGATGAGTCATTTGTTAAAGAAGTATTTGACGGACTCGATGCTTATTACAAGTGGTTGAATAATGATCGAGCAGAAGATTATATCGTATCGATAATACATCCCTGGGAGTCGGGAGAAGATGATTTTGTCCCATGGGATAATGTATTGGGACTTGATCATCCAAGTAAGGAAGAGCTTAAAAAACATAAACTCGAACTACTAAAAACTTATATAGAAACCGGGATTGATCAGAGAAAAACATTGGGTAAAAACCAATTTAATGTAAGGAGTTTATTATTCAATTGCGTTTATCTAAGAAACCTTAAAAGCATGCAGTCATTAGCTAGATTATTGGATAAAGACACTGGATACTATGGACGAATGATAAATGATGTCACTACTTCATGTAAGAAACATCTGTATGACCGGAAAACAAAATTATTTTCATCCTATTATAATGATCATGAATTTATCACAGATTATGAAAACTCTTCAATGTTTCTCCCTTTATTCGCTGGATTGAATACAAGATCACAGGCTAAGAGATTAGTAGATGACTATCTTCTAGATGAAGAAAAATTTTGGACTAAGTATCCTATCCCAACCATAGCATGCGACAATGATAATTTTGAGCCTGACAGGTATTGGCGAGGGAGCGTTTGGATAAACATCAACTGGTTCATCTATAATGGTTTGATAGATTATGGATTTGATGATATCGCATATACTTTGAGGGAAAAAACAATATCATTAGTAAAAAAATCAGGATTCCATGAATACTATAATCCTCTAAATGGTTCTGGGAGAGGTCCCAATGATTTTTGCTGGTCAGGCCTAATCTTTGACATGTGATCCCTTGAATCTGGTCGTATATTATTTAAAAGCTGGTTTTTCCTGTTTTTATATGATTTTTCAAATAAGTTAAAACCGTTTTTTGCGGGGTGAATAATTTGGCTAAAGTATATTATGAAAACGATGCTGATCTAAGCGTCGTAAAGGACAAGACTATTGCAATCATCGGTTACGGGAATCAGGGATCTGCACAGGCGCAGAATATGAGGGATTCCGGTCTAAATGTAATCATCGGTTCAATAAAAGACGCTTCTGCCCAGAAGGCAGAAGAGGAAGGATTTGAAGTTTATCCAATAAAAGAAGCGTGCGAAAAAGCTGATATCATACACATTCTAATACCTGACGAAGTTCAGGCAAAGGTTTATGGATCTGAAATCCTACCTGGTTTAAAAGAAGATGATGTATTGATGTTCTCTCATGGATTCAATATACGATTCGGTGGGATCAAACCACCTGAAAACGTTGATGTTGTCATGGTTGCTCCAAAAGCGCCAGGAATAAGGGTTCGTGAAACTTATGTTGATGGTTTCGGGACTCCCGCATTAATTGCTGTTGAACAGGATCATTCAGGCAAGGCAAAGGATATAATACTCGCTCTTGCAAAAGCGATCGGTTCTACTAGGGCAGGTGTTCTAGAGACGTCTTTTACAGAGGAGACGGAGACAGACTTGTTCGGAGAGCAAGTAGACTTATGTGGTGGAGTAACCGAACTAATAAAAGCATCTTTCGACACTCTTGTTGATGCAGGCTACCAGCCAGAATTAGCATATTTCGAGACACTCCATGAACTAAAGCTGATAACTGACCTCGTTCAGGCAGGTGGGCTAGAATATATGTGGAAATGCGTTTCAAATACTGCTGAATATGGTGGTAGGACTCGTGGCCAGAGGATCATTACTGAGAATACTCGTAAGGAGATGAAGGTCATATTGTCCGAGATCCAGAATGATGAGTTCGCTAAAGAATGGGTTAGTGAATGTGAATCAGGTCAGGAGAACCTTAATAAAATGAGGGATGAGGACGGTAAGCTCCTTATCGAGACTGTTGGAAGTGAGTTAAGGAAGATGTTTACTAACAAGTAAACATTACCCCTTCTTTTCTTTTTATAATTACATTAATAACTAATGGGTCTTCTTACAAAGAAACGTGAGGGGTATTTGAATCCTGAATATGGAGACAGATGGATCCCCTACTTCTTCTATATATTATTAGTATTGGTTCTAGTATTGATTTATATATCTCAGGATGTTAACCTGAAAGACGACTCTGTCATGGGGCGGATAGTTCATGTAGTCACAATAATCGTGGCATTTGTATTAATAGAGCGGATAATTATTGAAGTAAAGAAGCGACAACGCGGATATTAGGACATTAATCAGAACTGCTCTCGATCCTGATCCTTGATTTAGTATCTCCCTTCAATCCAATAATTGAATGTATCTTTTCTCTACTTTCATGAGACAATGAATTAAAATATATCTTCCATATGATGCAGATTACAACAACCATAAGCACTGAACCAAAGAGTATTGTTGGATTATCTGTGAATATAAGATATGCCAACGGGAAGAATAGATAAATCAAATAGAATGTAAACACTAATATGATGGTCTTTATGATTGTCATTTGAATAAACTATTAAATCGTTGGTTTAAAATCTGTTATTAATTTATTCCAGCAAGAGTCAATCCCATTACCTACATAATATTACCTCATAATATACCCATCCTTTTTAAATGTATATGATAAATAGATTCACAAGTCAATTTGTGAGGTGGTTGGCCTGATGAAAAATATCGCAATAGATGATAATGCTCATAGAATACTAAACTGGGCAAAAGAACGATGCATAGAAGAAGGTATTGAAAGACCAAACCTAAGCGATGCGATAAGACAATTAAGACAAATGATCGACACTCGATAAGGAGGGTGAGGCGTCGACGGGGCCAAATATGTGGCGGCCATGTCTGTAGGAGGTGCATGCGCCGCCACATACTTCACACTTACCTGTTTCTAAAAGAATTTAAACCTTGATAGGATAATACTAAAAGCAATGACTTTCGAATCAATGGATCCTGAGAAGTTCTCGGAATGGTATCACAATATGCTCGAGGACAATGAAGTAGTAGACACAAGATATCCTGTCAAAGGAATGCCTGTCTATCGGAGCTATGGTATGCGCATGATCAAGAAATTCCAAAGATTTCTTGAAGACCTACTAGAAGAAGATGGTCATGAACCCATGCTATTTCCGATAGCGATACCTGAAGACCTATTGGAAAAAGAGAAGGAACATATTGCAGGATTTGAAGAGCAAGTATACTGGATAACACATGCAGGAGCAAATGAACTAGATCGTAGGATGGCGTTACGTCCTACAAGCGAGACGTGCATGTATCCCATGTTCAAATTATGGACTAGAAGCCATGCAGACTTACCGATAAAAATACATCAGAGTGTGGCAGTCTA
Organism: uncultured archaeon; assembly: GCA_964423225.1. Taxonomy (GTDB): domain Archaea; phylum Altiarchaeota; class Altiarchaeia; order IMC4; family SCGC-AAA252-I15; genus CAYREE01. The sequence continues at coordinate 1,170 of CAYREE010000074.1, read as the reverse complement.
CCGTTATGAAACCAAACACACACGCCCCTTGATAAGAAGCAGGGAGATATGCTGGAATGAAGGTCATACCGCATTTGCCACACGTGAAGAAGCATTGGAGAACATAGAGTCGATCAAGGATATTTATGGAAGATTGATAAACGAATTATTATGCATACCTTTTCAAGTCAATCAGCGTCCCGACTGGGATAAGTTCCCGGGTGCAGAATACACTATCGCGTTCGAGACAATCATGCCTGACGGCAAAACCCTACAGGTAGCTACAATCCATAATCTCGGCCAGCATTTCAGCAAGGTCTTTGATTTAAGCTATGATGATGAGGATGGTAAGAAACATTATGCCTGGCAGACTTCTTATGGCCCTGGATTCGGACGGCTATTAGCTGCTGTCATAAGTGTTCACGGAGACGAGAAAGGATTGATATTACCCCCTGAAATCGCTCCTATACAGGCCGTGATAGTCCCCATATTATTCAAGGACAAGGGAAAGGATGAGCTTATGACTTATGTGAAAAAAGTCGAGGATAAGATAAAAAAACAGGGTGTCAGATTTGTCACAGACCTTGGTGACGGACGTCCCGGCGACAAATTCTACAAATGGGAGAAGAAGGGTGTTCCAATCAGGATTGAGGCTGGTCCCAGGGATATGAAGGATGGAAAAGTAGTTGTTGTTAGAAGGGATACTGGAGAAAAGAATAGTATAGCCCTAGAAGAATTCAATGCAAAGACGGCACTATCAGATGTCCAGGATAATATACGTAAGATCGCTCAGGAGAAGTTCGATAGTAGACTCTGGGATGCTAAGGATGAAAAAGAACTAGATAAGAATCTTGGCAATGGGATTGTATCCTGTGGCTGGTGTTTTGAAGACTCATGCGCACCGAAAATAGAGGCGAAGGGGACAATACTATCTGTTAACAAGAAAGAACGAAAAAATTGTGTTATCTGTGGTGCTGAAGGAGCCCAGATAAAGGTGGCAAAGACTTACTGAACGATTTGAGATGATAAATAATACGCTATTAGCCCTGGTGATACTCGTCATCATAGCATCTATCTTCTTAGCAAATAAACTATATAATCCGAATATAATCGAATTGAAACTTGAGGAGGATAGTAAGCAAGCCATCAACTCTTTCAGCGTAAAGTATAAATCAGAATACTCATCCAGTG
>CAYREE010000073.1:0-11480 GCA_964423225.1 uncultured archaeon | reverse complement strand
CTAGCTTTATTGGCTTCAGTCTATCTTCTCACAGTTACTATCGGACTGCATGTTGGTGCTACATTCATCCCACTGATGTACCCTCCTGCGCGAGAAGAACCATTAATACAACCTGTTGTAGATGATCCGGATAGTATAGCCTCTTCACTAAAGATATTCGGATATGTCTTGATAATGACTGCCGCACTCCTACTCTTGATGAAGTATGGGCTTGGCAAGATCATCAAGTTATTCCTAGGACTCGCATTCTTCATGGGCATGATGATGGCTTTTGTCAGCTTTATCGGAGATTATGGTATCATACTTGCGATACTCCTACTATTTTTAATGTATTATAAGAAGGATAATCTCTTCATCACAAACATAACCCTAACCTTTACAATAGCAGGTATTGGCGGATGGTTTGGCGCATCCCTTTCAACATTTCCAACAGCATTCGTATTGATAGTAGTCCTCGCAGTATATGATTTCATAGCAGTATTCGGGACAAAACATATGGTCACGATAGCTGAAGGATCCAAAGACAAGATACCCCTAATGTATCTTATACCTATGAAGGATCGAAACCTAGGTATTGGAACCGGTGACATGGCCATGCCCCTGACATTTACCGTGTCCGTATTCAGAGACTATGGGGCCGGATACGCGATACCAACAGCAATAGGTGGATTATTAGGCCTAGTATGGTTATTCTTCTACATCCAGGGTCGTGATAAGGTTGTCTTACCAGCTTTACCCCCGATAACTGTGGGATTATTATTTGGATTCGGACTGATCTATACTACGATGAATCTTCTTTTTTGATGCAGTAGTCGCTTGGAGTTCCACGGGCACCAGGGATAGCATGATATTTCCTCACATATCCTGGCTTACACTTCCATTGTTTCTGCTTTAAGTCAAAATATATTCCACGGTCTTTTAACGGCATTGGATTAGTCTGCCTATCCGGGGCCTTACTTATCCCTTCTTTTCCACCCCTAAAAAGAAATCTGCTATCATATGCATCATTTCCAGAATACACGTATCCTTGCCATGAGTCGGCGATGAACACATTATCCTTCCATTTACGAGAGTCAGTTAGTGATGTTTTATCATCCATGTTAACTACAACAAATGCGTGATCTCCAGGTGCTTGGCCATAAAGCTGTGCATCCACACCTGCATTAGAGAGGATGTAATGGACTACGCAGGCATTCTCCTCGCATTGTCCCATCTTATTATTCCAGGCCCAGATAGAGGTTGTGTCGCAATCCTCAAAATTAGTATCTCTCCAGTCATTGAAATTATCATACATGCTTATCAGGTTATGCCGTACCCAAGTCCATGGAGACCTTAAAAAATGATTTGGTGTTGATAACCGTCCTTTCACTGTACTAACCACGTATTCAGCAAGTTCTTTGTCTGTCATTCCCTCAGCCTTCATCTTTATCACTGTCTTTACAACATCGTCCAGTCCTTTTCTACCTTCTTCGATACCGTCAGTTTCCTGACAAGTGATTCCGCTTCCAATAACGTTTAACATACGATTGTATGCTCGTCCCATAAGGTTTTTATTCTTCAATTTTTCCATTTCTTCTTTGTTGTAACAGAATTTTTCTTCGTCTTCAGTATCCTCTACATCTTCTGGTTTTATATCCCTTCCTGTCATAGCTGCGTCAACGTATTCGACATATCTTTCAATATTCTTTAATTCAGATGTTATTATCACAACCACTTGTCCATATCTGATGAAATAATATCCTTGGCCATTAGTGAACTTTACCTTTAGCATATCGTTTCCAAGAGAACCCTTTGTAATGCTTGATACCTTGAATCTTTCAAAGGCTCCGTTTGCAAATCCAGGCCTTACGTGTTTAGTGAAATATTTTAAATCTTCGTATTCAGTAACGATTATCTGTGTTTTATCAGTATAGTAGTCGCATCTTCCCTCCCATGCATAGAAGTAGACTATGTTGTGCCCTTCTTTTAGTTCTGGATGGTATTTTTTGAATATTGCCGGTGAATTTATCATATGGTGGTGGGCTCTCTTCTTACTCATCTGAGCCTTATCATATCCTTTACAGTGTTCGTCACCAGGTACAGTCAAGAAACTCTGGATGAATCCACCCTTAACTCGTCTGTTGAATGTGTCAGAATAGACTTTATTCACAGCATTTTTTTTAAAGTCATCGTAGAGTGTGGCGGATGCGAGTGAAGATATAATGAGGATGGTTATACAGCATTTTAAGGGAAAAAGGATTCTATTTTGCATCCTATTTTTTTATGTAATTATATTAATAAAAGGAAGGAGGATGAAGAAGAAAGTATTATTATGTGGTTTTCTCGTCCTGCTTGTTATTTCTACTGTGAATGCTTCTACAAAGGCTGGTTGTGCGATCGCCGCGTATAAAGACTCTTGTTCTGGCTGTAGTTTTGATGAGGATGGAAAGATGGGTTCCTGGTGCTATGCTTATTATAAGGGATTGGCTTTTACCTGTCTTACTGGAGCTTATCCCGAGGTTGTAAGAGCATATAACAAGGGAGAGTGTCCAAAAGCCGAGGGATGTAAACGCTCGTTCAACCTTTGTCAGAACCTTGATTGTACCGGAAACGACAAAATGGATTGTTCTACGAACAAGTGTCAGGATTGTTATATTAAAGCAGATCAGTGCGTCTATGAGGCTTCGAAGGACTGTGCTGGCGTCGATGACTGGATAAACTATATTTTCCGCATGTGTCTTGGACCTGCATATGCCCTACCACTATCCTTGCTAGGATTTATCGCATTATTTGAGATGCCCAGCTCTTTTAGACGGTTATTCAGGTTTCTGAGAGTGAGAGAAAAAGATTAGCGGGGGATGGTCTGACACATCAGAACCTACGGTTCCGATACCTCCCTATTTGACTAATGAATTCTATTTTATCCCTATTTTTTTCTTATTAACCGAGAGAGCAATATCGAAATAAGAATTGGAATTAATCCGATCAAGATTTTTTTCAAATCATAATTCAAGAGAATAACAAATAGAATAATTGAACTGATAATCACTAATATTGTTATTATACTAACTACATATTTGCTATTTCTATCAAACCAATTTAGAAGTAGCACAGTCTTATCTCCAATCCAGACACCAATTGAATACCCCAGACTTCGGCTATACTTTTCAAACTCTTCTCCTATAAAAAAAGTTAGACCACCCAATCCGTATATGACAAAAGGTATTGTTAAAAACCAGATAGAGACATATAATATTAATACTAATGCGGCAATAAGGTGTTTTAAAGGTACGCTACTATCCAGAATCCATGAAATTCCACCTCTTGAAAGTGATTCGCCAATAATGAAAAAAGTAATAAATGTTAACAAAGTTAATTGGAGGTGAAAAATCTTATCTTTTTCAGAAAAATCCTTAAATTTCTTCATTTTGCAGTGCGTACCCCTGAAAGGGGTACTCGCTCCGCGTGTTAACGGAGCGAGCCGTTAGCGGGGGATGGATTTGAACCATCGACCTTCGGGTTATGAGCCCGACGAGCACTCCTGGCTGCTCAACCCCGCTATTTTTTCGTCTATAGCCTGTCTCTTCCCTTTTGGGGATGCAACACCTTTTTCTAAAAGGGATTGCCTGGTAGCTCAACCCAGCTATATGAATCGGTTTATCTAAGACGTCTTATTTTATAAACATTCTGCTTTAAATAGCTATTTTTATATGAATATCTCCCATATTATCCTCTACGATGGCTAGATTCAAAGAGGCTGAGGCCAGGATTTTCAAGGGAGTCTGCATGGACTGCACCGCAAAAAATCCGGTAAAAGCCACTAAGTGCCGTAAATGCGGTAAAGTATACACGATCAGGCGTAAGAGCAAGAAGAAGGCTGTTGGTGGCGGAGCATAAAAGACTGCCCCATTGATTCAATTATCCTAAATCATCTTTTTGTTATCAAACGCCTATTAATCCTAACTATTAATTATATTATATGTCTGAAGATCATTACGAGGATCATTTTCCGTCTTATTGGGAGCCATTGATAGTACTTGCGGCATTAGTGAGTATATTATCTGTTTCAATAGAATTGCTAGTCCATGTATCTCATGAGACTGAGGGGCTCTTACATACCATTGATTTTGTTGCCATCTGCCTTTTTGTAATAGACATTATCTGGAAATTCAAGGTCTATAGAGACCATGCAGTAAGCATAAAAGTGTTCTTCAGGCAAAGCTGGCTTGACATAATCGCAATAATACCCTTCTTCAGAGTATTTCGTATCGGACGTTTTGCAAGGTTAGCACGGTTATCAAAGGCAACAAAGACTACGAAAGTGTTAAAAGCAACTGAAAAGCTGGCTAGTGCAGGTGAGCATGCGGCACATGCAAGTGAAGGACTAGTCAAAGCTGTTGAGAAAGGTCATAAAGGAGTTTCTGGATATGCTCATGGAAGGCATGTCAAACACGGTGTTTCAAATGAGAAACATGAGGATTAAAGCTTGATTTCCTCAGTCTTTCGAATCGCCTTCATATACATGTAGTTGAATAGGAAGAATAATATCAGTGATACTGCTACTGCGGATAGTCCAAATGATATGAAGTCGCTTATCTTAAATGATATTAGGTCTCCTGTTGCTATAGTATTCCCACTAGTATCATATAATGTTATGGTTGCTCCTGGCATCGCTCCTAGCGTGAATATGGATGCTATCACACCGATCAAGAATATGCCTTGAAGCAGTTTCATTTCTTTCTCTTCCTTCCTTGTCTCAAGGGATTGTTGCAGTTCAAATCTTGCCTCTACCATGAAGTCGAGGTTTTCCAGATTTTTGATTAAGACGTCATTCCATAACGGCATTAGATACTTCGTGTCTTTTTCCAGTCGATTAAATCCTTTTTTAATCTTGAGCATGTCAGATAGTTTTTCCTGTTTCGATGATAGTTCTTCTGAACTATATGCTTCTAGCGTATGTGCGATATTCGCTGTTGCCTGTATTAGCTTTCCATATCTTTCAGAGCAGTCTTTTCTAATCGTTCCTATCGAGACCATCACATTTTTAATCGCATCGAATTCCGCCGTACCTATAGTCTCCTCGACCTCCATCACCTCCTTGTATATCCTTGACATTTCTTCGACCATGAAATTCATATAACTGCTCGTTAACACGATATAGGAGAAATAACCTGTAACGGTTGTTAGATTCCCCTCTGATTTACCGCAAACATAAATGTCGCTGTCAGCACTATATAATCCCCGGTTATTGTAGAATACCTTTAAGTCTGATTCTTCGATACATGTTAGTCCCTCAGGACGACATTCACCATTAAAAACAGAAGCATGAAATGATAATGGTAGGATACCATCCTTAATCTGCTGGTATGTAACATGTTGTATGGCTTTAAAGACATCTTCGATAAGCAAATGTCTAACCTCATCCTTATATCCGGAGATGGTTTCAGCACTTACCTCTCCCTTTTCTTCGGTAATGAACGAGAATAAACCATATGGTGTCTGCTCAACTTTTACTTCACGGCCTTTTTTCGTTGTTATCGTGAAGTAGAGGCTGTCGTCTATCCTAATATCTTTTATGGGTAGGTCAATTCCTTCGAGTTTCTCACCTATCTCATAAATATGGGTGTATGATCGTGGAATCCAGGATGAAACAACGATTATAGCCATTTAACAGTAATCCTTACATATGTGAGTATTAAAATCGTGATTTTTATTTATTGTTTTCGTATTTTTTTTCTATGACAGAGCGATTGTTCGCTATCGCTCTGGCTGTGTCAATCCTGGGGTTGGTGTTATTGTATTATGCTGGCAAGCATATTGATCCTCCTTATTGCAAGGTCTCTGATATTAGCATGGGTTCTTTAGAGAAAAATATCCGTTTTACCGGTCATATTTCTTCAATCCGAAAATTTCGTGGAGGGAGCATGTTACTTAAGATAGTCGATAATGATTCGATTGTAGATGTTTACTTGAGTAAAAGAGTCATAGTCAACCGTCAACCTGTTAGGGGAAGACCTGTAGATGTGATTGGGAGGATCCAGGTATATGAGGGTCGATTAGAGGTGGTTGTAGAAAATGAAGAATGGATCAGATTTAATTAATGTATCCGACCTTGCGAGATTTCATTATTGTCCAAGAGGATTGTATATGACTAAGGTATTGTCGATACGTCCGTCTCAGACTTCATCTATAATACGCAGGTTTTTATCTCATTCATTGCGGAAGGAGATGATTCTACGACAGAAGAAGATATTGAATTCCTTAACCTCAATTGATGATATAGACGAGGTTGTACAAGCAGAGTTTGAGAGGATGGTGTGTGATTTGTCTCGTATATACCGGAGGGATTGGAATGAACAATATGATGTTTTACTAGAAGAGATAATCCCAGGATTTTCCAAAGAACTTGGATTGTTATCCACCAAGCTAAACGCGATGGTATCTGACATGGGTTTTGAAAAGTCTCTTTCTTATATCAGTCCTTGGAAGATAGATTATAATATCCGATCCAGGGAACTTATGCTTAAAGGCAGGATCGACAAGGTTATGCAAGAAAAATGTGTATTCCCCGTAATAATCAAGTCTGGATCTCCGAAGAATATTTCCTTCATAAATCATTCACTAGATATCTGTGCTTATTCCCTACTTTTAGAGGAGAGATATCAAGTCCTGGTCGATCATGGATTTATTGAGTATGCTAGAATCCATGAGTTACGTCCTATATTGAATACTGAAAAGAATAGAAGATCTGTAATTGAAGCCCGAGATAATGTTCTAGCAGTCATTGAAGGAGATATCCCTGAAGTATGTTCGCATGGATCAAGCAAGAAATGCAGTTCATGTGATCTTGCAGATGAATGCTACACGCTCTGATTAAGCCTGTTTTGCCCTTTTCTTTACAGTGCTTGTTACGTATCCCGCGATCTTATTTCTAATGGACTTGCTTGTTATGTCTGTATTGGCCTGCACCCTCTTCTTATTTGTCTGGAAGTCTGTGCTAAAGGCTTCAGGGCATTCCTTCAATAGCTTTTCAGCAACCCGTTTTAAATAAGTCTGTTTTATCCTACCCATCGTATGTCCTATCATATGGCAGTTTATATTTAAAAAAGCGATGATTTTACGCTATTACACCCGAGTTGCCATTAAACTAGTTTTCTAGAAGTATATCTTTTAATCCTATCTTTTTCTCAATAGTCCGTGTTTCTGGCTCTCCTTCTATCTTGCCCAATTCCCCTGCACGCTTTATTGCGTATTCAAGACCGCCGTTTTCGTCAATCAGCTTTAATTCTTTTGCCTGGCTTCCCAGGTAAATGCTGCCGTCCGCAACCTTTTGGACATATTTAGGCGTCAGCTTACGGTTTTTGGCAACATCATTTACGAAATCCATGTATACTTCATCTATCATATCTTGAAGTTTTTTAACCTCGGCTTTTTTCATAGGTCTGTATGGGCTTGCGATATCCTTTACATTCCCTGATTTTATGACGGTGACATTGATACCAATCTCGTCGAATAGTTCATAGTAGTGTTGTACGAACATAATTACACCGATACTCCCTGTTATCGAGTCTTCGTCTGCAACAATGATATCTGATGCGCTGGCCACATAATATGCTCCTGAAGCGCCTACTTCTCCTATCCATGAGACCACAGGCTTCTTTTTCCTGATTTTTTTCACGGCCCTCATCAATTCTCTGGATGCTACGACATTACCTCCGCCTGAGTCTATGTCTAAAACAATAGCTTTTATCGAGCTGTCTTCACCGGCTTCTTTCAAGTATTTTTTAATTACTCCTACCTGGGCGCAATCTTCAATGAAGAATAATCCTCCTGGGCAGCCACCCATCGTTATCATGCCTTTGATTGGAATGATCGCTACAGAACCTCTGCCCAGTACTGGCATGTCGCTCCATTGAGTAACAATGAATATGCTGAATGCTATTACAAGCACGAACAATGCCAGCACCCCAAATGTTAAAAATATTTTCCAGAATGTTTTCACAATAATATCACCTAAAAGTCTACTTATGATTCTGAAATATTACTATAAAAGCAGTATTTCTCCTATTATCTCATCAATTATATCCTCATCTATTTTTTCTTCAAGTTCCTTGACCTCTTCTATAGTCGCCTTTGTCTCTGGATGTTTAGCTAGAAGAAAGCTGCAACAGTCTTCATATGGGAGATTTGATGATTCGATTGTACCAATCTTCTCAGCAATATCGATTATCTCTTTTTTATCATATGTTGCTAGGGGCCTTATTATCAGGGCGTCTATCCCTGTTTGTAGGGCCTGCATGTTTTCGATTGTCTGTGAGGCGACTTGTCCGATATTGTCGCCTGTTACTATTGCATGGGCTTTTTCTTTGATTAGTATTTTTTTCGTTGCTTTGAGGAACATTCTTCTTAGTAAGACTATCCTTGATTTTGAAGGTATTTTTAGTATTATCTCGTTTTCTAGTTTTTTAGATGGGACTAGGATGAGTTTTAGTCTTGGATCGTATTTCTTCAGGATCTCGTATTGTTTTCCTATCTTTGAGGGTGCTTTCTTGCCTGATCCATGCATGAAATGTAGTAAGGTTACATTACAGCCTCTTTTCATCATCAGCCATGCGGCTACTGGACTATCTATGCCTCCTGAATGAAGGCAGATTACTCTGGCAGAAACTCCGACAGGCAGACCACCCAGACCCTTTATTGTTTTCGTGTATATGTAAGCGTCTTTTTTTGTGACATCGATTCCAATATCTAGGTCTGGTTGTTTTAGTTTTACCTTGCATCCTGTTTCTTCAACGACCTTGGCGCCTATATCAGTATTCATTATCTGGCTGGTTGTTTCCATTGTCTTATCAAGTCTTCGAGATGTTATCCTGAATGTATTTGGCTTCTTTTCTTTTACAAGTCGTATGGCTTCTTCCACCATTTTTTCATGGCTTGTTTTTAATGCTGGGCTATGTGATACGGTTCCAAAGACATTCTTCAATGTGTTAAGTGCTTTATCATCGTTTGTTTCAATTATATATCTTCCTTGGATTCGTTTTACCGTATTATATTCAACCAAGTTTTTATCAAGGGAACTTCTGATATTTTCTACTAGTTTTCTTTCGAAAAATTGTCTGTTACCACCCTTTAACCCGATCTCGCCGTAGCGGATTAAAATACAGTTAAAATCCATTATAATACAAACACATGTTATATAATATTAACTTATTTTATATTTTAAAAATTTTTTTATTCTACTCATACAATTAATGTATCACTGAAATTTAAATTAGAACTCGAAAATATATTCCACGAATTTTTTTTACCTACACAAATGCGGCGGTAGTGTAGCCTGGTTATCACTCGAGCTTGCCAAGCTTGCGACCCGAGTTCAAATCTCGGCCGCCGCAAACTCTTATTTCTTTTTGTTTGTAGTCTGGTTACGGAGACTGCGTTAAGCAGTCTACGCGCCAATACACGAAGTGTATTGAGCGTCACTCGAGCTTGCCAAGCTTGCGACCCGAGTTCGAACGCTCAAGAGCGCGAAGCGCTCTTGGCGCGCCAAAACAGCTATGCTGTTTTGAGCGTCTCGGCCGCCGCAAATCTTTTTTTTTTTTTTATTGTAATTCTATTGTTCCATGCTTGTTGATAGTAGGTCGGCGAAGGATTTTGGATTCATTATTATAGATACTAATATCAGGATTAAGGATACGAAAGCCGATTCCAGATGGCTTAAACTAAGAAGTCTTAACAGGATATAGGCTGATACTGCTACTAGTCCTGAATAGAATGGTATTTTCGGAAAGTAAATATGCCCTCTCTTCACATCCCTGGTTTTTTTCTCTTGGGCATATGATTCCTCAATGAATGCCTCGTATTTATCCATGTTTTCATCATCAAATATCTTTATATCAGCCATTTCACAACCTTAATCATAATTTATTCTAATAAATATACTATTAATACTCAAGGGATACTACGATGATGATACTATTTTCAGTGCTTTTGATATCATTTGCATTCACCTTCCTTACAACAGGATGGTTAATCAAGAAATTGGAGGTTGCAGGCATCACGGGACGCGACATGTGCAAACACGGGCATCCTGACGTGCCTGAGATGGGTGGTCTTGCAATCCTTGGAGGATTTATCGTTGGAGTTCTACTTGCAATCGGATTATTCACATTCAATCTTCTAAAGGATCCAGTAAATCTAACAAACTTACTTGCTGGATTATCAACTATCCTGATTATGGCTTTGATTGGAATAATTGATGATCTTTTCATTATGCGTCAAAGGGTTAAGGCACTATTGCCTGTTTTTGCCGCCCTTCCTCTTATAGCTGTAAAGGCAGGTGTCACGACGATGACGCTTCCTTTTATTGGCCCTGTAAATTTTGGGATATTCTATGTCTTAGTCTTTATACCAATTGCAATAACTGGTGCTGCTAATGCGACTAACATGTTGGCGGGTTTTAATGGTCTTGAAGCAGGTATTGGTATAGTGATTACTGGTACTTGTGGATTGATAGCTTTTATCACTGGTAGGATTGATGCGACTATTATCGCCTTTGCCATGTTCGGATCTCTTCTTGCATTCCTTAGGTATAACTGGTTTCCAGCGAGGATATTAGTCGGTGATATAGGGACTCTTACTATTGGTGCTTCTTTTGCAACGATTGTAATACTTGGAAATATTGAGCAAGTAGGTGCAATACTAATCCTGCCATTCTTCTTAGAATTATATCTTAAAGCGAAAAGTAAATTCCAGGCTGAGTCATGGTGTAATATCAGAAATAACCTTCTTATCTGTGAGAATAAAAAGGATATTTTTGGTATTGGACGGCTTATCATGTATGTGACTAGTGGAATACCAGAAAAAGACTTGGTTTTATCAATCATCTCTATTGAATTGATTTTCGCGTTATTAGCGGTCCTTAGCATCGTTGGAGTCAATTAAAGTGAAAGTCTGTATAGTGTCGAAGCATTATCCACCGTATCCTGGAGGACTTGAGTCAAGGGTCAGGGATGTTTCAAAGTGGTTTTCAGATAATGGGGAGCATGTAATCGTATTAACCTCTAAAGACGGGTTTAAGGGAACAGAGCATGAGGATGATAATATCACGGTTATGCGTTCTAATACATTATTCAATCTTTTCAACTCGCCTTTTACTCCTGGAATACTCTGTAATCTACTACTTGAAGATTATGATTTTATTGATGTGAACCTGCCGGATCCGATCAACAGCATCTTCTGTTTGCTAGCATCATTTATCCGTGGAAAACCCTTATTTGTGACCTATCATGCAGATATAATCAAGGATAGGGCAATCCATAAACCATTTAAAGTATTATATGGTTTGTTGCTTAACCTTGTTCTTAGAAGAGCCAAATCGATTTTCGTGACTTCAATGGAGTATGCGGAATCGTCTGATACGCTTAAGAGTCATTTAGATAAGATTGTTGTTGCATCAAGCTTTATTGATCCAGAAAAGTTCAAGCCAGGCTCACAGGGCATAA
>CAYREE010000072.1:9833-11494 GCA_964423225.1 uncultured archaeon | reverse complement strand
GTATCCTATATTTGGTAGTTTGCCTCTTCCGCGTTTTCCTTCTGCTTTTTTACTGTCTATTCCACGGCAGGATCGCCAAGTGTCTTTTAATCTTGATAGTTTTCCTAGTTCCTGTCTTCTGAAACGTGGTTTTGTTTTACCTGCTTTGGGTATTTTTCCATCGCCTGTATTTTCGATCTTGATTATCTCTTTTGGAACCCTTATTTTTTCGGGTTTTACTGGAGTTTCGAGTGTTTCTTCTGTTGGTTCTTCAACCTCGATAGGCACTTCTTCAAGCTTTTCTTTCTTCACAGCCTTTTTCTTTGTGGCTTTTGGCTTGGCAGGCTTCTTAACTGGTTTTTCACTCGTCTTTTTGGCTGCCTTAGGCTTAGCAGGCTTTTCAACCACCTTCGGCTTGGCAGGCTTTTTTACAGGCTTTTCAACCGTCTTCTTAACCGCCTTGGGCTTGGCTGGCTTCTTCTCAACCTTGGGCTTTGCAGGCTTCTTCTCAACCTTGGGCTTTGCAGGCTTTTTTACTGCCTTTGGCTTTGCATCTGCCTTCTTTTTTGCCGTTGTCTTCTTTTTTGCTTCTGCCATCTTGTATTTTTTATACTATTGGTTTACCTGCTTTTTCCACTATGTATATTCCGTCCTGGAATATTCGTGGGTCGAGGTTTTTGATTTTTGTGGCTTGTTCGATATTTGCCGCTGTCTGTGAAACGTCTTCTTTATTGATGCCTGTTAGTGTGACGTCCGGCCCTTTTACTTCGACTGTTACTCCATCGAGTATTGTTGCTTTTCTTGCGTGTTTTTCTCCTAGAAAGTTTTCTATATTGAAGTTTTTCCCTTGTACTTGGGCTTTCATAGGGAAGTGTGAGTAGATTATCTTCATTTTATAAGTGTATCCTTCTGTTACTCCGATCATCATATTTTTTATATGTGATTTGATGGTTCCCATTATCGCCATCTGTTTTTTTAGTGGGAGTCTCTTTGATTCTGCGATTATTTGTAGTGTATTGTTTTTTTTCTTGAATTTTATGAAGTTTTCATTGAAGGTCCTTGTTAACTGTCCTTTCTCGCCTTTCACGTTTATCGTATGGTTGTCTAAGTCTAGTTCTATGGTTTCAAGCAATTCAAGCTCCACCTCTCCATGATGCTCTTTACCCATTTTTGATTAGTATATGTAGGCGACTAGCCTTCCTCCAATACCCTTTTCTTTAGCTTCTTTATGGCTCATCACTCCGTTTGGAGTAGATACTACTAGGACTCCGAATCCTCTAGAAGGTAGGTAACGCTTCTCCCATTTCACGAATTCATGGTGTTTAACTGGGAAGCGGGGTTTGATGACGCCACAATCGTTTATATGTTTTATCAATTTGATCTTGACTTTCCCGCCTTTGTTATCGTCTTCAGCCTCGAATTCATAAATGTATCCCTCTGTCTGGAATACTTTCAATACGTTAACTAGAATGTTTGTTTTTGGATGGAGGGTTACCTCATTCTTTCCTAGACTCTCATATTTCTTCAACATTGAAATCGAATCGTTTAGTGGATCATGCTTCATTTTAAATCATCTATCTCTGCGGCTTCTCTTTCCGGCCCCTCACTAACTCGTTTAATGATATGTCATTGACTTTGATGACCTTGTATCGGACTCCAGACAAATCTCCCATAGAACGCCC
>CAYREE010000072.1:0-9810 GCA_964423225.1 uncultured archaeon | reverse complement strand
AATCCTTCTATCGTCACTTGATCGTGTTCTTCAATGAACGTGATCGCCCGGTTTCTCGGCGCGAACGCGGTTAACTGCCGGCCATTCTTGATCAACTGGACTCTAACACATTTCCGTATAGCTGAATTCGGCTGCTTGGCCTCAATACCCACTTTTTCCAATACTATTCCTTTAGCTTGTGGTGCCCCTTCAAGGGGGTCGTGTTTCTGGCTTAGCTTTAATAATCGCCTTGAGTACTCCGGCTTGTTCCAACGGAAATGCTTCCTCTTAGCCTGCAATTTCTTTGCAGCATACTCGCCTTTACTCATTTTAAATCAGATAATTCTAATCTTGAACAGGAGTGTTACCAAGACACCATCCAAAAAAAGCCTTTACAGAGTGCCAAGCAATTTCCAATTCAAAAAAGCTTTTAAATATAGGGTAACAAAGCTTTAAAAAGGTAGTGGTATTACAGATAGGTAAAAAAACAGAAAAAGTACATTATACCCACGTTTTTCATCAATCACCGACACACTAGCCGTCTTATAATAAATTCGACATGCAGGTACAAGGTCTTCACCATGATAATGAATTCGTGTCGATGACTTCCTCGGCTCGTAGCCTCGGACCCTATCGGGGAGAAAAACTAAGGTAAAAAGACTCGGCTAACGCCTCGTCCAAATTTTTCAAGATAAAACGGCTAAAGAACCAGGATTCCTGAAAAACTTCTCCTAACCATTACGTTAAATCCAATTGCGAAAGAATAAAACAAATTATTTGTTTTTTCTTGCATTCTTATTTCCAAAATAACCAGTGCGATCTCTTAGACCTCTATCGGAATCCCCTTTTTTTCTTCCTATACGTTTTTCGGGATTAAAATCAAATTTAATTCTCATCAATTTTTTTATTCTTTCAGAAGAGAGAATTCCATCTCTATAATATCTCCTTTGATCCCTAATCCAATAAGATAAGAATTTTTCTTTTTCATTTCCATCTCTTGAGGGTTCTCGATTAAATTTATCCTTAAATTTTTTATAATCTAGTAAATGATTATCCCATATCTGTTCATGTGTTAGCTTTTTTTTCTTTCCAGGTTTTTTAATAATTAAACCAGCTTTACTAAGAGCCCAGTCAAATATCTTTTTTATATTTGCTAAATCTCCTTTAGAAAAATCAATTTCATTGAATTCATCTTCCGTTAATGACCAAATCTTTTTTGCAAATCCTATTGGTTTAGGATATGTTTCATCAAACAGATTTTTTTCGATTACTTCTATATTCTCTGATTTAAGTGAATATACATTAATTTGACCTTCTTTTACACCCCTAAATGTTCGAACGATATTAATTTTATTAGTAGAAGAGGAAAAGTCAAATGTATTGAGATCTCTTGCGTGTTCACCATCTAGAATGATAAACGTATCATAGTATCTTACATCAGGTAATTGGAAGATATTGATCTTCCATTGTGACCCCTGAAGCTGACTAAGATTTATATTTGCTAATAATTTTGGATAATCTTCAATATTGTTATGAATACAATATTTTGTTAAAAGAGCTTGAAACGCGTACAGTTCTGTTTGCCCTTCAAATACTAAATGTACAGGTTTCCCTGAAAAAGTTTGACTTAAATATCCGACATGTGTTTCTTGATTAATTGTTGTATTAAAGTCAATTTTTTTAAATTGATTACTGCAGAAGGAGTATAGAATTATTTTATATCTCTTTTTACCTTGAATTTTTTTTATAATGTATTGGTTTATTATGGTTGGATCATGTGTAGCTAATAAAATTTGTTTTGATGATAGAGATGTTATTATCTGATTAAGTAATTCGATTTTTCCAGTAGGATATTGACTAATTTCAGGTTCGTCGATTAATAAAAGATCATTTTTTTCATAAATTTTATCAGAAATGTGAACCTGTTGGTGAATTCCAGTGCCCTGTTCTGAAAGAGACCTTTGTTTATCATTAGAGAATAATATTACATTATTTCCAAAATCTGATATTGTTGGATCAATCTGTTGTAATGATTGACAACAATTTGCTAATTTGGTCCCTAATCCATTAATATTTGTTATCTTTCCTCGGGGACTTGTTATATATTCAACTTTAATATTTTTCTTTTTATACGTAGAGAAAGTTAACTTAGTATCTTTAAGGCTCTTAAAATGCTTTACATCTTGGGCAAAAATCTGATTATTTGCTTGGTTAACCTGATCGAAGATATTTGTTAGTATTCGAGATTTACCTGAATTTGATCTACCAATAAAGATTGTTAAATCTCCTAATTCAAATTCTCTACTAAGTCTATTTATCCCGGGTAAATCAATTTTTGCACTATTAATTATTCTCATTTTTATGATGATTACTTAAAATACAGGATATAGAAGGTTAAAATACCTGTTCTTTCGAAATTTCTCCTTCGCTTTGCTCAGTTGATCCTTCGGGGGATTTAACGTAGGCTAAACAGTATATCCCCTGCTATGACATCGTTTACCCAAAAATTCCTCAATACCACGATTACAGGAGCTTGGTTGAGGAAACGGTCGTTACCCACATGCGTTCCCGATGAAATTATGTCGAGTAAATCCCAATATTTTTAGGATTCTTTCTCCGATGCAGGCACAAGGTCATCACAATTATAATGACGCGGCTCTCCATAATTTCAGGGAACTGCGGTTAAAAGGTTCGACTCCAGCCCAATTAACTTAAAAAAGATGGTATTTAAAACAATTCATAGCGAATGTCCATTACTTAACTTCTGTATTATAATCATCAGCAATATAAGAATATATCAATTTCGTATTTTGCGTGTTTATAGAGAAAAAACTGATCATTACTCTAATCTATATTAAGTATAAATGTGTTAGCGAAAGGGGGAGGGAGAAACAAATCCATTGCAATAACTTAATAATAATGACTATATTTTTGTGTATCTTTTTTCATGATGAACTTAGAATTAATAAAAGTTTACCAACTATTCAAAGGAAAGTAAAAAAAAATTTCCAAATAATGCTGTTCACAGCTTTATTTTATTTAAAATAAAAAATGTTGTAATAGGAAAAAAAGAGAGGTTGGGATAAGGATAGAGATGAATGATTTTATTGTTGATATCCCTGTAATTTTTTTTAGAATGATTACATGATAAATAAAATAAATAATCAGTATAATTATTTCTGTAATTATTAAATTAAAAATAATTTCTTTTGATAATATTTGAAACAAAAGTGGAAAAAAGTAGTAAGAAATAAGTGAAATTATATATGAAATGAGAAAGTAAAAATCTGAAAAAATAATTATTATCCCTTCAAATATTAAGATAATTGATAAAAATTTTAAAAATTCTAAGTGGTTGCCCATAATTCGAGAAGTAATAAAAATAAAACTACTAGATATTAAAGATACAATAACTGAAATTGTTATGAATATACTTCCTAATGAAATGAATAATATTATCAGTATAGGAAAACTAATTACCCAAAATAAAAGTGGACGTATTTCTTGTTCAATCAGTTTAATTAGAATTAATGGAATTAATGCTAACATAGGGATTATTACTACTATAACTCCAATACAAGATCCTACTAAAATATTTGCTTGAATAAGTTTAGAAATTCCATATTTCAAATCAATATTTGGATCATCTATAAATTCCTTAATTTTTTTCGACGGATTTTTTAAACAAGTCCAATAGAAAGTAATGATATTAAGTACAATACTTGTTTTATTTTTTTTCATTTCTATTAATATTTTTATATTATTTTAATTAATCGTTCTTGAAGTTGTCTTTAGCGTTGATGTTCTAGAGGGTAAACTATCATCCCCCATATTATTTGTATCATCTTGAGAAGGTGGTTCAGAACCAGTTTCAGATGATTCTGTTTCATCAGTATCTTGCGAATCTGGAATAATATATATTATTTCTGTAGCTTCTGCCTCAGTTAATGCCTCATCTAACATATTCTGGACCACTTCCTCTGCTTTTGTGCAGGCAATACAAACAATGCTTGGCATTATTTTTACTGCATCTAATCCTGGAGCTCCTTTACCTGCTTGTGAAGTACCTGATCGAGCATTTTTATTAATATCTTTACACTCATCTAGTTTATCAGGATTTTTTGATAACTCATATAATGTGGCTATTTCACCTCCAATATAACTAAGACCTGTTTTAATTCTTGTAGCTAACCATATTATCTGTAAAGAATTCCCACTTGGATCAGTATATATAAAAGGATTATTTCGTACATAACTATATCGATTTAACATCTGTGGATCATAAACATCCTGGATTATTATGTCTGCCTGAATAAACCTCATTATCGTAGGATTATATTGTCTTGCCCCATAATCATAGATACCTAGGTCACTAGAGTATTCTTGGTTTGTAAACTGGAATAACTCCTCAGAATAACTACGTGGAAGTCCATATGGCATATAACTAATCCGTTCTTCAAGTGTTCCTCCAGCATTTGAGATAACAACAGTCGAACCTAGATGATCCGGATGATAATACGTTACCGTGCCAACATGATCCTTCTTTGATAATTGTTCATCATTTCCATAAACATAGAACGTGTTGTTACTGGCTCCATCATTATATTCGTCTCTAATCCACTCCTGACTTATGTAATATGTTGTCTTATTTACTGATGCTGAGACAACTGTAATCTTAACTTTTCGATTTCCTTCAGAATCATACTCATACTGCTCTTTCAAAACACTAGACTCAAGAATCCGATACAAACGACTATCATCATTATACTCAAACGTATATGTTCCATCATCAATCATATTCCCGTTACTATCATAGGCGATGGATTGCTGTACTGAAGCATTGAATACCTCACCTGCATCATTGAAGCTGATATAACCGTCGTTTGCTGAGTCGTCAATCTCGATATTTCCCTCCAAGTTCAAGTAAACAGTCTTCTCCTCCTTATCAGAGGGCACAACCACCACATTATCCAGGGCTAATTGTGTGTTGGAATTCACGTTAATATTACTGCCTACTGGCAACTTCACATCACCGTTGCTACAGGCAGAGTCGGTTGTTATCACCCAGTTTCCATAATCTCTCGGCGGCGCGTCTCCAGTACAAGTAGCAGTTATTTGAGCAACATTATACGTGACATTTGTTAGTGCGTGGGCTCCAGCATCTTCTCCATAACTATAACTGTATACATGGGTTGCGTTATCCCATGAAATCAGGTTCCCAATACTATTATAACCATACTCATAGTCGAAACCACTATTCTCCTGGGCAGTAATAAGACGGTCTAAATCATCATATGAATAACTCTGATACTTCCCATCCACAGATTCATTCATCTGGATAATATTGCCTTTAGAATCATACTTGTAGGCAAGACTCTGCAAGGCGCCGGTGACTACTGTCTTAAGCCTAAAATCATCAGCATAGTAGTCAAGTTTTGATACTTGGCTGTTCGCATAAGTCCGGTTACTAATCTTGCCTAATGCAGTATAGTCGATATTAGACACATAGTCTGTGATAGAATCCAAGGTACCCATACTATTGAAGTTGTATTCAAGGAACTCGCCGTTACTAAACGTCTTATTCACAATCCGATCCATGCTGTCATATGCAATGACTATGCTCCAGGTGGTTCCACTCCTATCCCAGGACTCCTGGGTTATCCTTAGCCTCTGATCGTGTGTGTAGTCAATGCTACCCGCCGTACTGTTTGCCTCGCTGAGCGTGCCAACAACACTAATATCATAAGCCATGACCACATCGGTATCAGAGTTAAAGTCTTTCTTGGACAGCCTGTTGAGGTTGTCATACTCGAATTGGATGAAATTACTGTTAGCATCCGTCTGGTTGACAAGATTACCTGACAGATCATATGAATAACTCCAAACTCCAAGGTCCGGATCGTCTAAACCAGTCTTCCTGCCTAATGTGTCGTAAGTGAATTTAAAGACATTACCCTGGTTATCAGTAATATTCACTAATTCTCCTCTTGCACTATACTTGTAGTCTGTAGTATATGTTGCTCCTTTATTGTATTCTAATACCTGGATTATCCTGTTGTGAGCATCTCGTTCTAGAGATTTATCATGTCCATTCTCGTCAGTGACCACAGCAGTCCAAGGTGTGTAAGCTACTGATATAGTCGTTTCATCAGTGTTTATGGTCTGCGTCCTCCTGTTTAAAACATCATAAACGTATGTGATGTTTCTCACAGTCAAATCAGGAGTACTATAGCTGCTCGAGGATGTATCTGTATATGGGACTGATTCAGCGTGTTTTCTCCCAGCATCATCATAGAATGCATTGTATATGATCTGGTCTCCGTCTTCGAATTCAGTCTTGGTCTGGACGCTCCGTCCAAATCCATCATAAAAATGATATGTATCCAGTACTCCTGCAGCTCCTGCGTTTTCCCTAGCTGATACCTGTATCTGTTCAGGAGCAGATGCATCTAATGTATAAGTGTATTGTCGAGTTGGATATGTGTTATCGTCATAGGGTTGAATCTCCTTAGATATTCGCCCATGCACGTCATAAACGTTACTTGTAGTATAACCGTTCGCATCCACTGAATAAAGCAGGTTTCCAGTCCCCAGATCATAGGAATAATTCATGATTTGACTTAGAGCATTTGTGGATTGTTCCATGAACGTGTTTGTACTATCGTTCAAGCCATACACGTACTCAGTTACTCTTCCGAGTGGATCGGTTTCATTCACAACATTTCCAAGGTCATCATAGGATTTATAGGATATTGGATTAGCTCCTGTATCCAGGTAATCCTCCTGCTGGGTTAGATCACCTCTCACAGGTACTGCTCCATAACCTCTATTATCGTATGCTATCCACGATTCACTAACTACAGCACTATTTTCATCGTATAGGGTAGTATGGTTTACTGTACCAACAATCCATGCAGTCTCATTGACTGTATACTCATTTATCGTAGTGATTTCATCCCCTGAAGTGCTTGTGTCTCCTAGATTGCTTGTTCGGTTCACGTTGCCGTAGGAGTCATAGTCGTATTCAGTAGCCCGCGTCTTTGGTGTAGCAGTAGTATCATATGCGTGCTCGTCTACTCTGTCTAATGTTACTGTGTGTATTCCATCTGTTGTAGTTGAACTCCAGTCATTCTCAGTCTTCGCATATATGTTTCCTGAATTATCTTCAATTCTAGTCTCGTATTCCTTACCTTTTAGTTCCTCAGTCTGATGGTAGTAGTGGTGTGTGATAATGTCTACAGGACTAGTCTCTTTGACGTAGCCGAATCCACGGAACTCGCCTTCAGTATAGTCATAAGAGCCGTTAGCATAGTAGTGTGAAGTTGTTCCAATAGTATTATGGGCTCCACTCATACCATTGTCTTCAATAACATCGTCAATAAGCAAAAAGCTGACTCCAAGATCCGATATATTGTCACTGCCTGTATTATTGAATGTGGTCGAGGGTGTATAGGTTAGATTTATCCTACCTCCATACGCAGTCTGTATTTCAGTTAATAAGTCTACTCTAGTCAGATTGTTGATATATACTCCTTCTACCCCACCCTGCTGATAGACTGCGAAGCTTTCTATAATATCTGCGGCACCGTCACCATTCACGTCCCCGAATTCGAAAGACACTGATTCATTCAAATATTCTACCGCCCACATATCGTCTTCAACCCAACCACTACCATTGTTTATCCAGGCTTGACGATCCTCACCCTTAAAAACACGCATCATGTCTATCAAACCATCCCCATTGAATTCTCCGAGTGTTAAACCGTTTCCACAAGGCGAACAGCCCAGATCATAGAATACAAAAGCTGCTGGCGGTTTAGCCCACGACGTGTCTTCATACCATCCACTACCATTATTGATGTATATTTTCCGCTCTGTATTCGCGTCTGACCCACCCCAGATAAAATCGACTAGTCCATCACCATTAGCGTCACCAGTCCTTAAACCAGTATCTTCCTTAGCAAAGTTAATGAAGTATCCTGGTGGAGTCCAACTAGTGTCTAATTCCCAGCCGGTTCCATTATTAATCCATATCTTCTTATCCGCAGAATGATCCTTATCCGTGGCTTTAACCATGTCGACTAATCCGTCATTGTTAACGTCCATTAACCTTATTCCATTATCAATGCAACCATTATTGTCACATATTTCAAAGTGGTCTGGTGTAGTCCATGATGCATCGACCTCCCAGCAAGTACCGTTGTGGATATAAATGGTCTTATTTGAGTATACATCATCTGATTGATAATAACTGCGTACCAAATCAGGCAATCCATCTTTATTCACATCACCAACCATTATTGACATGTCAATATTTACAGGAACCGTGCATCCAGCGTCTTCTTCCCAATCTAACCCATTATTAATAAAGACTTCATGACCCTCATCGTTTCCACGAATAATATCAATTAACCCATCCCGATTAAAATCCATTAGCCTAGCATTATCATTTTGCAAGCCCAAACCATCAGTATGCTTGAATAATACAGGCGGATCCCAAGAAGTATTCTCAACCCAATTCTTCCTTACTTCTGAGTAAGTGAATACGGTCGCAGGAAGAGCGGTAGTATTATCAGTACCGTATTCCTGGATAGACTGTAAAAGACTGCGATTAGTAGCTTCGCCAATAGTATAGTTAAAATGATATCTCCTTACTAGAGTGTTTTCATGGAATATGCTAACATCTTTTAACCTGCGGGTGGGTTTTAGATAAGAGCCTTGGTCATAGTATGGAAACTGATCGTATCTAGCTGTAGTCTCCAAGTCGAATATAACTGTCCTGTTCAAATCATTGTTATACTCGATCTTCTGTATATACGATGTGCCATTATCACCTGACACAGACTCATCATAAGTATAGTAGATATAGTTGTCATGCGTATCTCTAATCTGATCCAGATTCCACTTATAGACATAATCCTTGCCATTTGCCAGTTGCTCAGAGTTATTATCGTGTCCAAGACGATATTCCCTACCGTCTTTAAGCCGGACATACCAGAACATGCCTTTAGTATTGACTGCACTCGACTGGTTAATGACATAGTAGAAAGACTCGATTTTCGTGTGGAATCTCCCAGTCGTCGACGAGTAGACTAATGGATAGCTCACACCATCCAACATAAGCTTGTATTCATCATCTGACAAATCATCTACTGAACCATTCACGTCTCGTAGAATGTAGTTTTCGGTAAGACTCCAGCCTAAACCAACCCACCCAGCCCGTCCAGACGCAGCCTGCGTATTATACGACAGCTTTAACTCTGGTACTAAACCGTTTGTCCCGGGTGGTAGCTTGAAATCATGGCTATAAGTCCCCGAACCAGTGAACAAATCTGTCTGATAAAAACCATAAGGATCAAGCTTAGGCTCCCCACCAGTCGGATAATACTTCCAAGTATCACAATTCGGCTCACAAGTATCTGCCACAGACACGATACTAAGCAGGGATAATATACCTATTACGACCACTGCTTTCAACAGAGTATTTCTCATCTATACCACCTCCGTGATTCCAGTAGTGCTTGATGCAGGTGTTTCAATTGGAATGGTTGTCGAAGTGGTTGTTGTTTCAGTACTAGTAGTAGTTGTCTTACTCTGTGATGATGACTCTATCTCGTCCTCCAGGTCCCGTATCTCATCCTTCAAATCATCAATCTCATCCTCCAGATCACTGATCTCATCCTCTAAATCATCAATCTCATCAGAAGAATCACTACACTCACAATCTTTTTCATTAAACAATTCTTCTAATTCAGCCATTCTTGCAGATAATACATCAATAACCTCAGGATCAACTGACTGTAATGTCGTTGTAGGCGAGGTAATAACCTT
>CAYREE010000071.1:0-11687 GCA_964423225.1 uncultured archaeon | reverse complement strand
GCACTGGCTCCTGAGCCATGATTTTTTGAGATGGGTAGAAGGGATTTCCTTAAAGCTTCACTTGCTGCAGGCGCTTTAATGGGATTACCTAAAAAAATCATGGCTCAGGAGCCAGTGCACTCAGATTATATTGATGAAGCTGCAGGCTCTTATGCAAGTGTTGCGAAAAGACCACTTGAACAGGTTCTACGGGATTATCACAAGATATATGCTGTAAAAACCAGTGACGGTGAGATAGGAAGAAGATTTCTTCCGCAGGGTGAATTAGAGGAGGAATCCCGAAAACTTGGATATGATTCTCCATTGACTGAAGCCCATTTGATGTTAAGGGTAGCCCAGGACAAGCAGGGGATAGACGCCCTAATCAAAGTCGTGGACAGTGAAAGTGAAGACTCGGTTGAAACAATTGATGATGTAAGACGTTTCATGCATGGATGCAAAACAATTTTAAAAGAAGTGACTGAGGCCTCAGATGAAGTTGAAAGAAGGATCACTAGTACACATCCAAAAACACCTGTTGAAAAGGCACGGCTAGTACGAAATGTAATGTTTGACGGCAACCGGCCGTTTGAACTGATTGATGATGATGCCAAGGCCGAATGGCTGAATGTCGACACAAATAGTATTGCAATGCAACATCCGCTTTTACGATCTTTTGCAATGGGAGAGTATTACAATCCCTCGTTCGCAGAAGTATGGAAGAGGCATCAGGGAGTATGCGAAGACTTTGTCGGGGTTTCCAGTGTCATAAACGATGAGCTTAGACGACGGGGCCATGACATGCCTATGGCCCCAATTACAATACCGAGCCATACTCTACAGGTGGTAGGGAAACCAGGGGCGAGACTTGAGGATTCATGGTTTATGGAAATGACACGAAGGGGGGAATTATTCGACTACAACCAGTATAATGCTGTAATGAACAGGAATTTTGGGATTGGATTAGATGAATTACCACCAGGATCTAGAAAACCAAGACCTTTCGCTGCATTAACAAATGAGTTGTTCAATCATGCAGCAAAGATTTTAACAGGATATGATACTGATGCAACAAGCGGCCGACATGCGAAAAAGTATCTGGATTATTGCAGGGCATTCACATCCGATGAATCAGGATCGTATGTGTTTTCTTCGATGGCCAATAGCCTTCAGGCAGGCGGTATCTTTGCATGTACTATAGACTGCGATTATGAAGATGGTAGTATCCGGAGTATTGACAGTAAGAAGGAGGATTTATCTGTAAAACTTAGAGAAATCGGAGTTATAACATCAGATGAGAAAGTTACAAGAATAGATCGTGCTGGTGAAGGGCATGGACCAAGAATACATACTGGAAACAGGGTTTTTGGACTTGAAAGGACCAAGATTCACGATGAAGACTGTGTAAAGCTTGTACAAGAAGGAGTTGGGGGAGCTGAAACGCTTTTAAGAGTTGAAGAAACAGGTAGTCACAACCGTTTTAAACTTTACCAGCGTCTTGAAGATGAACCAAGGATAGGATTTCTAAATACGGCATTAGGGGAGGTAAACAATGTACTAGCAGTAGACCCTGATGACTCATTATATCTGAGCGTTAAAGCGGCTTTATACTATGACAGAGCCAAACTTTACGACAAAAAAGAAACTCGGGAATGGGCTATGAATGAGGGTGCAAAGTTGAATGTCCAGGCATTCGTTAAAAGGATTGAAGAAAAACCGAGAGATGTAAGCTGGCAGGAGTTGGGTCGTCTAAATCGACAGTATTATACATTATATGAATTAAGCGGGAATGAAAACTACCTTAGAGAATCCTTAAAGTATATGAAACTTGATATTCCTAACGGAGATGGTTTATATAAGAATCTTTCACCTTATGCCAGGGAAACTTCATGTAAAATACGATTATCCTTGAATGAGAAACTCCTTGAACATACAGATGATCCAACTGAGAAAACGGGAATAATCGGTGAGATAGATAGAACATATGGTGAACTATTGGATATAACAAGACATGAACTAGATCCTGAAAAACGCATGGTCGGAGAGACCGGAATTCATCTGGGACGCTGCCAATTTCAAATAGAAAATGGATTGCCAGAAGCGCAAGCACATCTTAGAAATGCTGTCATTTCATATGACTTCACAAGATATGGAAACTACGATGAAGCAGTAGAAGGCCTCACAAAATTGACTTCAATGTCTGATTCAGGTTATGGATCCGGTTCTAGCGAGATTAAATACGAGATATTACAACCGCTTGTTGAACTCGGAAAACAACCAGGACTTGTCGACTCATTCAATCAGGCTCTTGCCGATTCTAAAGCATTGAAAGCACAGCCTGTGAAAGTCGGATTAAAAACTTATGAACAAGCTATGGGTAAAACTGATGAAGCAGGGAATGTTACTGGGATCATGAGCCTTGAAGAAATGGTTTCAGCTGTCGAGGATGGAGCGATAAATAGGGGCAGTATTTCCCCACTTCATGCACTCATCAGGGTAGCACAAGACCACGCTGAAAAAACACCTGGTTTCAACCCACAAGCATTCACAACTAGGGCTGATAACACTATAGGAATCGCTGAAAATGTGGCTCAAACGGTTGCAGAAAATATTCAAGGACAAGAACGTCCTAAAGGTTGCTGGGGTCAGATAGAGGGTGTCCATAATGTCTTATTTGATGCTGAAGGATTAGATAAAGGATTCACCGTGAACATGGATGACAGAAATAGAAATCCTGGGACACGGGTTTTTGAGACCTGGGAGAATATGCATGGAGACGGATACGACTTCGCAGGAGTCTTCAACACTGTTGCAAACGCACAGCCAGAACCAATTGAATGCAGGCCGATCGTATTAGTAGGTCGCGTAATAATCGGTGTTGGAGAGGGATACATCGACTGCAATGAAGGAATAAAGACAAATGAAAAATGGGAGCGGTCTCAACCTTATAACCTAAATAGTCTGGTAGGGCATTTGGATGAAGTTGGGATTGCAGACGCGATGACGATGAATATGTTTAGAAGCGATCCGAATGCTGTTGTCGCAAGCAGTCTTTGCCAACTTGGAATCCGAAGTATGATGGTTGATAATCCAACCCGTCAAGGACTTGACGAGGCAATCCGATACCTAAGGTTATCAGACAGGGTTTGCAAGAATCCGGAAACGCTTGGAGCCCTCGGGAAAGCATTGTTAATGCGGGCAGAAAAGCTGCCTATAGGTGAACGGACTGAGGAACTGTTAGTTGCCCGGGATGTCTTGTCAGAGTCAGTGGGTATTGACGGATTAAACAAAGTAAGAAGACAAGCCCTTGCAAGAGCAAATATAGAATTATATAAGCTTGAAGGAGATCGTGACCATCAGATAGAATATCTTAGGAATGCTTCTAGACAGTACGTGGATGCTGTAAAGGGAGGAAACCGGGTGGATTGGATGGCGGAGGAAGTTCCTAATAGTAGACTTACGACAGAGGGAAATGCAGTCTCTAAAAAACTGATTGAAATCGACCCTGACCCAACAGCACACCAAAGGAGAAAGAAAATATTTGAATACAGGTTAAGATCATCCACTAACTAATCAATCATACAGAAGTATCTTTTTTTTGGTTTAAATGATATTATTGTATCATATCATGGAAGACGAACTAAATCTACTCGAAGACTTTTTAGATTCATTGAATAATCCCATAATCGTCGAGGGAAAGAACGATAAAGCAGCGTTGGAAAAACTAGGCGTCCAGGAGCATATCATCGAATTGAACAAGGGGATACCTCTCTTCAGGATTGTCGAGGCTCTCCAAGACTATGATATGATAATCATTCTCACCGACATGGATCAGGAAGGAAAAATCATAAGGAAAAAACTAATCCATCTATTCAATGACTATGGGATAAGGGAGGATGTGAAGCCCCGCGAACTATTCGCAAGGCTAAGACTATCCCATGTAGAAGGCCTCGACACCTATGCAAATGGTATCGGTTATTCAACGGAATAATCTTTTTAATGCTTGTCACACACCTTCTTATGTCCGTGGGAATGCCCTATCTTATAGACGATAAAGCAGCCGATAGATAAGACCACTAATCCTGCTATGAATAATGTCTTATAATCTCTCTTTTCACCTGCTTTGGCTACGGTCAGCTTCATTGATTTGGAGAAGACTAGGACTTCATCGTCTTTAGTGCATCTTATCTCTATGGGCACAAGATGTGGTTGAGGCGTCGCGTCTTCTTCCACGGTATACTGAATGGTTGCTACACCATCATCCTCAGTGTCAAGGTCTCCGACATAAGCTGACTTATCGTCGAAGTCGAATGGCTGATCCCTCTTTTCCAAAACGATGACAGTTACTCCCTCGCACTTGCTTCCCTTATTCGTCAATGTCATCCTAGTACTGCCCTGATCCTCTGGTTGAGTGCTACTCTCATCCTGTATGATCTCGAATCTTGGATGGTCTTGGATGTCGAGTTGTTGTATGATCATATCCTTGAATTTCTTACTGTTCACCTCGTATTCCAGTTCGAATGTGACCTCACTTGTCTGAGCTTTCGCCTCTTCGGGGATGTCTGCATAGAATGTGAAACCAAGTGACTTTCCCCCTGAGAGTGTTCCAACCTCTTTTTTTTGCACATAACTTCTAGCATTCTCAAGCGGATTCCCAGGTACGAATGTTACCTTGATATTCTTTACCTGTTCAGTACCCTGGTTCTCAATATTCCCGGTTATCTCTATATCATCCTCGTCGGCATGTAGTTCCACAGGATCAGTCTGAAAGTTCGTAATCGCGAGTTTCCTCTCTCCACTCACAAGGACTCCAACATAGAATATGTCAGTATGAACAGTTCCGCTATCATCCTCGTATTCAGCTGTTATCGGAAGAGTGTACGCTTTTGCAGGTATGTTCTCATCGATATGTATCATAAGGTTGACCTTGCCAATCTCACCTTGTGGGACATCGCCGAGGATATTATCGACATTTCCAAGTACTGTGAAAGCCTGAGCCAATTGGACGTTTATCTGCATGTTGGTTGGTGTACCATCTTTTGGCATACCTAGATATGATTTCAGTTCATGGGCGTCAGCCTCACCAGTATTCTTTAAGTCAAGTGATATGATGTATGTCTCTCCTGCCTTAAGCTCTTCGCTGTTTACAGTGAAGCCGCCAAGCTCAAACAAGCTACCGCTTCTTATCTCAACAGGAATAATCCATTTTGTAGTCTCCTCTTCTATTGTGATGCTTTCTGATGAATCGTATCTGCTCTCATCATACTTCAGATATACTGTCAGGTAATGCGTCCCGATCTTGGCGTCTGGACGTGCCCTAAGTGATGTGACAACCCTTGCACTCTGTCCTGGATTAACGGTACCAAGAGCCCATGTGCCTCCTGCGGCAAGGCTGTTGCTAGAGGGCCCCTCAGCAAACAAATCCTTTTGGCTGGGAATAGTAACCCTTACTTCCCTGGCTGTCAAGCCACCAGTATTCTGTATAACTATATACATTGGTTTAATGTCTCCTGGCTTAAGGTCTTGTGGTACTAGAGTCTGATCGTAGTTGACGATCAATGCTGTTGGTGTTGCTGTCTGTGCGCTCACGTAAGCTGCAAAAAGCATCATGATGATGCATACCCTTCCGATTATTGAAACATGTTTCATTTGAATACCTCTCTGATTTTAATTGTGCGAATATATTTCATATAGATTACAATGATTGCAGGAACGACTGTCACTGCAGCAAGCATGCATCCAAGCACACCATAGCTCATTATCGCTCCCATCTCCCCCATGAATGAAAGCTCTCCCATACTCATGGCCCTAAATCCGATCAAGGCAGAGATCGTTGTAGTTGACATTGGCAGTATCACGTTTAAAAGGGTTTCTGTTATCGCTTCTTCAGGATTACTGATTTTTTCAAATTCCTGTCTGAACCGGGTTATAGTCTGTATCCCAAAATCAATTCCAATCCCCATTATCATAGATGAAACACCTGATGTTGCGAACGTTAGATTGTTACCCAAACCTGCCCATAAACCCATACTCCATATAGTGCCGAAGATTATCGTGAATAAAGGGAGGATACCGAAGGCGATGCTTCCCATAACGATGAATACGACTCCCATGATGCCGAACATGGTGAGTGACATCACTCTCTGCATGTCAGGTCCGACTAATGTGTCCATCTGTACGTCTTGTGCAAGCTCTCCAGTAATGAATGTCCTTGTTCCAGGTGGGGCGGTTGTCTCTATTACA
Source organism: uncultured archaeon (assembly GCA_964423225.1). Taxonomy (GTDB): domain Archaea; phylum Altiarchaeota; class Altiarchaeia; order IMC4; family SCGC-AAA252-I15; genus CAYREE01. Next base: position 5,465 of record CAYREE010000071.1, on the reverse strand, counting down.
ACTGAGTCGACTTTCTCATAGAAATCCTGTCTATCAACGTCGGGGATATACTCTCCTTTGATGAGCATTATTGTATGGTCTTTTGAAAGATACTGGTCTAGGACCGGATTATTCTTCCATAATTCCAATCCTCTTTTAATAGAGTTTGGCCTTGTTCCATTGTTCCCTTTTTTTAATAGTTCGGAACCACTGTTAACACTTGCGATCTCATCGATTTTTTCAAGTTTTTTGTGGATCTTCAATCCGTATTCTATCATCCTGGGGTCGAGGATGTCTCTTACCTCGTTTGATCCTGCTATCTGAGGATCCACTTCAATTGCTATTGTTATCGTGTTGAGTCCTCCGAATTCATCCCCTATCTTCTCAAATGCTGCTACTACTGGTCTGTCTGATGGTAGGAAGTCCTTGTTATTTTGTGGTTCGATTTTTAATCCTGATTGTAGTTGTGATGCATATACTGTGACCATCAATGCGATTATGAGGATGATGAATGGGTTTTTCGCAAGGAATTGGGAATATGATCGGATTATTTTTCTAAATAACTCTCTATTCATTCTTTGTCACCTCTTCCAGTGATCTTTCCTGCGAATATTATGAATGCTGGGTTGACGAAGATCGCAACGACAAGGCAGCTTGCGATACCTAATGCAAGGGTTTTTCCAAGGTCTTGTAGCATTGGCATGAGTGCTAATGTCAGGGTTCCGAATCCAACGATCGTGGTTATACCAGAGCCTAATATTGCACCTCCCACCTTTGAGACTGAATGTGTTATAGAGTGTTCCATGCTCTTATCCTTACCTTCTCGCTCCTCCATGTATCGTTCAACAATGAATATACCATATTCTACACCTAGGCCAAGTATCATTGCGCCTATTGCGACAGTTGCTATGGAAAGTGGTATATCCATGTAGCCCATTCCTCCCAGGGTCCAGGTCAGTCCGAGTGCTAGTGGTATGAATACTAGTACTCCCTTGTAGATGCTTTTTTGCAGTATTATCAATAGGATCAATATCACTCCTGCTGCAAGTAGGATGGTGTATACCGCATCACTCCAAAGGATCTTTAGCAACGTGTCTCTTATCGGCGGGCCGCCGGTTATAGTCATCTTCACTCCGGGGGGTTTGGAGACGCTATCGATATTGTCTTGTATCAGTCCTGTCATGTCTTTAACGGCTTTTTCACCGCCGCCGACACTGGTGAAGGCATATAGTAGTGTTATTGAATAGTCTTTATTGAACATTCCATCGGATCCTGGCTTTGATCTTAGTATTGTTTTTACTCCCTCGAGGGTTCGTGGAACCTCCTTATGGAAAAATAATCCCGCACTCATCACCCGGTCTATCTTTGTCTCGGCATCTAATTGTTCCTGTAGGTCGACAAGCATATTTATTACTTTTGGATCTCGTATGTCTTTGGGTATGCCCTTTATGTCTCGTCCATGGTCTAATTCCACAACTACTAGTATGAGATCTGCCCCTCCGAATCGTTCATTTACCTTATCCCTGTTTTGGAATACTTCAAGTTGTGTTGGCATGAACTTGTCAAAGTCGCTTTCCATATATACTTTACTTGCTCCAACTACCATGAACAATGTGATTATAAGGGATATTGCAACGATGATGAGATGGTGTTTGTATTGGATCTTTGCCATCCGGTAAAGAAGTCCTTCGAGGCTCATTTATTACCTCCATACTCGCTTCTTATCCCTGCCCAAATCAGTTTCAACTGTTTCGAATAGTTTGTTTTAATCCCTCTTGGATTACATTTTTCCATCATGAGTGGAGTACCAAAGAATATAGATAATAATGCATGTAGGGTGACATCTAGGTCTGTCTTTATTGGCAGATCCCCTTTCTTTATTGCATTTTTCAGGTGTTTTTTAAGTATTAACGGGAATTCGATAACATCGATCTCTTCAATACCCTTCTTGTCGGGATATGCAGTTATTTTTTCTGCAATACTCAATTTCTCAAATGGTATTTTTTCCCTTGACCTTGTGATAAGGACAATGATCTCGCCGATGACATAGGGTTTATCCCTTATCATCTTTGCAGTATATTCAAGAATCTCTTCTATTGCTTCCAATCCAGCATCTTCGCCGAATTTCTTTCTTGAATTGTATTGTATCTCTATCGTCCAAAGCCTGATAAAATAAGTTAATAGACTGCTCTTTTTAGGGAAGTAGTTGTAGAATGTGACTTCTGATACTGGGATAGTGTCACATATGTCTTTTACCGATATTTCTGCGAGTGTTTCATCCCTTAATCGTTTTAAAGCCGCGTTAAGAAGCGCGATCTTTGTCTGTGCGTGTTTTCTCTCCCTTAACGGAATGCCATTAAGTTCGACCATAGAAGACTAATTACACAAACTAATATAAAAATATTTAGGTCTACTAAAAAAATTTATATGACTTAATTTATGTCAGTTTTTTTATTATTTCACGTACTTTATCTGCATCTGCACGACCCTTTAATTCAGCCATTACCTTGCCCATAAGCGGTCCGATGTCCAGATCTTTATTATCTAATACTATTTTTTCTATTATTGTTTTAAGCTCCCTACCAGAGAGGGTTGTGAGGCCGTTTTTCTCGGCTGTCTCACCCGCTTTTACATCTGGGTTTTCCGCTATCTTTGCCAATAAATCAACAACCGTGTTCTTTGTGATAATTTCTTCTGAGAGAAGCTGGATGATACTTGTTAGATGTTCGTTTGTAATCAATTCTTGTTCGAATCCATGTCTTTTTGCTGCCTCTTTGGGATAAGCTGTTAGAGTTGTAGCGATTATCGTCGGATTTACTTCACTGTATTCTGTTGAGAGTTCTTCAAAAAGTTTTGTCATACCTGACTTAGATATTTGTCCTGCTAATTCATGGCTTAAGCCAATGTCTTCATATCTCTTTGCCTTATCTTCTCTAAGTTCTGGAAGCCCCTTCCTTAATGTTTTCAGGTATTGATCAGTCATATTGACTATCGGCTCATCGGTTTCTGGATACATTCTTGCAGAACCTGGGAGAGGTCTCATATACTCTGTTGATCCATCGTCTTTAGGTCGTCTAGTCTCTTCTGGCACACCATCCAAAGCCTTCTTACACCTGTCTAACACAGCATTTAAAGCTTTAAGGCATTCTTCCTTGGATCCTGAGACAAGGGCAAAACCGTCTTTTTCACTGAGACCTAGTAAATTGACCAGTCCCACTACTTCCGCTTCTGTTATTCCATATCCTGGTAGTTCATCTGTGTGGAATAATCCCTTCAAACTACTTGAAGCTCTTGCATACTGGGCTAGTTGTGGGCCTAACTGATCCTTTAACAATCCTTTTAATCCAGTTAGTTTGACAGCATATACTCTGCCCCCGGATTCCAGTGATTTTACGATGACCTTTGATTCAGTGTCTTTTATCGTGTCTGTTACGTCGATAGGTTCTATATCATAGTCTTTTACTTTGACTCCTGCAGCATTTAGTTTTTCTCTTATATCGATAAGCATTACTTGTCTTTCCACTTCTGATTCCACGAACTTGCTAATCAGTTTAAGGTCTTGCACTCCCTTGACTTCTATACGTTCCCCATCTTTTATCGAAATGTTTATATCCTGCCTTATTGTCCCGAGGCCTCTTTTTACCTTGCATGCTCTTAGGATGGAACCTAATTTTTCTGCGACTTCTCTTGCATGTTTGGCATTTTTAATATCTGGGTCCGTGGCAATCTCGACGAGTGGTATGCCTAGTCTGTCAAGCCGGTAGACGACTGTATCTCCTATTGTCTCAATTATCCTTGCCGCGTCTTCTTCAAGGCAGATTGATGGAATGTTGATTGTGCCTTCGCTTGTCTCAAGTTGTCCGTCAACTGCGGCGAGCATTGTCCTTTGGAATCCGCTAGTATTACTTCCGTCAATGACGGTCTTTCTCATTACATGCACTTCATCAAGTATGGACGCATTTAGGAGTAGTGCAACCTCTAATGTAGTCTTTAACGCCTGTTTATTGATTGGATGGGGTGGTTCCTCATCTAGTTCGACAAGACATGTAGTATCATTATATGCTTGATATTCAAGGATTCGATTACGAAGAAATTCATGTAGTGCGGCTGGATCAACATTTCCTAGTTCTCCAGCAACTGCTCTCATCTTCCGCATTACTTTTTTATCTGGCTCATCCTCTCTGATCAGGGATGGGCATTCACAGAAGAGTTTATGAGTGTCTATTTGCTGGTGGATTTCTATACCGCACATAAAACCAAGTTTTTCGTAGTCGATATCATGCATTTTCGCATCAAATATACGTTTTTCACACTTTTTAATGAGACCTTCCCCATCTATATTCCCCTAATACATGGCATAACAGGGAAGATGTGTAAAAAGCACATTTTTATATTATAAAACTATTTAATATTATATAAAGGAGTCTTGTATAATAGTATTATAAGAAAATGCTTTCAGATTGGCAGAAATCAAAGCTCGTGGAACTTAGAGGGCTCGGATACACGCAAAAAGAAATAGCAGATGAGTTGGGGACAACACAGGCTGCAGTCTCATACAATCTCAGCAAGATCCGGGAACAGGCTAAAAGAGACGGTGTAGACGAAACCTATGTAAAAATAATGAGCAGCGGCGTCGGAGCAGACGTATTAAAGACACTACGAATCCTAGAAGGCTTGAAAGAATAAATCCGATAATATTTTATATCCTCATTCTTCCTGATTTATTACTATATTGGCTTCAAGAGTTGTTGATCCAGGGCAAGTAGATGAGGGTAGACGTGATTTTCTTTTTCAATCTGCTAAACTGGCTGGAGCAACGGCTTTGGCAACTTCTACAGGTGCATTACGGGTTTTCGGTCAGGATTCAAGAGGGCCAAGAACACAACAAGATTATGATAAACAAGTTAAACAGGGCCTGGATTCTTTCGAGATAGGTGATTATGAGACTGCCGCCAGGACTTTATGGGGATGTAAGCAGTCTCGAAGTGATTCAGTTGAATTGAATGCTATCCTGGCAAAAACTTTCATAAATGCTGGAATTGATTCTGATAGACGAGATACATACTTTAGTGCAGCTCAAAATCTTTTACGTGAGATGTCTTCGAAGGGAGTTAAGGATCGTGGTTTTAATGATGCTATGGGAACATGGTTTAAAGTACAAGCAGGATTGGCAGAAGGTGATGATAAATTATCTAATGTTGGAAAGGCTGAAAAATATTATCGGACAGCTATGGGGATGCAAAATACTACTACTATTCAAACTGATGATGATAAACTTAGAAAAGCAGTCGCAAGCCAGACCGATAATCACATGGTGAGCATGGGTATGCTAGGTTGTGTGAGGGAACGATATACAGCCTCTGGAGAAACTAAATATCTTGATTCTCAGATAGGCCATTTGAATCGTTTGGGAACGCAATTAGAACAGGATATAGACTTGAATTTCGATACAAAGGATATTAGAGCACGGAATATATGTGAAATTC